>NZ_JASCQN010000021.1:0-148630 GCF_030010475.1 Halomonas kalidii | reverse complement strand
TGCCGAACTCAGTAGTGAAACCGCTCAGCGCCGATGGTAGTGTGGGGTCTCCCCATGCGAGAGTAGGTCATCGTCAGGCATCTATTCAGAAACCCCGGCCACTGGTCGGGGTTTCGTCGTTTGGGGGGCTCCCATGGAGAGTAGCGGAGCGCCGCCCGAGTCATCGTCAGGCATCTATACCGAAAGCCCTGGATTCGAATGAATCCGGGGCTTTCCTCGTTCTGCGGCTGTGGCAGCCGGTGAGAAAGGTTGAACGATCATGGTTACCAGGGCCTGCTCAGGGACTATGCTGTGAGCCACTGCAGGTATCGGGAGGCCTACCATGGCATGGCAACGCTGGTTAGCGCTGACGGTTGTGTTCGTGCTGATGCCCGGGGGCATGGGCCATGCGGCAGCGGACAAGCGTGTGCGGATCGCCACGCTCTTCGACTACCCTCCCTATGGCTTCTACAAGGAGGATAGGGCGCCTCGCTATGCTGAAGTGGTGGTACCGCCCGGTTCCGATGCGGTCGGATTCCAGGGCTACAGCTGGGACATCCTGCGCGAGAGCTTCCATGCTCAAGGCTATACCATTGAACTGGTCGTCACCCACTGGGCCAGGGCGATGGCCAGCGTCAAGGAAGGTCGCGTGGACCTGCTGTATCCGACCGGCATGAACACGGAGCGACTGGCCTACTTCTCCTATTCCCGTTCGCCCATCAACGATGCAGCCTTCCGGGTCTACATCAATCCGGAGACGGAGATCGACTGGCAAGGCTTGTCGTCCCTGGATGGCATGACCATCGGCATGGTGCGCGGCTACAACTTTGGCGATGCCTGGGCCGCGCAGGAAGGGATCTCGAAGTATCCCGTGGACAGTATCGAGCAGGGGTTCCGCATGCTGGAGCGGCAGCGTCTGGATGGTTTTGCGGGGTACGAAACGAACTGGGACTACGTGCTCAAGGAAATGGGCCTGCAGGATCGGTTCGAGAAGCTGCCGGAGTTCGGTTCCAGCAAGGAGTATGTGGTCGGCCTGCGGGACAACCCGACCACCGAGCAGCTATTGCGCGACTTCGATACCGGCTTCGACCTGATTCGGGAGTCAGGGGAGTATCGACGGATTACCGAGCGTTGGCGTTGAGACGGCGGTAGCCGGTCATGCCGACCGGCTGCCGTCCTGGCCTCAGCGGCAGAAAGTTTCCAGGGCCTCGATCAGGCTGTTCATCTCGTCCTCGGTGCCGATGGAGATACGCAGGAAGTCACGCAGGGCGTCGCTGCCGAAGTGGCGTACCAGAATGCCGCGCTCGCGCAGCCCGACAAACAGCTGGGCGGCGTCGAATTCGGAATGACGCGCCAGGATGAAGTTGGTCTGCGATGGTAGTGCCTCGAAGCCGAGATCTGCCAGGCGCCGTCGCGTCCGCTCCCGGGTGGTGATCACCTTCTCGCGGCAAGCCTCGAAGTGCTCCCTGTCTTCCAGTGCGGCAATGCCGATGGCGCTGGCCAGGCTGTCGATGGGGTAGGAGTTGAAGGAGTCCTTGACGCGCTCGAGCCCCTCGATCAGCTCGGGTGAGCCCACCGCGTAGCCCAGGCGTATCCCAGCCAGGCTGCGCGATTTGGAGAAGGTGCCGGTGACCAGCAGGTTGGGGTAATGCGCGACCAGCGGCACGGCGCTCTCGCCGCCGAAATCCACATAGGCCTCGTCCACCAGCACCACCGACTCGGTGACGCGCTCGAGCAGCCCGGCAATGGCGTCGCGGCCATGGCCATGGCCGGTGGGGGCATTGGGATTGGCGAAGATCACGCCGCCGCAGTCGGGGCCGAAGGCCTCCAGGTCCACCTGCCACTGGTCGTCGAGGGCGTGGGTGCGGCGCTCGATGCCATACAGTCTGCAGTAGACGGGATAGAAGCTGTAGGTGATGTCGGGCATCGCCAACGGCCTTGCCTGACAGAAGAAGGCGTGGAAGGCCAGCGCGAGGACTTCATCGGAGCCATTGCCGACGAAGACCTCCTCCACCGTCACGCCGAGCTCTCGAGCAAGCGCCTGGCGCAGGGCTCGCGACTCGGGATCGGGGTAGAGCCGCAGATGGTCCGTGGGGAAGTCGCGCAGCACCGCCCCGACGCCGGGTGCCGGGGGGTAGGGATTCTCGTTGGTGTTCAGCTTGGTCAGGCGTTCACGGGGCTGCTCGCCGGGTACATAGGGCGTCAGTTCGCGAACCACGGGGCTCCAGAACTTGCTCATGGTCACTCGCTCGGGTGGCTCGGGATGGATGGACTCCAGTCATGGTGACGCGCGCAGCGTGACCGCGCAAGCCGCCGGCATGCTAGGCTGGTGCCCATTTTCGCGTATCCGAATCCACTGGATCCCAACATGACGGCCCAGATCCTCGCCACCCTGCTGCCGGTGTTCCTGATCGCCGGCTGTGGAACCCTCTACGGTCGCTATCGCACCCCCGATATTCGCGGCATGAATACCCTCAACATGGAGCTGTTCGTGCCCATGCTGGTATTCGCCGTGCTCGCCGATGGACAGGCACCGCTGGAGGAGTATGTCGGCCTGGCGCTGGCCGGGGCGGTGGTGGTGCTGGGATCGGGGTTGCTGCTCTGGCCGCTGGCGAAATGGTTGCGTCTGGAGCCGAAGACCTTCCTGCCGCCGATGATGTTCAACAACTCGGGCAACATGGGGATCCCGTTGTTGTTGCTGGCCTTCGGCGAGGCGGCGCTACCGGCGGCGGTCGTGTTGTTCATCGTCGAGATGCTGCTGCACTTCTCGGTGGGTCTCTACATGCTTAGCCCGCAGACGCCGCTCTGGCGACTGCTGCGGATGCCCATCGTGCTGGCCAGCATCACTGGACTGGGCATCAACCTGGCGGGTGTGCCGCTGCCAGGCTGGCTGCTGGAGGCGCTACACATGCTGGGTGGGGTCTGCATTCCGCTGTTGCTCTTCGCCCTGGGGGTGAGGATGCTGGACATCGACTTCGGCGACTGGAAGGCCGGGTTGCTCGGGGCCCTGCTGTGTCCGCTCTCCGGCCTGGTGCTGGCGGCGCCGCTGGTGTGGCTGCTCGGCCTCGACGGACTCCAGGCCGCGGCACTGTGGGTGTTTGCCGCGCTGCCACCGGCGGTGCTCAACTATCTGGTGGCCGAGCAGTACCGTCAGGAGCCGCACAAGGTGGCCTCGCTCGTGCTGATCGGCAACCTGGGCAGCCTGGTGGTGATGCCGGTGGTACTGGCGGTGGTGTTCGCCTACGTGCATTCCGGTGCGTCATGACCGGGGAACCCCCGGCGCAGGAGACTGTCCGCTGATGGCGTGAGAGGTTATGCTGTCACTCAGGCTGCCGTGGCTAACGGCGTCATGCCCTTTGGTTAGGAGGACTAAAATGCAAATCAGGACCTTGCTGGCCGGCTCGGCCTTGCTCGCCCTGCTGGCCGGTTGTGCCGCCGGCCCGACCGATGATCGTGCTGCGGCACCCGAAATGGACGACTCCGAGGTGGTCTATCAGGGCACCCTGCCGTGCCGCAATTGTGATGGGATCGATCTCGACGTGCGGCTGACCGGTGACGAGCAGTCGACAGCGGAGGAGCGCACCTTCTCCCTCCAGGCCACCTACCGGGAGCACCCGCAGAATCCGCCTGACGAGAACTATGCCGGCAACTGGGAGGTGCTCGGTGGCACTGCTGCGGATCCGGATGCCACCGTCTACGAACTGACGCCGGACGGCGAGGGCCAGATCTACTATTTCCTGCGTGTCGACGACCAGACGCTGGAGTTGATCGATCCCCAGCGCCGCCGCTTCCAGAACAACGAGATGCTGCAGTTGCAGCGTCAGTGATCGCCGGAGCAGCGATTCGGGAGGGCGGCCTGCGGGCCGCCCTCCTGCGTTAGAATGGACGCGACACGTCAATAGAGAGCACCGCATGGCCAAAGCGAAAAGCGCCTTCGTCTGCACCGAGTGCGGCGCCGAATACCGCAAGTGGCAGGGGCAGTGCAGCAGCTGCCAGGAATGGAACACCCTGAGCGAAGTGCGCCTGGCGGCGGCGCGGCCCGGCGCCGGCGTGGCCACCGGTGCCGGTCGTGGCGGCTATGCCGGCGGCCTGTCGCGCGAGGTGGTCGACCTGGCCAACGTCGATCTCGCCGAAGTGCCGCGGCTCTCCTCGACCTTCGAGGAGTTCGACCGGGTTTTGGGGGGCGGCCTGGTACCGGGGTCGGCGGTGCTGCTGGGCGGCAACCCCGGAGCCGGCAAGTCGACCCTGCTGCTGCAGACCGCCTGCAAGCTGGCCCAGGGACGCCGAGTCCTCTACGTCACCGGCGAGGAGTCGCTCTCCCAGGTGGCGATGCGCGCCCACCGCCTGCAGTTGCCCACCCGGGGGCTCAAGATGCTGGCCGAGACCAGTGTCGAGACCATTCTCGCCGTGGCCGAGCGCGAGCGTCCGGAGATACTGGTGATCGATTCCATCCAGACCATGCACCTGGAGGACATCTCGTCGGCGCCCGGTGGCGTGGCCCAGGTGCGTGAGTCCGCCGCGGCCATGACGCGCTTCGCCAAGCAGTCGAATACCGTGCTGCTGCTGGTGGGCCACGTGACCAAGGATGGCACCCTGGCCGGCCCCAAGGTACTCGAGCACATGATCGATGCCTCGCTGCTGCTCGAGGGCGGGGCCGACTCGCGCTTCCGCACCCTGCGGGGCCAGAAGAACCGCTTCGGGGCGGTCAACGAGCTGGGGGTGTTCGCCATGCTCGAGCACGGCCTCAAGGAGGTGAAGAACCCCAGCGCCATCTTCCTGTCGCGGGGCGAGGAGCAAGCTTCCGGCAGCCTGGTGATGGTGGTCTGGGAGGGCACGCGGCCGATCCTGGTGGAGGTGCAGGCGTTGCTCGACGACTCGGCGCTCGGCAATCCGCGCCGGGTCGCCGTGGGCCTGGACCAGAACCGCCTGGCGATGCTGCTGGCGGTACTGCATCGCCACGGTGGCCTGTTCACCGGCGACCAGGACGTCTTTCTCAACGTGGTCGGTGGGGTCAAGGTGCTGGAGACCAGCGCCGACCTCGCGGTGCTGCTGGCGGTGGTCTCCAGCCTGCAGAATCGCCCCCTGGCTCGCGAGCTGGTGGTGTTCGGCGAGGTGGGGCTCTCCGGCGAGATCCGCCCGGTGCCCAGCGGGCAGGAGCGTATCGTCGAGGCCGCCAAGCACGGCTTCCGGCGAGCCATCGTGCCGCGTGCCAATGCCCCCAAGCGCGCGCCCGAGGGCATGGAGGTGGTGGCGGTGGACAAGCTGGCCGATGCCCTGGAAGTGCTGTGAGACGTGTCCCGAAGGGCGCGCCCTCATGTTGTAGAATACCGGTAACGATTGCCAAGGAGAACGAGATGAGCGCCATCCGCCTGACTCAGTACAGCCATGGGGCCGGCTGTGGCTGCAAGATCGCCCCCGACGTACTCGACGGCATCCTGGCCAAGGCCGGGCCGGGCGCCAGTCACTCGCGGCTGATCGTCGGCAACCAGGGGCGGGAGGATGCCGCCGTCTACGACCTGGGCGACGGGCGCGGCATGATCGCCACCACCGATTTCTTCATGCCCATCGTCGACGATCCCTTCGACTTCGGCCGCATCGCCGCGATCAATGCCATCAGCGACGTCTATGCCATGGGAGGCAAGCCGGTGCTGGCACTCGGCATCCTGGGCTGGCCGCTGGACAAGCTGGGGCCGGAGGTGGCCGGTGACGTAGTGGCCGGCGCCCAGGCGGTGTGCCGCGAGTTGGGTCTGGCGCTGGCCGGGGGGCACTCCATCGATGCCCCGGAGCCGATCTTCGGCCTGGCGGTCAACGGCCTGGTGGATCTCACCCACCTCAAGCTCAACAAGGGGGCTCAGGTGGGCGACCTGCTGTTCCTGACCAAGCCACTGGGCGTGGGCATGCTGACCACCGCCGAGAAGCAGGGCCTGCTCGATGTCGACCACCAGGGGCTGGCGCGCGAGACCATGCTCAAGTCCAACGCCATTGGCATGGAGCTGGCAACGGTCAAGGGGGTGAACGCCATGACCGATGTCACCGGCTTCGGCCTGGCGGGCCACCTGGCCGAAGTGTGTGCGACCAGCGGCGTGGCCGCGCGAGTCGACTTCCGTCGCCTACCGCGCCTGGTCGAGGCCGAGGCCTATCGCCGCCAGGGGGCGGTGCCGGGAGGTACCCGGCGTAACCGGGAGGCGCTGGGTGCCTCGCTGCCGGCCATGGACGAGGCGCACTGGCAGTGGCTCTGCGATCCCCAGACCTCGGGGGGGCTGCTGCTGTCGGTGCATCCCTCCTGGGAGGATGACGTCGAGCGCATCGGCCGTGCCCACGGCATCGAGCTCGTGCCCTTCGGCGAGATCATCTCCGCCACGAGCGAGGTGCTGATCGAGGTGCGTGGATGAGCCTGCCGCTGGTCGAGCCGGACCTCGCGCTACTGCGGGAAGGGCGCATGCTGATCGACGTGCGTGCCCCGGTCGAGTTCGCCCAGGGGGCGCTGCCCGGTGCCGTCAACCTGCCGCTGATGGACGACGAGGAGCGTCACCTGGTCGGCATCGCCTACAAGCAGCACGGTCAGCAGGCCGCCATCGAGCTCGGCGAGCGGCTGGTTCGCGACGGGATCAAGGCGACCAGGGTCGCCGCCTGGCGCCGACTGGTCGAGTCCCGCCCCGACGCCATCATCTACTGCTTTCGCGGCGGGTTGCGCTCGCAGGTCGCCCAGCAGTGGCTGATGGATGCCGGCCTCGAGCGCCCGCGTATCCGCGGGGGCTGGAAGGCGATGCGCCAGGCGCTCTGCGCGCGGATCGATGCCGCCGCCGAGCAGCCGCTGCTGGTGGTGGGCGGGCTGACCGGCTGCGCCAAGACGGCGCTGATCCGGGCGCTCGCCAATGGGCTCGACCTGGAGGGGTGTGCTCGCCACAAGGGCTCCGCCTTCGGGCGTCACCCGCTGCCGGCGCCCTCCCAGATCGACTTCGAGCACGCCATGGGGCTACGCCTGCTGGATCTGCCGGGGTCGCTGGTCGTCGAGGACGAGTCCCGTCACATCGGGGCCGCCAACATTCCACTGACTTTCTGGCGGGCCATGGAGTCCGCACCGCGGCTGCGGGTGGAGATGCCCCTGGACTGGCGACTCGTGCAGATCCACAAGGACTACATCGACGATCTCTGGGAGGTTCATCGCCAGCAGTTCGGCGACTGGTTGGGCTGGGCGTTGATGCGCAAGCAGCTCGCCGGCTCCCTGGCCCGGCTCAGGAAACGCCTGGGCAGTGCTCGGCTGGCCAGGCTGCAGCGGTTGCAGGCGCTGGCCTTCCGTGAGCACGAGCGTGGTAACCGTCAGGCCCACGAGGCGTGGCTGGCCCCGCTGCTCACCGAATACTACGACCCCATGTACCGCCACCAGCTGGCGAAGCATCCCGAGCAGCGCTTCCTCCACGTGGGGGACTGGGAGAGCTGCCTCGAGGCGGCCAGGGCCTGGTCGACCGAGGCCAGGCCCTCGGCACCCGGCCAGCCGGCCTGAGGCCGCATCAGGCCGGGACGCTGCGCAGCCATTGGCTGAGTACGCGATCGAGCAGCGGGGCGAGGAGGTCGAACCGTTTCGGCTCGTCGAGCATGGCGTCGCGCGGTTGGGTATGGGGGCTGGTGTCGCAGCCAGCGGGTGGGACCTGGTGGTCGAGCAGCGCGGTCACGCTGTCCGGGGTCGCCTCCAGGTGGCAGAGCAGGCCGACCACCCGGCCGGCATCCCAGGCGAACCCCTGCACCGGGCTCGCCGCACTGCCGCCCAGGGGCTGGCTGTCGTCGGGTAGCCCGAAGACATCGCGGTGCCACATGAAGGCGTCGAACTGCTCCGGCAGGTCGAAGGGGCTGTCGGGAGCCAAATCGATCCGATGCCAGCCGGTCTCGGCGAAGGTGCCCGCCGAGACCACGGCGCCCAGCGCCGAGGCGATCAGCTTCGCGCCCAGGCCGATGCCCAGCAGCGGCTTGCTGCCGTCGAGGGCCTGCTCGACCAGCTTGCGCTCTCGTCGGAGCCAGGGGTGCTCGGCATCATCGGCGCTGCCCATGGGCCCGTCGAGCACGACCAGGGCGTCGCAGTCGGCCAGCCGGGGCGGAAGCTCCCCCGCATCGAGGTGAAAGATCGTATAGCTGTGGCCCATGCTGGTCAGCCAGTCGGCCAACCGGGCCGGACCATGGTGGGGACTGTGCTGAAGCAGGTGAAGGTGCATGGAAGCCTCGCCATCGATGGGTGGACGCAGTGGAGTGAAAGTGTGGAGCGAAAGGGTACATGAAGCGTGAGCTGGAGGAACAGATCTACACCATCGTGGCGGCGATACCTCCGGGGCGGGTGACCACCTACGGAGGCATCGCCGCGATGACCGACGGGGCCACCCCGCGCATGGTGGGGGCGGCGCTGCGGCGCTTGCCGGACGGGCACGGGCTGCCCTGGCATCGGGTGATCAGTGCCTCCCGCCGGCTCGCCGATCATGGCGGTGCGCGGACCCAGCGCGACCTGCTGATCGCCGAGGGCGTGGCCTTCGATGTGCGCGGCCGGGTCGACGCCGAGCGGCTCTGGCCCTGAGGCCGATCGCTGCCATCCAGACATGAGACAACCGATCAGCGAGGAGACTTCATGAGCCAGGCTTCCGGCGGCTTCCACCAGCGGCTGCAGCGACTCGAGCCGCGACGGCAGCAGGCCTTCATGGCGGCGCTGTGCGAGCGGCTGCTGCCCAATTACGTTCTCTATGCCCAGACGTGTGGTCACGGTGACCCGCATGGCTTGCGGGTGATCCTCGACCTGGTCTGGGAGCGGCTGGTGGTGCATGGCGCGAAGATAGACTTCGAGCGCCAGGCCGAGAAGCTGGCCGAGCTCGAGCCACCGGCGGACGATGACAGCTTCGGCGCCCGGCGGGCCCTGGAGGCGGTGGTGGCGCTCTCGGCGCTGCTCGACACCCTGCGCGGCGAGGCTCCCGAGGCGGTGCTCGAGGTCAGTCGCACCTCGAAGGGCGGCGTGCGCGCCTACATCGAGCTCACCGAGGGCGAGGAGGATGCCGGGCGGCTTGCCGTGCTGGTGCGCGATCATCCGCTGATGGCCGACGAGAACGACTTCCAGGATGCGGTGCTCGAGGCGGTCGAAGGCCCGCTCGATCGCGATGCGATCAAGCTGCTGCGCCGCCTGGGGCGCAACGATGGCGTCAGCAATCTGGGCCTGTCGATGGACTAGACGCTAGAAGCGCACGCCGGCGGTCACCAACAGGCCGGCGGTGCCGAACACGATCAGGTCGGACTCGACGCGCCCCCACTGCACGCCGACGCTGGGCAGTGCCGCCGGGGCGATCCCGTAGCGATTGAAGGGGATCTTGTCGCGGTACTCGCCGCGGTAGCCGTGGAGGGCGCCGGCGGTGAGCTTGGCGCGAAAGGTGACCGACTCGGCGGGTTTCCAGAAGGGAAACTCCCGGCCCACATAGAGATAGAGGGAGTCCTGGTCGAAGGAGTTCTTGAACCACGCCGTCCCGGCCAGCCAGCGCTGCGGATTGTGCAGCTCGAAGCCGATCAGCCGCTGATCGTCGGTGTGTTCCGGATCGGCACTGTGGTGGCGTGTGTAGAGACTGGTCTGCACCAGTGCGTGATCGAGCTCCAGGGCCGGTGGCCAGATCGGCGCTTCCTCGGCAGCGGCCTGGCCCGTGACTGCCAGCAGCAGGAGCATGGCCAGGACCATGACGCCGCCAGCCGCCGCCTTCCATGGTGATTGCATCGTGTCCGACTCTCCCGGATGCCTGTCAGAGGCGCATCTCGATACCGCGTTCGGCCATGTAGCGCTTGGCCTCGGGGATGGTGTATTCGCCGAAGTGGAAGATGCTGGCGGCGAGCACCGCATCGGCACCGCCCTCGAGCACGCCCTCGACCAGATGGTCGAGGTTGCCGACGCCGCCGGAGGCGATCACCGGCACGGTCACCGCCTCCGAGATGGCACGGGTCACGCCCAGGTCGAAGCCGACCTTGGTGCCGTCCCGGTCCATGCTGGTGAGCAGCAGCTCTCCGGCGCCGTATTCGACCATCTTCCTGGCCCACTCCACGGCATCGAGCCCGGTGGGGCGACGCCCGCCGTGGGTGAAGATCTCCCAGCGCAGCGGTTCGCCCTCTCCGGATATCCGCTTGGCGTCGATGGCCACCACGATGCACTGGTTGCCGAAGCGTTCGGCGGCCTCGCGCACGAAGTCGGGGTTGTTCACCGCGGCGGTGTTGATCGATACCTTGTCCGCCCCCGCATTGAGCATGGTGCGGATGTCGTCGCAGGTGCGAATGCCGCCGCCCACGGTCAGCGGGATGAACACCTCGCCAGCGATGCGCTCGACCATCTCGACCGTGGTGCCGCGGTCCTCGTGGCTCGCCGTGATGTCGAGAAAGGTGATCTCGTCGGCGCCCTGCTGGTTATAGCGCTGGGCGATCTCCACGGGATCACCGGCGTCGCGGATGCCGATGAAGTTGACGCCCTTGACCACGCGGCCGGCGTCCACGTCCAGACAGGGAATGATGCGCTTGGCCAGTCCCATGATTCAGCTCCCGGCTCGCTTGAGCCCTGCAGTGAGTTCGTCGCACAGTCGTTGGCCCTCGGCCACGTCCAGCGAGCCCTCGTAGATGGCACGGCCGGTGATGGCGCCGAGAATGCCGGGCTCACCGGCGGCGATCAGCGCGCGCAGGTCGTCGAGGTCGGTCACCCCGCCCGAGGCGATCACCGGCAGTCCGCCCTCGCGGGCAAGCGCCGCGGTGGCCTCGACGTTGACGCCGGACATCATGCCGTCGCGGGCGATGTCGGTGTAGACGATGCTGGAGACGCCGTCGTCGGCGAAGCGCTTGGCCAGGTCGGTGGCCTTCACCGACGAGACCTCGGCCCAGCCGTCGGTGGCCACGTAGCCGTCGCGGGCGTCGAGGCCGACGATCACGTGGCCGGGGAAGGCGCGGCACATCTCGCCGACGAAGTCGGGCTCCTTCACCGCCTTGGTGCCGATGATCACGTAGGAGACGCCGGCGGCGAGGTAGTGCTCGATGGTGGAGGCTTCGCGGATGCCACCGCCGATCTGGATCGGCAGTTCCGGCCAGGCGCGGGCGATGGCGGTGACCGCCTCGCCGTTGACCGGTGCGCCCTCGAAGGCGCCGTTGAGGTCGACCAGGTGGAGGCGGCGTGCGCCGGCCTCGACCCAGCGGGCGGCCATGGCCACGGGGTCGTCGCCGTAGGTGGTGGCGTCGTCCATGCGGCCCTGCTTGAGGCGGACGCACTTGCCATCCTTGAGGTCGATGGCGGGAATTACCAGCATGTCAGTGTCCTCGATTGGCCCAGCCGCGGGCGCCTGCAGGAAGAGGGGCGCGGCCGCGGGCGCCTGTGGAGTGTGGCGCCGCTCAGGGCGTCCATTGAACGAAGTTTTCCAACAGCTTGAGGCCGGCGCGTGAGCTCTTCTCCGGGTGGAACTGCACGGCGAAGGTGGCGTCCCGGCCGATGGCCACATGGGCGCTTATCCGGCCGTAGTCGGTGGTGCCGAACACCGTGGCGTCATCCGCCGCCTCGACATAGTAGCTGTGCACGAAGTAGAAGTGCTCGTCCTGGTCGATCCCGGCCCACAGCGGATGATCGTGGTGCTGGTGCACCAGGTTCCAGCCCATGTGGGGCACCTTGAGGCGCTGCCCGAGGTCGTCTCGCATGTCGACTGGAAAACGTTTCACCTCGCCGGGCAGGAACCCCAGGCAGTTGATGCCGTTGTTCTCCTCGCTGTGATCGAGCAGCATCTGCTGACCTACGCAGATGCCCAGCAGCGGCTTGGCTTGCCGGGCGAGCAGCTCTTCCACCAGCCCGCGCAGCTCGGTGCGCTCGAGCTCGCCCATGCAGTCGCGAATGGCACCCTGGCCCGGCAGCACCAGTCGGGTGGCACCGCGGATGCAGCGCGCGTCGCGGGTCACGATCACGTTCTCGTGGGTGACGTGCTCCAGTGCCTTGGCAACGGAATGCAGGTTGCCCATTCCGTAGTCGATGACGGCAATGGTCATGGGGCGCTCCTCGTATGATTGCAGGCCGGGCTCAGAGGCAGCCCTTGGTGGAGGGCATCTGACCGGCCATGCGCGGGTCCGGCTCGACGGCCATGCGCAGCGCGCGGCCGAAGGCCTTGAAGATGGTTTCCGCCTGGTGGTGGGCATTGAAGCCCTTGAGGTTGTCGATGTGCAGGGTCACCCGGGCATGGTTGACGAAGCCCTGGAAGAACTCCCAGAACAGCTGGGTATCGAGGCGGCCGATGGCGGCGCGGGTGAACTCCACGTCCATGAACAGGCCCGGGCGGCCGGAGAAGTCTACCACGACACGCGACAGGGCCTCGTCCAGGGGCACATAGGCATGCCCATAGCGACGGATGCCGAGCTTGTCGCCGATCGCCTGATCGAAGGCCTGGCCCAGGGTGATGCCGAGGTCCTCGACGGTGTGATGGTCATCGATATGCAGGTCGCCGACCGCCTTGACCTCCAGGTCGATCAGGCCGTGGCGTGCCACCTGATCGAGCATGTGGTCGAGAAAGGGAACGCCGGTCTCGCAGGTCAGGCGACCCTCGCCATCGAGGTTGACGGTGACGCTGATCTGGGTCTCCCGGGTGTCGCGGGTGACCGTGGCGATACGCTCGGACATGTAGGGTCTCCAGCGCCGGGGCGCATATCGGATAGGGCCGGTGCCAGGCACCGGGCCGAGAAGCGAATGGGCGAAGGGACTGCTGTGCCTGTCGCCGCGAGCCTGCCATTATAGAGAATTGGCCACCCCATCCGCTACAATGCGCCCAATTCAGCGGTGGCGAGTCTCGCCACCCCGGCTCAGGGAGATCCAAGCATGCCGGTGACACTCCACCCCGTCGACCGGGCCGCCTGGGAAGCGGATGCCCAGGCGCGATCCGACCTCGCCCGTATCTATGCCGATGCCCCCGCCGAGCGTCTGCCGCTGCCCGTGGCCGATTTCATTCGCGAGCACCTGGCGGCCAGCCACTTCTTCTTCTGCGCGCGCTTCAACGATCGCCTGATCGGCGCCGTGGCGGTGGAGGACGACGGCGAGGCCTGGTGGCTGTCGCACTGCTGCGTGCGCAAGACCACCCGCCGGCGCGGCGTGGGGTCGCGGCTGCTGGCGCTGGTCGGTGAGTCGGCGCTGGTCGAGGGGCGCAAGCTGCGCGCCCCCTCGTCACAGCTGCCGGTGGCCGACCAGATGCTGCTCGCCCGGCTCGGCTATCGGCTGACCCGGGCCGGCGACTACTTCGAACTCAACCTGCTGGGACGGGGAGACGAGCAATGAAGCGGCTATTCCGCACCTTGCTGGCGGCCATCGGCATCCTCGCCCTGGTGGTGGTCGGGGCGGTGGTCTATGTCACCACCTTCTTCGATCCCGACGACCTCAAGCCCCGCCTGGTCGAGGTGGTACGCGAGCAGAGTGGCCTCGAGCTGTCGTTGGAGGGGCCGCTGACCTGGTCCTTCTACCCGCGGCTCGGGGTGAGCGTCGAGAAGGCCGAGGCCTGGCTGCCCGAGCAGGAGAGCGCGGAGGAGGACTCCTTCGCGGCCTTTCGTCATGCCGAGGTGAGCCTCTCCTTCGCCCCCCTGCTGCGTGGCGAGATCGCCATCGACGGCCTGACCCTCGACGGCCTGCGGCTCAACCTGGAGCGCGACGAGGAGGGGCGCGGCAACTGGGAGGTGCTGCTCGAGCGCCTCGCCCAGGATCGCGAAGCCGCCGAAGGAGCACTGGCGCCGGCCAGCGCCGGTCCCGCCCCCGACAGTACCGATGGCGGCAGCAACCTGGACGTGGCCCTGAACATTGCCAGCGTGCAGCTACGCGAGGGTGAGGTCCGCTTCCGCGATCTCCAGACCGACCGGGAGATGCTGTTCGAGGGGCTCAACGTCACCGGCAGCAACGTCAACCCCAACCGCCCCTTCTCGCTCAAGGCGTCCTTCCGGCTCGCCGCTCACGACACCCTGAACTGGCGCGAGCTGGAGCGCCCGGCCCGATTGGCCAGCGACGTCTCCCTCGAGAGCAGGGTCAGCCTGGGCCTGGCCGACGGGCGCTATGTGCTGGAGGACCTGACCCTGAACACCACCAGCCGATTGGCCGATGTCGAGGGGGAGCAGCAGGCCAACCTGCAGAGTGGCGAGCTGGTGGCCAACGTGGAGGGCCGGCGGCTGCGCCTGGACGAGGGCCGGCTCGATGCCAGCCTGCTGCATCCGAGCCTCGGTGAGAAGAGCCTGCCGCTGTCGCTGGACTTCAAGCTGGAGGCCGACCTGGCCGAGCAGACCGCCCAGCTGCGAGAGCTGGAGCTGACCGGTGAGGATGGCCTGCGACTCAGCGGCAGCCTGAACCTGAGCCGGCTGTCCGATGCCCCCTCCTATACCGGCCAACTGAGCCTGGCGCCGCTGTCGTTGCGTCCCTGGCTCGCCCGGCTGGACATGATGCCGGCGATGGCCAGCGACTCGGCGCTCTCCGACGTGGCCCTGACCAGTCCGCTGCAGGGTGACCTGGAGCGACTCGAGCTGACCGGGCTGACCCTGGTGCTGGACGACAGCACCTTGACCGGGCGTCTGGCGGCCGGGTTCGATGGCCATCTGCTCGATTTCGACCTGCAGGGCGACAGCCTGGATCTGGACGCCTACTTGCCGCCGGCGGAGCCGGCGGCCGAGAGTGCTTCGCTGCGAGGCCTGCCGGGCATCCAACGGGCCTATGCCGACGAGCCCGGCACCCTGGTGCCGACCGAGTGGCTGGCGGAGCTCGACCTCGATGGCAAACTCAGTCTCGGGGAGCTGCGCCTGATGGGGCTCGACTTCAGTGACGTGAACCTCGAGCTCACCGGCAGCGACGGCCGAGTGCGTCTGGTCTCGTTCGACTCGGCCTTCCACGAAGGCAACCTGGCGGCCAGCGGCGAGCTCGGGCTACGTGACGAACCGCTGAGCTGGGCCCTGGCGCCGCGATTCTCCCGGGTGCGCATCGACTCCCTGCTCGAGGCGCTCGGCGAGGAGCCGGCACCGCTGCGCGGGCGGTTCAGTGGCGAAGGGGAGTTGACCTCCCGCGGCAATACCTGGCCGGAACTGAAGCGCCACCTCAACGGCCCCCTCGCCACACGTATCGAGGAGGGAGCGATCCTCGAGGTCAACGTCTCCCGCGAGCTGTGCATGGCGGTGGCCACCCTGGAAGGCGAGGAGAGCACTCGCGACTGGCATCCCGATACCCGCTTCGACCGTGCCGATGCCACCTTCGAACTACGCGACGGTACCCTCCACAGCGATGACCTGCGGGTCACCATCCCCGGCATCGAGCTGGGTGGCGAGGGCCAGCTCGATCTGATCAGCGAGCGCTTCGACCTGCGGGCCGCGGCAGGTTTCGTCGATACCGCCGATGCGGCGTGCAACGTCAATCCGCGACTGGAGCGAGTGCCCTTCCCGGTGCGCTGCGAGGGCAGCCTGGACGAGGACAGCAGCGACTGGTGCCGCTTCGACCGCGAGGCCTTCCAGGGCGCGGTGGCCGAGCTGGCGCGCGACGAGGCCACCCGCCGCGCCGGCGAGGAGGTCGAGCGGCGACTCGAGGGTGCCATCGAGGATCTCGATGAGCGCCTCGGCGAGGGCTCGGGCGAGGAACTTCGTGACGCGCTGCGTGGTCTGCTCAATTGAGCATCAAGCAAGCCAGTCCCTGCGCCGACCCCGAGTCGGCGCTTTTTTTCGCCTTTTTCGCCTGCCGTTTCTTTTCCTGCAAGGAATCACCATGAAGGAGAGGCCGACGCCCGTGCTTCCGGCCGACGTCTTCCAGCAGCGCCTGCTGACCTGGTTCGACGACCACGGCCGCCATGACCTGCCCTGGCAGCAGCAGCGGACGCCCTACCGGGTCTGGGTCTCGGAGATCATGCTGCAGCAGACCCAGGTCACCACGGTGATCCCCTATTTCGAACGCTTCATGGCGCGCTTCCCCGCCATCGCCTCGCTGGCCACGGCCGAGCAGGACGAGGTGCTGCACCTGTGGACGGGGCTCGGCTACTATGCCCGCGGCCGCAACCTGCACAAGGCCGCCCGGGTAGTGATGGAGGAGCATGGTGGCGAGCTGCCGCTGGAGCTCGAGGCGCTGGCTGCACTGCCCGGCATCGGTCACTCCACTGCCGGTGCCATCATCAGCCAGAGCAGTGGCCGGCGGGCGGTGATCCTCGATGGCAACGTCAAGCGCAGCCTGACCCGGCTGCATGCGGTGGCGGGCTGGCCGGGCCGCCCGGCGGTGGAGCGCCGCCTCTGGGCCCTGGCCGAGTACTACACCCCGCACGCGCGGCTCGCCGACTATACCCAGGCGATGATGGACCTGGGGGCGACCCTCTGTCGCCGTGGTCGTCCCGACTGCGAGCGCTGCCCCTTCGATGATGTCTGCGTGGCCCGCGCCCGGGGCGAGGAGCGGCGCTTTCCCGAGTCGAAGCCGAAGAGGGCGCTGCCCACACGGACCACCGTCATGCTGCTGCTGCGCGATGAACGGGACCGGGTACTGCTCGAGCAGCGCCCCTCCAGCGGCCTGTGGGGCGGGCTCTGGAGCCTGCCCCAGTTCGACGATGACGCCTCCCTGCGGGCCTGGCTCGATGCTCATGCCCCCGCTGCCGAACTCGAGTCCGGCTGGACGCCCTTTACCCATGTCTTCAGTCACTTTCGCCTGGAGATCACCCCGCAGCCGGCGCGGATCGGCGCCCTCGATTCGGTGGGCGAGGCCCGTCGCTGGTACGATCCCCGGGAGCCGGACAGCATCGGCCTGGCGGCCCCGGTGAAGTCGCTGCTGACGTCGCTTGCGCCCTTTGCGCTAACGGCGCCCACCGGCCCCTGACCGCCCCCTGTCTTACGCCCCCATCCCGAGGAGAACGCCCGATGAGCCAGACCGTGTTCTGTCGCAAGTACCAGCAGGAGCTCGAGGCCCTGCCGTTTCCACCCCTGCCCGGCAAGAAGGGCCAGGAGATCCAGGCCAGCGTGTCGAAGCGGGCCTGGGAGGAGTGGCAGGCGTTGCAGACCCGACTGATCAACGAGAAGCACCTCAACATGCTCGATCCGGCCTCCCGGGAGTATCTGATGGAGCAGATGGAACGCTTCCTCGACAACCGCGAGACCGATCAGGCGGAGGGCTATGTGCCCCGCGGGGAGTGACCCGATGACCGAGTCCTGTGCGCCATCTTTTTGAAACGGAAGGGGTTGACGAAAACGGCCCCTTGGGGTTTAATACGCCCCGTTGGCAGCGGCCAGATAGCTCAGTCGGTAGAGCAGGGGATTGAAAATCCCCGTGTCGGCGGTTCGATTCCGTCTCTGGCCACCACACTGCTGGGGTATCGCCAAGTGGTAAGGCACCGGTTTTTGGTATCGGCATTCCCAGGTTCGAATCCTGGTACCCCAGCCACGCCAACCCTTTTCCGATCCTGCATTCGTGCGCGTCGGTCCCGAGCCGGCATAGCTCAGTTGGTAGAGCAACTGACTTGTAATCAGTAGGTCCCGGGTTCGACTCCTGGTGCCGGCACCATCAAGACGTCGGGACAATCAACGAGTTGCAGTATATGAAAACCGCCCATGAGGCGGTTTTTGCGTCTTTGTCCCCAGGCTCTCCACAGGGGCGCCCCGGGCCTTGAAACCCCTGTCGGGTACCACCACTTCACTTCACGCAGACCCCTGTCGGGGTCGCCACGGCGGTTTCGCCGTCACAACGAGTTCGAACTGAGACTGATCACGGATTCACAGGAGGTGATTCAGATGTCAGTGCAGACATCGTCCAACCAGACTCTCTTGCATACCATCGGCGACGCTCCCGAGCCCATCAGCCGGGTGAAGGGCGCACCACGCCATGGCCAGGATCCCTATCCCACCCGGCTCGCCGAGCCGCTGGACTTGCCCTGGCTCAGCCGCCGCGAGGCGGTAGTCAAGGGGCGTGCCGAGGATGGCCCCCTGAGCCAGGCGCAGCTCGACGCGTTCGAGCGCCAGGGCTTCCTGTTCGAGCCCGGCTTCATCAGCGGCGGCGAGCTCGCCGAGCTGCGTCGGGAGCTGAAGGCGCTGCTGGCCCGCGAGGACTTTCGTGGCCGCGACTTCAGCATCACCGAGCCCCAGGGCAAGGAGATCCGTTCGCTGTTCGCGGTGCACATCCTCTCCCGGCTGTTCTCGCGCCTGGCCCACGACGAGCGACTGATGGGGCGCGCCCGCCAGATCCTCGGCGGCGAGGCCTACGTGCACCAGTCGCGGATCAACTACAAGCCCGGCTTCGAGGGCAAGGGCTTCAACTGGCACTCGGACTTCGAGACCTGGCACGCCGAGGACGGCATGCCGGCCATGCATGCGGTGAGCGCCTCCATCGTGCTGACCGACAACCACCACTTCAACGGGCCGCTGATGCTGATCCCGGGCTCGCACCGGGTCTTCGTGCCCTGCCTCGGCGAGACGCCGGACGACCACCACAAGCAGTCGCTGAAGACCCAGGAGATCGGCGTGCCGAGCCGCGAGGTGCTGACCCGGCTTATCGAGCGCCACGGCATCGAGGCGCCCACCGGGGCCGGCGGCGGGCTGCTGATGTTCGACTGCAACACCCTGCACGGCTCCAACGCCAACATGTCGCCGGATCCGCGCAGCAACGTCTTCTTCGTCTACAATCGTCGCGACAATCGATGTGTGGAACCCTTTGCGGCACGCCGGCGGCGGCCGGGCTTCCTGGCCCACTCACCGGACGAGGAGTGGTCGCCACAGGCCTGAGGCTACCCGCCCGGCTCCGGAGTGTGGACCCGCGCCGCAGGTGGGGTAGACTGTGATGCCTGTCGTCGAGAAGCGGCACGCATCATGAGAAGGAGAAGATCCGCCATGCGCTTTGTTCCACGTTTCACCGATGGCCAGGAGTTTCCCCATGCGCTCGGCAAGATCGTCTGTGTTGGCCGCAACTATGCCGATCACGCCAGGGAGCTGGACAACCCGGTGCCCAGCGAGCCCCTGCTGTTCATCAAGCCGGCAACCAGCGCCGTGGCCCTCGAGGAGCCGTTGGATGCGCCCTTTTCCCGGGGCGAGGTGCACTACGAGACGGAGTTGGCGCTGCTGATCGGCGAGGAGCTGTCCCATGCCACCGCGGACGAGGCCGAACGGGCGGTGGTCGGCATCGGGCTGGCGCTGGACCTGACGCTGCGCGACATTCAGGCCCGTCTCAAGGAGAAGGGCCATCCCTGGGAAATCGCCAAGGCCTTCGACGGTGCCTGCCCGCTGTCGGCCTTCCTGCCGCTCGCCCAGGTGCCCAACTGGAGCGCCCTGACGTTCACCCTGGAGATCGACGGGGAACAGCGGCAGCACGGCGAGGGCGCCGACATGCTGTTCCCGGTGGCGACCCTGGTGGCGGAGATGAGCCGCCATTTCACCCTGCAGCCGGGCGACGTGGTGCTGACCGGCACCCCGGCCGGCGTGGGGCCGCTGCCCCGTGGCGCCGAGCTTCGCTTCATGCTCACCGGCGGGCTGGAGGTGACGACTCGCGTCATCGACTGAGTGTGCTGAACCCCGACACGACGATGCCCCCGCAGTCACGCCGCGGGGGCATCGTCGCGTTCGGGACGGGTCGCCCCGACTACTCCAGGTAGGTGTAGCCCTCGAGTCCGGCGGAGAGGTCGTCGAGGAAATGCTGCTGCTCGGTCTCGCTGAGGCCGCTGGCCGCGAGCTGCTCGGCCAGGCGGTCACGCAGGATGCCGGCATCGAAGTTCACGTAGCCGAGCACATCGGCGACCCGGTCCCCTTGCTGGATCTGGCTGATCGACCAGCCGCCCTGCTCGTCCAGGGCAGCGTCTGCGGAGTCGGTGTCGCCGAACAGGTTGTGCAGGTCGCCGAGGATCTCCTGGTAGGCGCCGACCATGAAGAAGCCCAGCAGCTTCTCCTCGCCCTCCTGCCACTCCGGCAGCGGCAGGGTGGTCTCGACCCCCTGGCCGTCGACATAGCCGTCGATACGGCCGTCGCTGTCGCAGGTGATGTCCTGGATCACCCCGCGGCGCTCGGGTTCCCGGTCGAGGCCGGTCAACGGCAGTACCGGGAAGATCTGCTGGATGCCCCACACATCGGGGACCGACTGGAACAGCGAGAAGTTGACGAACAGCTTGTCGGCGAGTTTCTCGGCCAGCTCGTCGGCGATCTCGCGATGGACGCGGTTGCGGGTGTCGAGCCGCTCGCGCAGCAGGGCGCAGGCGGCGAAGTAGGCGCCTTCCCCCTCGGCGCGGGCCTCGATGTCGGCCATGCCGATGACGAAGCGTTCATGCAGCTCACCCATGGCGTGCACCAGGTCGTGCCAGGCCTCCACCAGCCCCCGGGGCTCGGGGGAGGTGCTCAGCAGGTCGTGGACCCGCCACAGCTCGTCGACCTGAGGGTCGCCCTCGACGCGGCGCTCGGGGGCCCGCTCGCTGACCCGCTCCTCGCCGATCACGTTGGTGATCAGCACCGCGTGGTGGGCGGTCAGCGCGCGGCCCGATTCGCTGATCAGGTGCGGCGGGGGCAGGTCCTGCTCCTGGCAGGCCTGGTTGAAGGCATAGACCACGTTGCGGGCGTACTCCAGCATCGAGTAGTTGGCCGAGCAGAAGCTGCGTGAGCGGGTGCCCTCGTAGTCGACGCCCAGGCCGCCGCCCACGTCCACGGTATCCACCGGGGCGCCCAGCGCCACCAGGCTCTGATAGAAGCGAGCGCACTCGCGCAGGCCGCGCTGGATGTCACGGATGTTGGCGATCTGCGAGCCCAGGTGGAAGTGGACCAGTTGCAGGCTGGCCAGGGCGTCGGCCTCGCGCAGCCGCTCCACGACCTCGAGGATCTGGCTGGCGGTGAGTCCGAACTTGGACTTCTCGCCGCCGGTGTTCTGCCAGCGGCCACGTCCCACCGAGGCCAGGCGCGCCCGCACTCCGATGCGCGGCTTGACGCCGATGCGTTCGGCTTCCTCGAGGATCAGCGGCAGCTCCGAGAGCTTCTCCACGACCAGATAGACCCGATGGCCGAGTTTCTCGCCCATCAGCGCCAGGCGTACGTATTCGCGGTCCTTGTAACCGTTACAGACGATCAGCGAGGAGCCGTCGCCGGAGAGCGCCAGCACGGCGAGCAGCTCCGGCTTGCTGCCGGCCTCGAGCCCCACCCGGCCATGGCCGCGCTCCTGGGTGGCGAGGATCTCCTCCACTACCCGTCGCTGCTGGTTGACCTTGATCGGGTAGACGGCGGTGTAGCCACCCTCGAAGGCCTCCTCCGCCATGGCCGCGTCGAAGGCGGCACAGAGCTGCTCGACCCGGTCGTGGAGGATGTCGGTGAAGCGCACCAGCACCGGCAGACGCAGGCCGGCGCGCTTCAGCTCGGCGACCAGGTCGTCCAGCGGCAGGGCCGGGCCCTCGGCCTCGCTGCCCAGGGGGCGCACCAGGGCGTGGCCACTGTCGTCGACATCGAAATAGCCACTGCCCCACTGGTCGATGTTCCAGGTACGCCGGGCGCGCTGTGCCGGGCCGTTGGTGCTGCCGATGGGCAGGCTCATGCATTCACCTCTGGAAGTGGCAGGGCGCCAAGCTCGAGGCGCGCCAGCAGGATGGCTCGAAACTGTTCCGGATCGTGGGGCGTGAGGTCGTGGGCCGGGGGATCCACATAGACCACCAGCAGCCGCGACAGCCAATAGCGCAGGGCGGTCATGCGCAGCATCATCGGCCAGGCGTCGCGCTCCACGCAGGTGAGCGGGCGGCGTGCCTGGTAGGCGCGAAGGATGGCGTCGTGGCGCTCGACATTCAGCCGGCCATCCGCTTCGGTGGCCCAGTCGTTGATGACGATGGCCAGGTCGAACAGCAGGTCGCCGGTGCAGCCGTTGTAGAAGTCGATGATGCCGCCCAGGCGATCGCCCTCGAAGAGGGTATTGTCGCGGAACAGGTCGCCGTGCAGGGCCCCCTGGGGCAGTTCCGGAGCGTTGCCGAAGAAGCCCTGGTAGATCTCGACCTCGTCCTTCATCAGGGTCTGGTCTTCCGGCGACAGGTAGACCAGCACGCGGTGATGCATCGGCAGCAGCCAGTGCAGGTCGCGCGGATTGGGACGATGGCCGGGGAAGCGCTGCGACACCAGGTGCATGCGGCCCAGGGCGTCACCGAGCGCCCGGCACTGCGCCAGGTTGGGGGCCTTGGGGTGTTTGCCGGGCAGGCGAGGAAACAGCAGCGCCGGCTTGTCGGCCAGGCTGTGCAGGGCGATGCCGTCACGATCGTGCAGCGGGCCGGGAACCGGCAGGCGGTGCTCGTCCAGGTAGTCGAGCAGCTCGACGAAGAACGGCAGCTCCTCGTGCTCGCCCTGTTCGAACAGGGTCAGGACCAGCTCGCGGCGATCGGTGGTGACGAAGAAGGTGGTGTTCTCGGTGCCGGCGGGTACGCCTTCCAGGGAGACCAGCGACCCGGCATCGAAGCGGTTCAGGAATTCCGCGACCTGTGCGTCGCCAAGTGGTGTGAATACGGCCATGTGTCTCTCACCCGGGTTGCCAAGCCGCCTATTGTAGCGACTTGGCAGTGCGATGCACGCACCCGAGAGTAGCAGATCGTGGTCGTCGGTGTCGGCATCCGCCGGGAGCCCCGCCCCCCGGCGGAGAGTGGTCAGAAGGTGTGCAGTATCCATTGCGGGACGGCGATACGGTCGCCCTCCTGGCGCTCGAAATTGCCGTCGCCGTCGTGGTCCACCAGGTAGTAGGAGGGACCACTGGCGGGCCGGATCTCGATGGCGTAGAGCTCGCCGTTGACCCGGTATTCGCGGATGGTGCGATCCTCCTCCTGGCGGATGGTGATATCCGGCTCCACCTCGGTGGCGGACTGGGCCAGGGCCGGGCCGGCGAGGGCGAGCGAGAGGCCCAGCGCCAGCAGCATGGAAGGGGAGGAGCGTTGCAGTAGTCTCATGATGACCTCCGGGGCCGCCTGCGGCAGGGAGTGACGATACCCCCAGTGTAAGACGTTGCCGCCTGATGGCCTATCGTTCGCGGCAAAAGGGGCGCGCAATGCGTATCATGGTGGCTCAGGATCACGCTTTCCCTGCCCAGACTAATGGATGCCGATACATGGCCGACACGCCCATCGTTCTCGTCGACGGTTCTTCCTATCTCTACCGTGCCTTCCACGCCCTGCCGCCGCTGACCACGTCCCGCGGCCAGCCTACCGGCGCCATCAAGGGCGTGCTCAACATGCTCAAGCGGCTGATCAAGGACTACCCGGACAGCCCCATGGCGGTGGTCTTCGACGCCAAGGGCAAGACCTTTCGCGACGAGCTGTTCGAACAGTACAAGGCACACCGGCCGCCGATGCCCGATGACCTGCGCTCCCAGGTGGAGCCGCTGCACGCCTGCGTGAAGGCGTTGGGTCTGCCGCTGCTGTGCGTCGAGGGGGTCGAGGCCGACGACGTCATCGGTACCCTGGCCCGCCGAGCCACCGAGGCCGGGCGCGACGCGGTGATCTCCACCGGCGACAAGGACATGGCCCAGCTGGTCAATGAGCACATCACCCTAGTCAACACCATGAAGGACGAGACCCTGGACGTCGACGGCGTGAAGGGGAAGTTCGGCCTGCCGCCGGAGCTGATCATCGACTTCCTGGCGTTGATGGGCGACAAGGTCGACAACATCCCCGGCGTCCCGGGAGTCGGCGAGAAGACCGCGCTCGGTCTGCTGCAGGGCGTCGGCGGGGGGCTGGACACCATCTACGCCGACCTCGACAAGGTCAAGGGCCTCGACTTTCGCGGTGCCAAGACCCTGCCGAAGAAGCTCGATGAGCACCGCGACCAGGCGTTTCTCTCCTACCGGCTCGCCACCATCAAGACCGACTGCGACCTGCCGGTGGGGCTCGACGACCTGGACATCGCCCACCCGGACCGCGAGGCGCTGCTCGAGCTCTATCGCGAGTTGGAGTTCAAGGCCTGGCTTGCTGAGCTGCTGGAGGGCAAGGACGAAGGGGTGGACGACGTCGAGGGTGGCAAGCCGACGCCGGTAGGGGATGACGAAGCGGGTGGCTCGGGCCCCGCCGCCGGGCGCGAGGATCACGTCATTCTCGCCCAGGCCGACTTCGACACCTGGCTCGGGCGCCTGAAGGAGGCCGACGCCTTCTGCTTCGACCTGGAGACCACCAGCCTCAACTACATGGAGGCGGAGATCGTCGGGGTGGGGCTGGCGCTCGAGCCGGGCGAGGCGGCCTATATCCCGCTGGCCCACGACTACCTCGATGCACCGGCGCAGCTCGATCGCCAGGCCGTGCTCGAGGCCCTCAAGCCGCTGTGGGAAGACGCCGGCAAGACCCGGATCGGCCAGAACCTCAAGTACGACATCTCAGTGCTGGCCAACTACGGCATCCGGGTCGCCGGGCCGCTGGAGGACACCATGCTCGAGTCCTACGTGCTCGACTCCACGGCGACCCGCCACGACATGGACTCCCTGGCGCTCAAGTACCTGGGCGAGAAGACCATCTCCTTCGAGGAGATCGCCGGCAAGGGGGCCAAGCAGCTCACCTTCAACCAGATCGCCCTGGATCAGGCCGTGCCCTACGCCTGCGAGGACGTCGACATCACCCTGCGGCTGCATCGCGAGCTGCGCCCGCGCGTCGAGGCCGAGGGCCGGCTGGCCGGCGTGCTCGAGGAGATCGAGCTGCCGCTGATCCCGGTACTCTCGCGCATGGAGCGCACCGGGGTGGCGCTCGACCCCGAGCGGCTGCATGCCCAGAGCCGCGAACTCGAGACCCGCATCCGTGAGCTCGAGGCCAAGGCCTATGAACTCGCCGGGCGCGAGTTCAACCTCGGCTCGCCCAAGCAGCTCGGCCAGATCCTCTTCGAGGAGCAGCAGATCCCGGTGATCAAGAAGACCCCCAAGGGGGCCCCCTCCACCGCGGAAGCCGTGCTCGAGGAGCTGGCGCTGGATTACCCGCTGCCCAAGGTGATCATGGAACACCGGGGACTCGCCAAGCTGAAGTCGACCTATACCGACAAGCTGCCGAAGCTGGTCAACAAGGCCACCGGGCGGTTGCATACCAGCTATCACCAGGCGGTCACCGCCACCGGCCGGCTGTCGTCATCGGATCCCAACCTGCAGAACATCCCGATTCGTACCGAGGAGGGGCGAAAGATCCGGAAGGCCTTCATCGCCCGGCCGGGCTACCGCATCGTCGCCGCCGACTACTCGCAGATCGAGCTGCGCATCATGGCGCACCTCTCCGAGGACAAGGGCCTGCTCGAGGCTTTCGCCGAGGGGCGCGACATCCACGCCGCCACCGCCGCCGAGGTGTTCGGCGTGCCGCTCGAGAAGGTCTCGGGCGACCAGCGGCGCAGCGCCAAGGCGATCAATTTCGGCCTGATCTACGGCATGAGCGCCTGGGGGCTGGGCCGCCAGCTGCACATCGAGCGCCACCAGGCCCAGACCTACATCGACCGCTACTTCGACCGCTACCCGGGGGTGGCCCGCTATATGGAGCGCATCCGCGCCCAGGCCGCCGATGACGGCTACGTGGAGACCGTCTTCGGCCGGCGCCTCTACCTGCCGGAGATCCACTCCCAGAACCGTGCCCGGCGCCAGGGTGCCGAGCGTACCGCCATCAATGCCCCGATGCAGGGCACCGCGGCGGACATCATCAAGCGCGCCATGATCGATGTCGACGCCTGGCTGCAGGCCGGCGAGATGGATGCCTGGATGGTGATGCAGGTCCACGATGAGCTGGTCTTCGAGGTCAAGGCGGCGCAGGTGGATGCCTTCATCGAGGAGGTGAAGGGCCGCATGCAGGCCGCCGCCGAGCTCGGCGTGCCACTGATCGTCGAGGCCGAGAGCGGCGCCAACTGGGACGAGGCCCACTGAGGCTTTTGTCCGTGTGGTCCGCATGCGTGGCCCATGAAAAAGCCCGCGGCGCTGAACTGCGCCGCGGGCTTTCGGGTTCTGCGGGGCGGGGCTCAGCGCCAGCCGACGCGGTCGAAGATGCGCACCGCTTCGGGGTTGTTCTCGCCGAGGATGCTGATGTTGATGTCATCCTTCTCGAAGTCGCCCCAAGATTCCAGGGTCGGCGCCTTCTCGATGCCGTCCACCACCGGGAACTCGTTGTTGCCGGAGGCAAAGATGGCCTGGGCCTCGTCGGAGGCCAGGAACTCCAGGAAGCGGATGGCGTTGTCGCGGTTCTGGGAGCTGGCGACGACGCCGGCTCCTCCGACGTTGACGTGGGTGCCGCGACCATCCTGGTTGGGGAAGAGGATGCCGACCTTCTCGGCCACTTCGCGCTCAGCCGCGTCCTCGGAGTCGAGCAGGCGGACATAGTAGTAGTGGTTGGCCACGGCCAGGGCGCACTCGCCGCTGGCGACGCCCTTGATCTGGTCGGTATCGCCGCCTTCGGGCTGGCGAGCGAAGTTGTTGACCACGCCCTGGGCCCACTCCTCGGCGCCTTCCACGCCGTGGTGCTCGATCATCGAGGCCAGCAGCGACTGGTTGTAGATGTTGTTGGACGAGCGGATGCAGACCTTGCCCTCGAAGCGCGGGTCGGCCAGGTCTTCGTAACTGCTGATCTCGCTCGGGTCGAAGTTGTCGCGGTTGTAGAAGATCGCGCGGGCCCGCTGGCTGAAGCCGAACCACTTGCCTTCCGGGTGACGCATCGTGTCGGGCAGGCGCTCGGCCAGCACGTCGGACTCGATGCCCTGGAAGATGCCCTCCTGCTCCGCGCGCCACAGGCGGCCGGCATCGACGGTCATCATGACGTCGGCGGGGCTCGCCACGCCCTCACGCTGGATGCGCTCGATCAGTTGATCGGATTCGCCTTCCAGGACGTTGACCTCGATGCCGGTCTGCTCGGTGAAGGCATCGTACAACCGCTCGTCCGAATCGTAGTGGCGCGCCGAGTAGAGATTGATCTCATCGGCAGTGGCGCCGGTGGCGAAAGCCGAGCCGGCCAATGCGGCGGCGAACGGAACGGCAAGACGGTAGCGGTTGATCATTGTGTTCACCTCTTGAGCCTCGTGGGATGCAGGCGTTGTCCTTGAATGATAATACGTTGCATTAGCGCGATCGTCATTGAACGTCTTCGCGGGCCTGCCGTCAAGCCCTGGTGATGCCGGCCTGGGTAGATAAGTGGCTGATGCCATGATGGAAAGCAGGAGGTGGTGGAAAAGGTCGCGAATGCGAGTACATTTCAAACGTATTCACTGGACATTTCCGGTACGATAAGGGCCGTTCTTTCCATTCCGACCAAGCTGCCCTGATGCCATGACCAGCAAACCGAACCAAGTGGAAGCCGGACAAGCCTCGAAGCGTCGGGCCCCCGTGTTGTCGATGGCGGGCGTGCACCACGCCTTCGGCCGCCTGGCCGCCGTGCAGGGGGTCGACCTGGACGTCGCCCCCGGCGAGGTCGTCTGCCTGCTGGGCCCCTCGGGCTGCGGCAAGACGACCCTGCTGCGGATTGCCGCCGGGCTGGAGGTGCTGCAGCGCGGGAGCGTCTCCCTCAACGGAGGTGCCACGGCGGTACCCCATGGCCGCCATCTGCCGCCGGAGAAGCGCAACGTGGGCCTGGCGTTCCAGGATTCGGCGCTGTTCCCGCACCTCTCCGTGCTCGAGAACGTGACCTTCGGCCTGAAGGGCGAGCCAGTGCCGAGGCGTCGCAAGCGCGCGCTGGGACTGCTCGAGCAGCTGGGCATGGCCGCCTATGCCGATGCCTACCCGCACATGCTCTCGGGGGGGCAGCAGCAGCGCGTGGCCCTCGCCCGGGCACTGGCGCCGGCGCCGCAACTGATGCTGCTCGACGAGCCGTTCTCCAGCCTGGACGCCCGGCTGCGTGACCGCATTCGCGACGACACGCTGCATGTTCTCAAGAAGGTGGGTGCCGGCACGCTGCTGGTGACCCATGACCCGGAGGAGGCCATGTTCATGGCCGACCGCATCGCCTTGATGCGCGAAGGCCGCATCGTCCAGATGGGGACGCCGCGCGAGCTCTACTGCCATCCCTGCGATCCGTTCGTCGTCACCTTCTTCGGTGAAGTGAACGAGCTGAATGGCGAGGTGCGCGATGGCTGCGTGCAAACGCCGGTGGGGCCGGTGGGCGCCGGTTGGTTGGCGGAGGGCACTCGAGCCCAGGTGATGGTGCGTCCGGAAGCCTTGCGGATCACCGAACGCGATGAGCCGCCCCAGGGACATCGCTACAGTCATGTGATCATGGCCAAGCTGCTGGGACGCAGCAGCCTGCTGCATATCTGTGCCCATGGCGCGGATGGCCGCGAAGCCCACCTGCATGCCCGGGTGCCCGGCGTCTTCCTGCCCGCCGAGGGGCAGCCGGTGGATATCCACCTCGATCCGTCACAGGTGTTTGTCTTTCCCTCCAGAGCCACGGTGGCCGGGGCGGGAGCGGCGCAGGGCGATGCTCAGCAGGATCACCGGGATTATGCCCACAGCCACGATGGCCAGTGAGGCGGTGGACGCCTCGGCGAGCCGCTCGTCCGACGCCAGGCTGTGTGCCCGCACGGCCAGCGTATCGAAGTTGAAGGGCCGCAGGATGATGGTGGCGGGCAGCTCCTTCATGACATCGACGAACACCAGGATACCGGCCGCGAGCAGGCTGCCGCGCATGATGGGGGTGTGAATTCGCCGCAATGTGCCGGTGGCGGTCTCGCCGAGGGTGCGAGCCGCCGCATCCATGCTCGGCGTCACCTTGTCGAGACTGGCCTCCACCGCGTTGAAGGAGACGGCCAGGAAACGCACCACATAGGCATAGACGAGAATGAAGGCCGAGCCGCTGAAGATCAGCCCGATGATCACGCCATGGCGCTCGTGCAGCCAGTTGTTGAGGGTGCTGTCCAGCCAGGCGAAGGGGATCAGGATGCCCACCGCGATGACCGAGCCGGGGATGGCATAGCCCAGGGCGGCGATGCGCGTGGCAGTGCGCGTGAGCGGGCTGTTGTGGATGCGCATGCCGTAACTGAGGATGACCGCCATGCCGACGGCGATGAGTGCCGCGGCCGTGGCCAGGAACAGGCTGTTCCTGGCGAAGTCGAAAAAGCGCGTACCGAACAGCGAGTCCCCCTGCTGGATGGCGAGCTGCAACAGCAGGCCGCTGGGTATCAGGAAGCCGATCAGCACCGGCATCGCACAGGCGGCGAAGGCGCCCAGGGCGCGCCAGCCATGCAGGCGGTACTCGGGCAGCTGCTGATAGCGGTTCGTGGTATGGAAATACTTGCGCTTGCCGCGCGACCAGCGTTCCAGCAACACCAGGGCGATGACGAAGATCAGCAGACAGGCGGCGAGCTGGGCGGCGGCGACCTGCTCGCCCAAGCCGAACCAGGTGCGGTAGATGCCGGTGGTGAAGGTATCGACGCCGAAGAACTGCACGGCCCCGAACTCGTTGAGGGTTTCCATCAGGGCCAGCGAGACACCGCCGATGATGGCGGGGCGCGCCAGCGGGACGGCCACGCCGGCGAACAGTCTCCAGGGGCCCCGTCCCAGGGTGCGTCCCACGTCCAGCACACAGACCGACTGCTCGATGAAGGCCGCCCGCGTCAGCAGGTAGACATAGGGGTAGAGCACCAGGGTGATCAGCGTCGCGGCGCCGCCCAGGGAGCGAATGTCGGGAAAATAGTAGTCGCCATGGCTCCAGCCGAACAGGTCACGCAGCCAGGTCTGCAGCGGGCCGGCAAACTGCAGAAAATCGGTATACGCGTAGGCGATCACATAGGTGGGCACGGCCAACGGCAGCAGCAGGGCCCATTCGAAGATCCGTCGTCCCGGAAAGCGACACATGACCACCAGCCAGGCACTGCCGGTCCCGATCACCAGGGTGCCGGCCCCCACCGCAACGGTCAAGAACAGGGTATTGGCGAGATAACGCCCCAGCACGGTGCTGGAGAGGTGTTGCCAGACCCCGCCCGTGGGCATGACGACATGGGCGAGGATGACCAGCACCGGCAGGGCCACGACGGCGGCAATGGCGAGCGTCAGGATGGTCCAGGGGTTGAAGCGGTGCGAGAGTCGGTGCGCAATGGCGGACAGCCCGCTGCTGGCGGATCTAGACAAGCGAGGACTCCTTGCGGTGGCAGGGTCTCGGGCCGCAAATGCGAGACCATTACGGCCGCAAATATTATCAGTTAGTGCGTGTGTCTGCAGCCTCGGCGGGTCGCCACAGGACAAAGCTGCCCGCCGTCGGGTGACGGCGGGCAGCGTGTCGGCAGCCAGGCCTGTCGGTCAGTAGCCGAGCAGCATCGAGGGAAGGCCCGTCACCAGGGCCGGGAAGAAGGCCATCAGTACGCACGCCAGCACGATCAGCGCACAGAAGGGTATCACCGCCTTGTAGAGGTCGACGATCTCGACGCCCTTGGGTGCCACGCCCTTGAGGTAGAACAACGCATAGCCGAACGGCGGCGTCAGGAAGGAAGTCTGCAATACCACGGCCACCATCACCACGAACCACAGCACGTCTACGCCCATACTCTCGACGATCGGTAGCATGATCGGGAAGCTCAGCAGCACGATGCCGGTCCAGTCCAGGAACATGCCCAGGATGAACACCAGGAACAGCATCAGGATCAGCGCGCCGGTGGTGCCGCCGGGCATCGCCATCACCACGTTGTGGATCACGCTCATGCCACCGCCACGCGAGAACACGCCGGTGAAGGCGGTGGCGCCGACCAGCACCAGCATCACCATGGTGGTGGTCTTGCTGGCGTCGATCAGCGTCCTGAAGCAGGTGCTGGCCTTGCGGTCGCCGAAGATCAGGAACAGCAGGAAGGCGATGAACACCCCGATGGCCGAGGCTTCGGTGGCGGTGGCGATGCCGGTGAACAGCGAGCCCAGCACGCCCAGGATCAGCGTCATGGGGGGCAGCACGTACTTGGCCAGCATGATCAGCAGCTCGCGGGTACTGGTCTCGGCACGCTCTTCCGCCGGCACCGGCGGGCCGTAGCTGGGCTTGATGAAGCAGATCACCAGCACGTAGAGGGCGTACATGGCGCCGAGCAGCAGTCCCGGCACCAGGGCGCCGGCGAACAGCGCGCCCACCGAGACCGGCGAGTAGCTGGCCATCAGGATCAGCATGATGCTCGGCGGGATCAGGATGCCGAGGCAGCCGCTGGCCATGATCACCCCGGTGCTGAGCTCCTTGTTGTAGTGGTACTTGAGCATCGGCACCAGGGCGATCATGCCCATCACCGCGATGGAGGCGCCGACGATGCCGGTGGTGGCGGCGAGCAGCACCGAGACGATGACCACGGTCAACGCCAGGCCGCCGCGCAGGTTGGCCAGCAGCAGGCGCATGGTGTCGAACATGCGCTCGGTGACCCCCGAGTCGTTGAGGAAGCGCGCCATCAGCACGAACAGCGGAATGGCCACCAGCACGTAGTTGTCCATGGCGTTGCCATAGATGTTGTTGATGATGGTGCCGAGCACGCGGGGTCCGGGGCCGAGCCAGGCACCGATGACTGCCACGCCGCCCAGCACGAAGGCCAGCGGATGGCCCATGAACAGGCCGACCAGCAGGCCGCCGAACATGAACAGGGTAAGCAGTTCCGCACTCATGCCGAGGCCTCCTGGCGCAATTCCTTGATGGCACGGATGACGATGGCGATGGCCTGCAGCAGGATCAGCACGGCGGCGATGACGATCACGGCCTTCACCGGATAGACCGGAATCGAGACGATGCCATAGGTGGTCTCGCCGCGGCTGAAGGAGCGCATGAAGAAGCTCCAGCCCAGCGTCACCAGCATCCAGATGAAGGGCACGAAGAAGATCAGGTAGCCGAGTAGCTCGATGACGGCCTGCTTGCGGCGCGACAGCAGGCGCTTGAGCACGTCGACCTCGACGTGGGCGTGATGGCGCAACCCGTAGGCGGCCATCAGCATGAAGTGGGCGCCAAACAGCATCTTGGTGATATCGAAGGCCCAGTCGCTGGGCCGCCCGGTGAACAGGCGCAGGGCGATATCGTAGAGCACTATCAGGGCGATGATGGCGATCAGTGGCGCGATGACCCGCCCGAACACTTCATTGAGGGTATCGATCGCCTTGGCAATCGCATTCATGGCATACGGTCTCCGGCCTCGGGACTGAAACGCCCCGGCGTGAGAGCCGGGGCGACCAAGGAGCGTCTCACAAACAGGCTTCGATGGCCTCGAGGTCGGGCAGGTTGTCGAAGCTGCGGCTCATGTTGTAGGGCACCGAGACATCGCGCCAGTTGGCATAGTGCTGCAGGTAGCTGACCATGGAGTGATAGACCTTGGCATGCATCGGATCCTCGCAGGCGCCTTCCACGATCACTTCGTTGGCCACTTCCTGGATGCGGGCCATGTCCTCGGCGCCATAGGTGGATATCTCCACGCCGGCCTCCTGGAACTTGGTGGTGCCCTCGGTCGACTCGCGCTCGGACCAGGCCAGCGACCAGGCGAGGGTGGCATCGGCGGCGATCTTCAGCTTCTCCTGGGTCTCCTCGGAGAGGGCGTCCCAGGCGTCCTTGTTGATCATCACCCCGAACACGCTGGCGGACTGGTGCCAGCCGGGCGTCGCCCAGTATTCCACCACCTCGGCGAAGCCGGCGTTGTAGTCCACCCCCGGGGTGGAGAACTCGGCCCCGTCCACCACGCCGCGCTCCACCGCCTGATAGATCTCACCGCCGGAGAGGGTGACCTGGGAGCCGCCCAGGCGTTCGAGCACCCGGCCCTGGTCGCGGCCAGAGAGACGCAGGCGCTTGCCGTCCAGGTCGGCCAGGCTCTCGATGGGGGTGCGCCCCATGAAGCCCGACTCGTTGTTGGTGATGCCGTAGGGCAGGTAGACCATGTTGTACTGGCCGTAGACCTCCTGATAGAGCTCGAAGCCGCCCCACTGCTGGATCCAGTTCAGGTAGTCGACGCCATTGAACAGGCTGGGGGTGGCGGCCAGCGGCGAGAACGCCGAGCTGCGGCCGGCCCAGTAGCCGGGCCAGTCGCCCGAGGCCTCGATGCTGCCGGTCTCGGTGGCGTCGAATACCTCGGTGCCGGGCATCAGGGTGCCGCCGGCGCGGAATTCGATCTGCAACTCGTCGCCCGCCAGCTTGTTGACCAGGTCGGCCCAGTGGCGGTCGATCTCGATCAGGTCCAGGCTGTCCGGCCAGGTGGTGGTCATGGTCCACCGCTCCTGGGCCTGGGCGGTGGAGGCGAGGGTCACGAGGGCGACGCCGGCGGCCAGGCCGGTGAGAGTAAGCTTGGTTGTCTTCTTCATGATGCGCTCCCTGGTAGGGTTGTTCTGTTGTCGAGAAGAAGCAGAAACGCCGAGGCCGCATCCATTGTAGTCTCGGGGCGGTGGCGGCACCGCCTGCCCTTGGGCTTGACCGGGTGGGCAGGTCGGCATGCAAGACAAGCTAGCATGGGGTGACTGTCACAATCGATAGGGCCCGGTGGAGGGCGACCGGAGTGCCGAGGTCGGGCGCAGGCGGCGCGGCCGGGCAGGGGAAAGAGTTTTCAATCAATGGTTTGAATGATTCGGCGCTGCCTCAATTAGCACCGTGCATGTTGCCCGCTGCGTTGAATAGCGCGCGAAGATACGACTAAAGTTCAGCCGAAGGGAGGCGCCTTGCCATGCCTGATGATTGCTCGATGGCAGCCATCGAGCCGCTGCTCGACCATGCCCGCACCCTGGCGGGGTGGCGCTGGCGTGGCCTGGTCTGGCTGACCGGCGAGCCGGAAGAGTGCCGCTGCCGCGCCCGGGCGCTGTGGCGGTCCGGTGACTGGGACTCACCGCTGTGGGTCGCGGCGCAGCCCCCCTCCGGGCTCGAGGTCCGGCACTGGCTGGCGCCCTCGAAGGCCCGGACCCGGCTGGGGGGCGAGCAGGGACTGCTGGTGATCGATGCGGTGTCCGACGACGCGGGCTTCGACCCCGACGCCTTCGGGGCGCTTGCCGGTGCCCTGCGGGCGGGGGGGCTGCTGGTACTGATGACCCCTCCCGACTGGGGCAGGCGGCCCGATGCCGACTATGCCCGGCTGGCGGAGCACCCTTACCGGGCCGAGGGGCTGACCGCCCACTACCTGCGACGCCTGGCACGGCAGCTCTGCCTCGCCTCCGGCGTCGTGCACTGGCCGGCCGCTGGCGAGCCCCGGCTGCCGCCGCTGCCCACCGCGCCCGCCGTGCCCCCTCCTTCCACCGATGCGGATTGCCTGACCCGCGACCAGGCCGATGCCGTGGCCCGGCTCACCCGGCTACGCCGTCGCCGCCCGCTGGTGCTCACCGCCGATCGCGGCCGTGGCAAGAGCGCGGCGCTGGGCATCGCCTGTGCCCGGCTGCTGGCGGGGGGCGAGCCCCGCATCCTGGTGACGGCACCGCGTCCGTCGGCCGTGGCGGCGCTGTTCGAGCGCCTCGAGGCGCTCTGCCCCGAGGGCCGCCGGCAGGGCCACGCCTTCGTGCTCGGCGCGAGCCGGGTCGCCTTCCTGCCCCCCGACGAACTGACGGCGCTGACCCGGCGGGGCGAGGTGGGCGGCCCCGGCCAGCGGCTGCTGGTGGATGAGGCGGCGGCGATACCCGCCGCCCTGCTCGGCGAGTGGCTCGAGGCCTTTCCGCGCATCGCCTTCGCCACCACGGTGCATGGCTACGAGGGCTCGGGGCGCGGCTTCGCCCTGCGCTTTCGCCAGCGACTCGAGCAACGGACACCGGAGTGGCAGGCCTGCCACCTGAGCGCGCCGATCCGCTGGGCGGCCGGTGATCCGCTGGAGGCCCTGGTCACTCGCCTGCTGCTGCTCGATGCCGAGCCCGGCGACGCCCTGGATGCCGCGCCGACGCTGCGGCGCCATCGACGTGCCGAACTGGCCGACGACGAGTCGCGCCTGCGCGAGCTGTTCGGGCTACTCGTCCAGGCCCATTACCGGACCACCCCGAGCGATCTGCGGCGACTGCTGGATGGGCCGGAGGTGGGGATCGCGACCCTGGCGACGGGGATTGGCCCCCAGGCGGTGCTGGTCACCACCGACGAAGGCGGCTTCGATGCCGAGCTGGCCGAACGGGTCGCACGCGGGGAGCGGCGGCCGCGAGGCCACCTGATGGCCCAGTCGCTGGCCGCCCACGCCGGCTGTCGCGAGGCCCTGTCGGGACGGCTGCGCCGGGTGCTGCGGATCGCCGTGCACCCCGGCCAGCGGCGCCGTGGGCTCGGTCGTCGCCTGCTCGAGGCCGAGCGGCAGCGGGCCCGCCACGACTCGATCGACCTGCTGGGGGCGAGCTTCGGTGCCGAGGCTGGGCTGATCGCCTTCTGGCAGGCGCTGGGCTTTCGCGCCGTGCGGCTCGGGCTGACCCGTGAGACGGCCACCGGTGAGCATGCCCTGATGGTGGTGGCGCCGGTCAGCGCTCGGGGCGAGCGACTGGCCGCCGACCTCCAGGCACGGTTCCAGCGCCAGCTGCCGGGACTGCTGGCCTTCGAGCTCGAGGGGCTCGAACCCGAGGTGGCGGCGGCCCTGCTGGCCGAGGGGGAAGGCCCCGCACCGGGCCCCGGCGACCTGGGGGATATCGACGACGTGGCCTTCGGCCATCGTGAGCCGGCGCTGGCGCGGCCGGCCCTGCAGGCGCTGGCCCGCCGGGCTATGGCCATGGGCATTCCCCGGGGTGACCCGGATCTCTGCCTGCTGGTGGCCTGGGCCTTCCAGGGGTACCGAACGACCGGGTTGGTGGCCCGGCTGCAGGTGTCGGGGCAGCGGGAGGTCACGGCACGGCTGCGCCAGGCGGTGGCGGTTCTGCGCGAGCGGGTCGCCTGAGGCTTTCCATGCCACGGGGCGGTGGGTAAGGTAGCCCGGTAAACGTCGAAGAAGAACCCGCATGAACGCACATCTCGAGCAACTCTCGCCGCAGCCGCTATGGCGACACTTCCGCACCCTGTGCAACACGCCGCGGCCTTCCGGCCACGAGACGGCCCTGGTGACCCGCCTCGAGGAGTGGGCCGAGGGGCGGGGCCTCGCCCATGACCGCGACGCCTTCGGCAACCTGCGCCTCCGCAAGGCCGCCACCCCCGGCCGCGAGCGCTCCCCCGGCGTGATCCTGCAGGGTCACCTGGACATGGTGGCCCAGGCCAACGCCGACCATCCCCACGACTTCACCCGCGACCCCATCGACACCCATGTGGCGGACGGCTGGCTGCATGCCCGGGATACCACCCTGGGCGCCGACAACGGCCTGGGCGTGGCGGCGACGCTGGCGCTCCTCGAGGACGAGACCCTGGTGCACGGCCCACTCGAGGCGCTGTTCACCCTGGAGGAGGAGTCGGGCATGGGGGGCGCCTTGAACCTGGCCGAGGACTGGCTGGAAGGACGGGTACTGCTGAATCTGGACTCCGAGGATCGGGGCCAGGTGTTCATCGGCTGCGCCGGTGGTGCCGACGTGGTCGTCGAGGCGCAGTTGCCGACCGCCGCCCTGGCCGACGACGAGGTCGTCCTGCGGCTCTCGCTGACCGGCCTGGTCGGCGGCCACTCGGGGATCGACATCCACAAGGGGCGCGGCAATGCCAATCGCCTGCTGGTGCGGGTGCTGCGCTCGCTCGAGCCTTTCGATGCCCGCCTGATCGACTATCAGGGTGGCACGCTGCGCAATGCCCTGCCGCGGGAGGCCTTCGCCACCCTGGCGCTACCGGCCGACGAGCGCGAGCATGTCCGCGAGCGCGTGGCGGTGCTCGAGACCGAACTGCGCGCCGAACTGGCGGGGGTGGACGATGGATTGTCGCTGGCGCTCGAGTCGCCAGACGCGCGCCCTGCCGAGGCCCTCTCTGCCCACGCCAGTCGCATGCTGATCGGTGCGCTGCACGTGGCGCCCTGCGGCGTCGAGCGCATGAGCAGCGAGCTGCCCGGCGTGGTGGAGACATCGAACAACCTGGGCGTGATCAGCCTGGAGGGGGGGCGCTTCCAGCTCTGCGCCCTGGTGCGCTCGCTGCGCGACAGCGCCACCCTGGACCTGGCCGATCGCTTCCGTGCGCTGTTCGAACTGATCGGTGCCCGCACCCGGGTCGAGAACGCCTATCCGGGCTGGACCCCGGCCCCCGAGAGCGCTCTGCTGGCGCGTTTCCGGCGCCTGCATCAGGCGCGCCTGGGCAGCGACCCCGAGGTGCTGGTGATCCATGCCGGACTCGAGTGCGGCATCCTCGGCGGCAAGTACCCGCACCTGGAGATGATCTCCTTCGGCCCGCTGATTCGCGGCGCCCACTCCCCCGACGAGCGGGTGGAGCTGGCCTCCGTCGAGGAGTTCTGGGGACTGTTGCGCGCCCTGGTCGAGGACCTGGCGCAGCACGAGACCGCCTGAACCCCGGGGCTCCTCAGTGATTGACCTGGATGCGCAGCAGCGGGTAGCCGTCCACCGAGACCAGCGGGATATCGGTATGGCCACGGTAGTGGCGGTGGCGATAGTGGCGGTCGCGGGACGGTGCCGAGTAATAGTGGTGCTCGACCACGCGGCGTGGTGGCCCCGAGCGGTGCTTGCGATACGACTGGTGGCGGTGCCTGTGATGGTGCCTGCCGCGGTCGGCACGATAGTCGTGTTGATGATAGTGGTGGTGCACCTGGGGGCCGTAGCTGCCGTGACGGTGGTGGTCGGCCATCGCCGGCAGGCTCATGGCCAGGGCCGCGATCGAGGCGGCCATCAAGAGTCGTTTCATGGGGTGTCCTCCGGGGACGGGCCGGTAACCTTGGTGATTCACCCCTGCGTACCTGATGGGAGTATAGTCCCCGACGAGCGTCGCTCGAACAGTGTTCGCTGATATGGCAGGCTTTTCCCGATTCTCTCCACATTCGAGGACGCGATGATCGAGCAGTTGCAGGAGACCGGCTGGCTGGTGGCGGCGGTGCTGGGGGGGCTGCTGCTGGTGGCGAGTGGCTGGGCGATGGTCTGGCGCCGGCGTCTCGTCGCCCTGGCGGGGGCCCGGACCGAAGGCGAGGCCGCCACCCGGCGGCTCGAGCAGGAACTGGCCCACAGCGATGCCCAGCTCGACGCCAGCCGCGAACGGCTCGAGGCCACCGAGGCGGCGCTGGCCGCTGCCCGGGAGCAGTTGGCCGAGCGGCGTGAGCGCTGTGCGCGGCTCGAGACGGAACGGGACCAGCTGGCCAGCCGCCACCGCGAGCAACTGGCGCTGCTCGAGGAGGCGCGGGCCGGGCTCAAGGAGGAGTTCCACCAGCTCGCCGGGCGCATCTTCGAGGATCGCCAGCGCGCCTTCAGCGCGCAGAGCCGCGACAGCCTGGAGGCACTGTTGCGGCCTTTCCGTGAGCAGGTCGACCAGTTTCGTCGCCGGGTCGAGGAGCTGCACGGCCAGGAGCAGCGGGAGCGCGGTTCGCTCAAGGCCCAGCTCGAGCAGTTGGCCGGGCTCAACGCCCGCCTGGGCGACGAGGCCAATGAGCTGGCCCGGGCCCTCAAGGGCGACCGCAAGATGCAGGGCAACTGGGGCGAGCTGATGCTCGAGACGGTGCTCGAACGCAGTGGCCTGCGACGCGACATCGAGTATCGCCGCGAGGTCTCGCTGCACGGCGAGCAGGGCCGCCAGCGCCCCGATGCGGTGATCTACCTGCCCGAGGGGCGCCACCTGATCATCGACGCCAAGGTGTCGCTGACCGCCTGGACCCGGGTGGTCAACGCCGACGACGACGCCGAGCGCGAGGCGGCGCTGAAGGCGCATCTGCAGTCGCTGCGCGACCATGTCGGCGGCCTGTCGGCCAAGGCCTACCCCGACCTGCCGGGTCTCAATTCACCGGATTTCGTGTTCCTCTTCGTGCCGGTGGAACCGGCCTTCGCCGCCGCCTTCGAGCGCGACCCCGAGCTCTTCCAGGATGCCTTCTCCCGCCAGGTGGTGCTGGTCACCCCCACGACCCTGCTGGCCAGCCTGCGCACCGTGGCAGGGCTGTGGAGCCTGGAGCGTCAGAACGACAACGCGCGGCTGATCGGTGAGCGGGCCGAGCGACTATTGACCAAGTTCAGCGGCTTCGTCGAGAGCCTGGAGGACATGGGGCGCCATCTGGAGCGCGCCCGAGAGAGCCATCGCCAGGCGATGGGACGGCTTTCCACCGGCCAGGGCAGCCTGGTCGCCCAGGCCGGAGAGCTGCAGCGGCTGGGAGTGCGCATGAAAAAGCCGCTGCCGGCCCACCTGCGACGCGTCGCCGAGGAGGAGGCGGCGGGGAGTGACGCCGACGACGAGGCATGAGGCCAGGGCCGGCACGGATACGATGACGCCGCCCGGAGGGGCGGCGTCGTGACGTCACGAGGGGGGGCGGTGGTTCAGCCGAGATAGGCGCCGAGCATCCAGACGGTCTTCTCCTGCTCGCGGATATAGTCGCCGGCCTGGGCGGCGGTGCCCTCGTCGTCGGCGTCGGAAGCCAGCGAGAGGAGCTCGCGCTGCAGCTCGATCAGGGTCTGGTAGCCCTCGAGCACGCCACGCACGCAGGCCTCGCCGTCGTGGACGTTCTTGTCCTCGGTGATCTTCGAGACCTTCACGTAGTCGCTGTAGGCGTGCACCGGCTGGTGACCCAGGGTCAGGATGCGCTCGGCGACCTCGTCGACCTTGGTCAGCAGGTCGGTGTAGAGCTCCTCGAACTTCTCGTGGAGCTGGAAGAACTGCCGGCCCTTCACGTTCCAGTGGTAGCCACGCACGTTCATGTAGAAGATCTGGTAGTTGGCCAGCAGCTCGTTGAGTTTCTCGGCCAACTGGCTGGCGCTGGCCTGGTGCAGGCCGATGGTGTTGGTGTCGCTCATGCGAATGCCTCCTTGATCGCGATGGGGCGAGTGTAAACCGCTGCCCGGGCAGCGGATAAGCGAATTCTGGCGATCGCTTCCATAGCGTTGCTGCATGACAGGACATGCCGCTGGGCACCCGGGATTTCAAGGGGGCCGTCTCACGCCCCGGGCATCGCCCTCAACAGCCGCACCAGGCTCTCGGCCCGGTCGGCCAGCAGCTCGGCGCAGCGTTCCAGCGCCTCGTCGAGGGCCATGGGGCCATCGGCGAGGGCGAAGGCGGCGCTGACTCCCTCGTCGAAGGCCGCCTGCCAGCCCGGGGCCAGTCGCCCGGCCAGCACCACCACCGGCACGCCCCGGCGGCGGGCCGCCCGCGCCACCCCGACCGGCGTCTTGCCGCCCAGGCTCTGGCCGTCGAGCTGGCCCTCGCCGGTGATCACCAGGTCGGCGTCCCCGAGCAGGGCGTCGAAGCCGGCCTGGGCCATCACCAGCTCGATGCCGGGGCGCAGCTCGGCGCCGAGGAAGGCTCGGGCGGCGAAGCCCATGCCACCAGCGGCACCGGCACCGGCCAGGTCACGGTGGTCCTCGCCCAGCGCCTCGGCGGCGAGGTCGGCGAAGTGCGCCAGCGCCGCATCCAGCCGCTCGACGTCGGCCGCCGTGGCACCCTTCTGGGGGCCGAACACCGTGCTGGCGCCCCGCTCGCCCAACAGCGGGTTGTCCACATCCACCGCGGCTTCCACGGCCAGCCCGGCCAGGCGCGGGTCGAGGCCGGAAAGGTCGAGCCCGGCGAGTCGCTCGAGCGCCGCGCCGCCGGGAGCGAGCTCGTGGCCCTGGGCGTCCAGCAGCCGGGCGCCCAGGGCAGCGAGCATCCCGGCGCCGCCATCGTTGGTGGCGCTGCCGCCCAGCGTCAGCAGCAGCCGCTCGGCGCCGGCATCGAGCGCCGCCCGGATCAGCTCGCCGACGCCGCGCGTAGTGCTGTGCAGGGCGGTACGCTCGCCCGGGGTCAACTGCTGCAGGCCGCTGGCCTCGGCCAGCTCCACATAGGCGGTGCGACTGGCCGGGTGCCAGCCCCAATCCGCCCGGGTCGGGCGGCCCAGGGCATCATGGACCTCGGCCGTGCGCCGCTCGGCCCCGGTGGCGGCGATCAGGGCATCCAGGCTGCCTTCACCACCGTCGGCCAGCGGGCATTCGAGGGTCACGACCTCGCCCCCGGTGCGGGCGATGCCGCAGGCGATGGCGCGGGCGGCCTCGGCAGCCGACAGGGCATCCTTGAAACTATCCGGGCAGATGAGAATCTTCATTGAGGGCGCTCGTGTCACGGATCCTCGCCCCAGCTTAGCGGTCGCGGGCGGTGTGCTGAAGCCCCGGAACGTTTTCACTCCGCCGGCGTCGTGCGTACACTGCCATGCATTCACCACCGGGAGATTGCCCATGCGCCTCTGGTTGTTGCCGCTGCTGTTGGTGCTGGCCGGCTGTCAGACCGCTCCTTCCGCCTTGCCGATGGCCGAGCCTCGGCCGGCCGCCGAGTGTCGCTGGCCGGCCGACGGCGCTTCGCCCGAGTCCCTGCTGCGCCGCGCCGTGTCGGCGCTGGAGGCCGATGGCTTCCTGGTCCGCCATACCGACATGTCGCTGGGGTTGGTCAGTGCCGAGCGCAGCCGGATACTGCCCGGGTATGGCGGCTTCGACGACCCTTGGGAGCGTAGCGGCTTCTTCGGTCACTATGGGCTGGGCGGCCACCGTGGTGGCTTCAGCGGTGTGGGGATCATGGTGGGCTTCGGCGGCGCCAGCAGCATGACGCGCGATGCCACCGAGCTGGAGCGGGTTTCGCTGGTCGCTGGCCCGGAGGAGGTGCGCGTGTCCCGGGACATCCAGGTGTTCGATTGGCGGGGCGAGCTACGCCAGTCGCGAAGCGCCAGCGCCACCGACTTCTGCAGCCGCCTGCACCGCGCCATCGAGGCCATGCCGGCAGGGGAGGCGCCATGAGGGTACGGCTGCTCGTGATGCTGGCGATGCTCTGGCTGGCAGGCTGCGCCACACCGGTGCCGGCTCCCGAGCCACGGGAGCTGGATTTCGCGGCTTCGCCGGAGGCCACCCTGGCGGCGGCCATGGAGGTGTTGATGGATCGCGGCTATGTGATTCGCCATGCCGACGACGAGCTGGCGCGTGTGGAGGCGGTACTGGCCCGCTGGCCCGGCTATCGGGTCCAGTTGCAGGTCGGCGCGCAGGGCGCTGACAGTCGGGTCAGCGTCTCGGCCAGCCGGGGAGGGCGGCCCATGGCGCCCCATACCCTCGATCCCCTCCTCGTGGAACTCCAGGATCGGCTGGGACTCTTGCCCTGATGTGTCATGGATCCCTTTTTCGACTCACCATGAGGGCAAGTTCGCCAATGACCTTCGCTATGCTCCGCCATCTCCTCGCCGGCGTGCTCCTGCTGGCGCTCGCTCTGTCACTCGCGGCCCCGGCGCAGGCCCATCCCCACGGCTGGATCGACCTGCGCATGCGACTCGTGTTCGACGACGATGGCCGCCTGGAGGCCCTCCATCAATCCTGGCGCATGGACCCCTTCTACAGCCTGGTGGTGCTCGAGGAGCTCGGCCAGGCAGCGGGCGAGGAGGGGCTCGAGGCGGGCCTCGACCAACTGGGTGTGGAGATACGCGACAACCTGGCGCCCCAGGGGTATTTCACCGAACTGCGCCTGGATGGCGAGAAGGTGGCCCTCGACGAGGTCGACGAGTACACCGTGATGGAGCGGGACGGCCGGGTCGAGTTCGTCTTCCTGCTGCCGCTGGCCGAGCCGCTGGCGCTGGGTGGAGAGACGCTGCGCTACCAGGTGTTCGACCCGAGCTACTACATCGAGGTGGTGCACGAGGATGACAACGGCGAGTCCCTCGACGACTCCCTGGTGGTGAGCGGTCGGGAGTGTGTCACCGGCATCGTCCCTCCCGACCCGGACCCGGAGCGGGTGATGGAGGCCGCGACGCTGGATGTCACCGACGAGGCCGAGCCGGGGCTGGGCCGTCACTTCGCCGAGACAGGGGAGGTGACATGCGGCTGACGGGAAGAGCGCTGCTGCTGGCGGCGGGGGCGTTACTGCTGACGGCCCTGGGCTATCGACTGTTCGTGCTGGGTGATTTCCAGTCGTTGAGCCTGCAACTGGTGGCCTGGCAGCGCGACTTCCACCGTGCCTTGACCCTGGCCATCACCGACCTTTCCGGTACCCCTTCGCTGGCCACCTGGGTCACCCTGCTCGGGATCAGCTTCGGCTACGGGGTCTTCCATGCCGCCGGGCCCGGTCACGGCAAGGCGGTGCTGACCACCTACCTGCTCTCCCAGGGGGGCGCCGTGCGCCGTGCCCTGGGGCTCTCGTGCGCCGCTTCCCTGCTGCAGGGGCTGGTGGCCATTACCCTGGTCGCGGTGCTGGTCCATGGCCTGGGCTGGTTGACCCGCCAGGCCATGGGCAGCGTGATCTGGGTGGAGCAGGCGAGCTTCGTGATGGTGGCGCTGCTGGGGGCCTGGCTCTGCCTGCGCGCCATCCGCCAGCTGCGTCGACCGCTACCGGTAGCGGCGGAGGGCCCCCAGGCCCATGAACCCGGGCACGGCCACTCGCACGGGTGCTGCGGGGGCCATCATCATGTGGATCCCCGGCAGGCGAGCGACTGGCGCACCGCCCTGGCCACGGTGGTGGCCATCGGTATCCGGCCCTGCAGCGGCGGCGTGCTGCTGCTGGGGGCCGCGGCCCTGCTGGGGCAGTTTCCGGTCGGGGTGGCGGCGGTGCTGGTGATGTCGCTGGGTACGGCGCTGACGGTCTCGGGGCTGGCCCTGGCCAGCGTGGTGGCGCGGGGGTGGGCCGAGCGCCGTCTCGCCCGCCAGGGCCGTGCCGGCCGGCTGTTGAGCTGGGCGGCCCTGGGCGGTGGCCTGGCCATCGTGGTATTGGGCGTCTCGCTGTCGATCACCGGGGTCAGCCAGCCGACGAGTACGCCCCTGCTGGGAGAACCGCCTGCCCGGGGAGCCAGCGAAGGGGGAAGCCGCCACCCCTTCGGGGGGTGAGCGTCAGGCGAATTCCAGTCCCTCTATCTGCGCCAGCAACTGATCGCGCATGGCGGCCAGGGTGTCCAGATCGTAGGGCTCTGGTTCGCCCTGACCCCACACCGGTGCCGGCCAGGCCGCATCGCCGTGGCGTCGGACGATCACATGGACATGCAACTGGGCGACCACGTTGCCGAGGCTGGCGATATTGAGCTTGTCGCCCTGGAGGCACTCCTTGAGGGCGCGCCCCACCGCGGTGGCCTCGCGCCACAGTTGTTGCTGTTCGGCGTCGTCGAGCTGGTACACCTCGCTGATGCCGTGGCGACGCGGCACCAGCACCAGCCAAGGGTAGCGGGCATCGTTCATCAGCCGTAGCTGGCACAGCGGCAGTTCGGTCACCGGGTAGCTGTCCTCCACCAGGCGGGCATCCGGTTCGAAATCGGACATCACTGGCCTCCTTGTTCTCGTGGGTCTCTCCTTGCCTGCTGAGCATCATGGCACAGACAGGCAGGCTCGACGCCTCGATTTCCCCTTGGCGCCTGCGCCGGCTATGCTGGGCGGCGCCTTTTGACCGACGTGGAAGGGAATCCCGCATGACGCTTCTCGAGGGGTTGGCACTGCTGGTGATCGGCATGGTGGCCGGCTTCATCAACGTGCTCTCGGCGGGTGGTTCGATGCTGACCCTGCCGCTGCTGATGTTTCTCGGCCTCTCGCCCCAGGTCGCCAACGGCACCAACCGGGTCTCCATCGTGCTGCAGAGTGTCTCGGCGGTGGCCAGCTTCCTGCGCGCCAGTGCCCGTCACGTCGGGTTGAGCCTGCGGCTCTCGGTGCCGGCGGTGGCCGGTTCGCTGCTCGGGGCCTGGCTGGCACTCAGGGTTAGCGATGCCCTCTTCGAGACCCTGCTGGTCGTCGTGATGGCCGGCTCGGCGGTGCTGATGCTGCTGCCCCAGCCACGCCTGGACACGCGCCCGCTGACCGCCGATCGCCTCACCCCGCTGGTCTACCTGGCGATGTTCGCCATCGGGCTCTACGGCGGCTTCATCCAGGTAGGGGTGGGGATCCTGTTCATCGTGGTGCTCTACCGCATGCTCAGGATCGACCTGGGCCAAGTGAACGCCTTCAAGGTGCTGATCATCCTGGTCTATACCCTGCCGGCGCTGGCGGTTTTCCTCTATCACGACCAGGTACGCTGGGGCTACGGTCTGGTGCTGGCCGTCGGCAGCATGCTCGGTGCCTGGCTCGGCGTGAAGGTGAACGTCAGCCCGCGCGGCGCCCTGTGGGTCAAATGGCTGACCATCGCCGTGATCGCCGCGATCATCCTGCGACTGCTGCTCGGCTGAGAACGCCTTTCCTTCCCGCCAGACGGTGCTAGAGTGAAAGCGTACGGGGCCGTATGGCAGGCCCCTCGTGGAGCCAGGAGTTCGATATGAAACGCATGCTGGCGGTTCTCATGTTGTCACTGTTCACGCTGTCGCTACTTTCCGGCTGCAACACCATGCGTGGGGCGGGGGAGGACATCGAAAGCGGCGGCGAGGCGATCCAGCGGCAGGCGGAATGACCCCACTGGCATTAGGCACGGCGATGGCTTGGCTGCTAGGCTGAAGTGGCCATTTCGACACGGACCAGGAATGGATGACTCGTCCCTGACAAGGAGATCATGCCATGAGGAAAGCCATTGCCATGAGCTTCGCCCTGCTGATGACAGCCAGTGTGCTGACGGGTTGCAACACCATCGAAGGCGCCGGCGAGGATGTCGAGCGCGGTGGTGAAGCCGTACAGGAGTCCACTTACTGATCAGCCGCCGGCGTCGGGTCGGCATCGAGCGGGCATACCGGCAGGTATGCCCGTTCTCGCGTGTATACTGCCTGCATCATCTGCCAAGGAGGCCCCCGATGATCATGCCCTTGAAGTCCCTCTCGACGCTTGGTGGAGCCTTGCTGTTGGCCGGGTGTACGGCCATGATGCAGTCGAATGCGCCGCGTGAACCGGCTCCGCCGCCTCCCCGCGTCACCGAAGGGGGAGATGCCTGCGGTGCCGGCCGTGTCCAGGATCGCGTGGGTCGCCACTACGACGAGTCGCTGGGCGATTCGATCCGCAGCGAAAGCGGGGCCGGCGTGCTCCGGGTGATGCGTCCCGGCGAGGCCCATACCCTCGAGTACCGGGGCGATCGTCTCAATGTCCGCCTGGACGAGGACGGTGTGATCACCGATATCGGCTGCGGGTGACCCGCGCCCGGACGCCTCATTCGTAGCGCTGCTTCCAGCGCTGGCGGGCGACCCGCTCCTTGATCACCTCCAGCATGTCGACGAGCACCTGCTCGGTGACCCGATCGGTATGGTCGTCGACCCGCAGCCAGGCCTCGAAGCCGCTGTCGGCGAGGTGTTCCACCAGCAAGTTGAACTCCTGCGAGCGCAGGCCCTCGATGGCTTCGTGCACCAGGCGGCAGGCGATATCGCTCAGCGAGTCGTCCAGGGCCCCGGCCACCTGGCCGCCCAGCGGCAGGCGCCGGAGGCGCTTCATCTCGGGGTTCTCCGCCAGGGTTCGGCCGACCAGGGCGCTGATGTAGCGCATCAGCTCGCCGCGATTGGTCCGGTAGGCGCTGTCGACCATCTCCTCCAGGCGTCGGCTGATCTCGTGGATCAACTGCTGCTTGCGCGGCATCACCACGTCCTCGGCGAGGCGCGTCGACAGGGAATCGCTGCCGCGGACCTGGTCCTGGATGTTGTCCAGCAGGCGCAGGGCGATACGGTCCGAGAGTTCCTCCATCAGGATGTCGTAGTACTTGGCGTAGACGCCGTACAGCCGCCAGCGGCGGATATCGATCAGTCCCAGCCGCTGTAGCCGGTGCAGCAACGAGACGACGCGCAGCACCCGCAGCAGCCGGAAGCCGCCCACCGGGATGCAGCCCAGCACGTCGTACCAGTGCACGAAGGGGTAGAAGAACCAGCGGTGGTAGCGGCGCTCGAGGATGGCCGCGGCCCAGCCCAGCAGAACGTCGAGCACGAAGACCGCCACGAAGGCCAGGTCGATGGCGACGAAGTTGGCATGGACATGGCGGTCGTAGGCGTCATGCAGCCTCGGCGCCACGGCCTCGAAGGCGGCATTCAGCGGCGGTAGCAGGAGCAGGCTGTCGAACAGCAGCAGCGCCAGGTTGGCGACGACCAGCACGATGACGAGCAGGTCCCAGGCCAGGTGGATGCGCTCCAGCAGGGACGATCGTGGTCCTCGATCGGGGAGCGAGGGGGACATGGCGCCTCCTTGTGCCCTGGTGAAGAGGTGCGAGAGCCGCCGGAGCCACGGCTGCCGCATGGGTCAGCGGGGCACCGCATCGTCGCCATGGCGGACGGTGGCACGGGACTTGCCATCATCGTGGTGCTGCTGGGTGCGGCGTTCCTCCTCCTCGGCCTGCTTGCGCAGCTTCTTGCGCAGCGCGGCCTTCTCGAAGCGTAGCTTCTGCTGAGGAGTCGCGAGCGACAGCGGCGGCACCCGGGCCGGCTGGCCGTCGCCGTCCACCGCTACCATGGTCAGGTAGCAGCTGTTGGTATGGCGGATCATCTTCTGCTGGATGTCCTCGGCGACCACCTTGATGCCGATCTCCATGGAGGAGCGACCCACGTGGTTGACGCTGGCCAGGAAGGTGACCAGCTCGCCGACGTGAATCGGCTGCTTGAAACGCACCTGGTCCACCGAGAGGGTCACCACGTAGTGGCCGGAGTAGCGGCTGGCGCAGGCATAGGCCACCTCGTCGAGCTTCTTGAGGATGGCGCCGCCGTGCACCTTGCCGCTGAAGTTGGCCATGTCGGGGGTCATCAGCACGGTCATGGTCAGCTCGTGCTGGCCGGGCAGGGCATGTTCGTCCATCGGGGCACTTTCCTTTATCGGGTTTACCACAGCATAACGCCTTGGCCGCGAGATGGGATGGGTGTCATCGGCTCAGCGCCGGCTCCCTGTCGGGGTGGTATGATCCCGACATCGTCGATATCGACGCCGCGGCGTCGACCGGAGAGGAGGAGATGCCATGAGGCCGTCGCACCCGATGCCGACTATGCCTCTACCTCGACCGGGGCCGCCACCTCGCCCGGGGCCGCGGCCTTGAGCCGGTGGCGACGCCTGCCGCTCCTGTGCCTGGTCGGGGTGGCGCTGGCCAGCCTCTGGTGGCTGTGGCAGTGGCAGTATGCCCAGTCGGAGGCGGAGGCGCGTCGCCACGCCGACAACCGGCTGTCGCTCTACGGCAGCAGCCTGCAGGGGGCCCTCGAGCGTTTCAGCTACCTGCCGGGACTGCTCGCCCACCAGCCCCAGATACAAGCGGCGCTAGTCGATCCCACCGGGATCTTCGTGCCCCAGGTCAATGCCTTCCTGGCGCTGGTGGCCGAACGCTCCGGTGCCGAGGTGATCTTCCTGCTGGACGCCGAGGGCCGGACCCTGGCCAGCAGCAACCATGCCGAGGCCGACAGCTTCGTGGGTTATGACTATCGCTTCCGCCCCTACTTCTACGAGGCCATGACCACGGGACAGGGGGAGTTCTTCGCCGTGGGGAGCACCACCGGGCGCCCCGGCTATTTCGTCTCCGCCGCGGTGGGGGCCGGCGTCCCGGATGCGGCCCAGGGTGTGCTGGTGGCCAAGGTCTCGCTGGAGGCCCTGCAGGCGGACTGGCGCCGGGCCGGCGAGAAGGTGCTGCTCACCGATGCCAACGGGGTGGTGATCCTCTCCAGCCGCCCGGAGTGGCGCTATCGCCGCCTGAGGGAGCTGACCCCGCAGGCCCGCGAGGAGATCCGTCGCCAGCGCCAGTTCATGGGCGAGCCGCTCGAGCCGCTGGGGCGACGCCTGCGGGACGATTCGCTGCTGGTAGGGGGAGCGGGACTCGGTGAGCGCCTGGTCGACACTACCCTGGCGCTGGAGACCCTGGGCTGGACGATGCACTACCTGATGCCGGTGCGACCGCTCTATGTCAGTGCCCGCAATGCCCTGATGGGGGGCGTGGCGGTGTGGGTGGCACTGCTGTTGCTGGCGCTGTGGCTGCGCGAACGGCAGAAGCGCCAGCGGCTGCGGGAGCGTGAGGCGATGATCATCCGCGAGGCCAACGAGCGCCTGGAGGCGCGAGTGGTGGAGCGCACCCGGGAGCTGCAGGAGGCCCAGGCGGAGCTGGTGCAGGCCGGCAAGCTGGCGGCCCTGGGCACCATGGCCGCCGGCATCGCCCACGAACTCAACCAGCCGCTCTCGGGGATCCGTACCTATGCGGCCAATGGCCAGCGGCTGCTGGATCGCGGGCGCCCCGAGGCCGCCGACGACAACTTCCAGCGTATCCAGGCGCTCTGCGAGCGGCTCGGCGGCCTGATCCGCCAGCTCAAGCTGTTTGCCCGCAAGGGCGGGGCCCGGGAGCCGGTGGACCTGGTGGCGCGGCTCGACTTCGTCCTCGAGCTGCTGGCGGAGCGCAGCCGACAGCAGGGCGTGCGGCCTCGGCGCCGCCTGCCCGGGGGGGAGCTGTGGGTGCTGGGCGACGAGGTGCGCGTCGAGCAGCTGCTGACCAACCTGCTGCGCAACGCCCTGGATGCCCTGCGCGGGGTGGCCGAGCCATGGCTGGAGATCGCCATCGAGGCCGAGGCCGAGCGCCTGGTGGTGACGGTGGCCGACAACGGCACCGGCATCCCCGACGAACTGCTGGAGCAGCTCTTCGATCCGTTCTTCACCACCAAGGCGGTGGGGGATGGCCTGGGACTGGGGCTGTTCATCAGCTATGGCATCGTCCAGGACCTCGGGGGGCGCATCCACGCCGGCAATCGCCCGTCGGGAGGGGCCTGGTTCCGTGTCGAACTGCCCCGGGCCCAACCGACGGCCCCCGCGTCCCCGTCTTCGATCAGGGAGAGCCAGGATGAGCCATGATGCGTGCCCCGGTGCCCTGCCGATCTGGCTGGTCGACGATGACCCCGACGTGCGGGAATCCCTCAGCCAGTGGCTGGAGATCTCGGAGCTGGCGGTGCGCACCTTCGCGCGCGGCCAGGCGGCACTGGAGGCGCTGCAGGCCGGCGATGCCTGCGGCGTGCTGGTCAGCGACGTCAAGATGCCGGGACTGGATGGCCTGGCCCTGCTGCGCGCCCTGCAGGCCCTCGACGATCCGCCGCCCGTGATATTGATCACCGGCCATGGCGACGTGCCCATGGCGGTGGAGGCGATGCAGGCCGGCGCCTGGGACTTCGTCGAGAAGCCCTTCGCCCCGGAACGGCTGGAGGAGTGCGTGCGGCGCGGCCTGGAGCGTCGCCGACTGGCGCTGGAGAACCGTCGGCTGCGCGAGGCGCTGCGCGAGGGGAGCCTGGCTACCCGGCTGCTGGGCCAGGCCCCGGGCATGGTGCGCCTGCGTCAACAGCTCGCCAACCTGGCGACGACCCGCGCCAATGTGCTGGTGCAGGGGGAAACCGGCAGCGGCAAGGAGGTAGTGGCGCGCTGCCTGCACGAGGCCGGCGCGGCGAGCGGTCCCTTCGTTGCCCTCAACTGTGGTGCCATCGCCTCGGAGCTGATCGAGTCGGAACTGTTCGGCCACGAGAAGGGGGCCTTCACCGGGGCCAGCGCACGGCGCATCGGCATCCTGGAGCATGCCAGCGGCGGCACCCTGTTCCTCGACGAGGTGGAGTCGTTGCCGCTGGCGGCCCAGGTCAAGCTGCTGCGCGCCCTGCAGGAGGGCGAGATCACCCGGCTGGGCAGCAATGCGCTGCTGCACGTCGACCTGAGGGTGGTGGCGGCGACCAAGGAAGACCTGCTGGCGCTGGCCGCCGAGGGACGCTTCCGCGAGGACCTCTACTACCGGCTGGCCATCGCCGAGCTCGGCATCCCGCCGCTGCGCGAGCGGCGCGAGGACATTCCGCTGCTGTTCCAGCACTTCTGCCGTCAGGCCGCCGAGGTGCACCAGCGTCCGCCGCGCGAGCCGGATGGCGAGCTCCTGGGCGCCCTGGGCCGCCACCCGTGGCCGGGCAACCTGCGCGAGCTGCGCAACATGGCGACCCGCTTCATCCTCGGGCTGGAGCTGCCGTGGCACGCCCGGGGCGCACCGGAGGAGGGATCCCTGGCGGCGCAGCTGGCGGCCTTCGAGACGGCGCTGCTGCGTGAGTCGCTGGGCCGTCATGGTGGCAATATCCAGGCGGTCCTGGAGGAGCTGGAGCTGCCGCGGCGCACCCTGAACCAGAAGATGCAGAAGCATGGGCTGCGCCGCGAAGCCTTCCTGGCCGGGGCAGGCGATCCTCCTGCGTCGTGATCCGCCCACGGGCCGGAGGCCATTTCCTGCCGATGGTCGGGGCGTCATCGGCAACATCTTGCCGACCGACGCCCGTCGGTGGCCATGGTTGCGCCTGATACACCGTTCAACCCATTGAAGGGCATGACATCTTCTGGAACTGGCAGGCATTTCGCTATCCCTGGGCGCATGACCATAACAAGTCCTATCGACCAGGAGCGATCACATGCACAAGCGCCAGTTCCTCAAGTCCGCCCTCGGCCTCGCCACCGCCGCCACCCTGGGCCTCGGTGCGGCCAGCGCCAGCGCCCAGAATGGCGGCGAAGGCGGCCAGTACATCATGGGCACCGCCACCTCCGGGGGTACCTTCTACCCGGTGGGGGTGGCCCTCTCCACCCTGGTACGGGTCAAGCTGGAGCCGACCCACAACATCACCGTCTCGGCGATCAGCTCCGCCGGCTCCGCCGAGAACCTGCGCCTGATGGACGACGACCAGGCCCAGTTCGGTATCCTCCAGGCCCTCTACGGCGCCTGGGCCTGGAACGGCGAAGGCCCGGTGCCCAAGGCCTATGACAACGTGCGCTCGGTCTCCATGCTGTGGCAGAACGTCGAGCACTTCGTGATGCGCAGCAACCGCCTGGAGAGCGGCACCATCGACGACCTGGCCCAGCTCTACGGGCGCGGCTTCTCCATCGGCGCCCGCAACTCCGGCACCGAAGGCTCGGGTCGGCAGATTCTTGCCGGTCTCGACATCGACCCGGAGCAGATGGATCTCGCCTACCTCGGTTACGGTCCCAGCGCCGACTCCATGCAGAACGGCAACATCGATGGCATGAACATCCCGGCCGGGGTGCCGGCATCGGCGGTGACCAGTGCCTTCGCCAATATGGGCAGCGATATTGCCATTCTGGATGTCACGGCAGAACAGCTCGAGCGCATCAACGGCGAGTACCCGGTCTGGTCCGCCTTCGAGATTCCCGCCGGCACCTACCCCGGCCAGGACGAGGCGGTGCACACCATTTCCCAGCCCAACATCCTGGTGGTCAACGCCGACGTGCCGGACGAGCACGTCTACCAGATCACCAAGGCGATGTTCGAGAACCTGCCGTTCCTCAACAACATCCACCCGGCGACCCGCGACATGGCCCTGGAGAGTGCCCTGGATGGCCTGCCCATGCCCCTGCACCCCGGGGCGGCCCGCTACTTCCAGGAGCAGGGGCTGGAAATCCCCGAGCATCTGCTCGAGGGCTAAGGAAACCCTGATTTACTGCTGCGCTCGATAGCCTGGCCGCCGGCGGTGCTCGCAATCCTCATTGAGCAGCCAGTCAACTCCGGTTGCTGCGCGCCGGCGGCGACCAGCCTCTCATCGCTCGCGACGTAAATCAGCGCTCCCTTGTGTTTTTTGCTTCAGGTGGACTGAGTCTTCGAAGGGGCGGCCGGGGACAAGCCGAAGAGAAGGTCATCCTTCAGGGATGAAGGATGTAGCGCCCAGGGAGGGGTTTACAGCGCCTTCTCGGAGGCTTGTCGTCGGCGACAGCCCCGTTTCGCCCGAGACCACCGTTGCGCCAACTTCCGCCTCCCCCATCCACGCCAGCTCCGTGAGAAAGCCCATGAACGCAACGTCACCCCCCGAGGCACGCGACGAAGCCGCCAGCGAATCCGGCGAGCGCCTCGACCACCCCTGGCTCGGCCGGGCGCTGTTTGCCCTGGCCATCGTCGTGGCCCTGTCGCACCTCTACTTCAACACCCTGAGCACCCTCTCCGAGGTGTGGATCAGTGCCCTGCACTTCGGCATGTTCGGCCTGCTCTGCGCGCTGTCGGTGCCGATGCTCAAGGCCCGCTCCGCCGGCGGCCAGCGTCTGGTGCTTGCGGTGGATATCCTGCTCGGCCTGGCCGCGCTGGGCTGCGCCTTCTACCTGATCGGCTTCGAGGACGCCCTCTACGCCCGCGGCGTGCGCTTCTCCACCGCCGACTGGGTCGTCTCCATCGTCGCCCTGGCCCTGGTGCTCGAGTTCGCCCGTCGCACCACCGGCTGGTTCATTCCCGTGCTGTGCCTGGTGGCGCTGACCTATGTGGCCTGGTGGGGTCGCTACGTCGGCGGAGTCTTCGGCTTCCCGGGCCTGACCTGGGAAACGGTGCTCTACCGTAGCTACCTGGGCGGCGACGGCATGCTCGGCTCCATCGCCCGCATCTCCTGGTCCTATGTGTTCATGTTCATCCTGTTCGGTGCCTTCCTGGTTCGCTCCGGCGCCGGCGACTTCATCATCCAGCTGGCACGCTGCGCCGCTGGGCGCTTCATCGGTGGACCCGGCTTCGTGGCGGTGTTCGCCTCGGGGCTGATGGGCTCGGTCTCCGGCTCCAGCGTGGCCAACACCGTCTCCACCGGGGTCATCACCATCCCGCTGATGCGCAAGGCCGGCTTCCCGCCGCGCTTCGCCGCCGGGGTCGAGGCGGCGGCCTCCACCGGGGGGCAGCTGATGCCGCCGGTGATGGGCGCCGGCGCCTTCATCATGGCCTCCTACACCCAGGTCTCCTACCTGACCATCATCGGCGTGGCGGCCCTGCCGGCCCTGCTCTACTTCCTCTCGGTGGCGATGTTCGTGCGTATCGAGGCCAAGCGCAGCAATGCCCGCCAGGTGGAGACCGAGGAGGCGCCGCGGCTGCTCGAGGTGCTCAAGGGGGGCTGGCACTTCCTGTTGCCCCTGGTGGTGCTGGTGGCCTCGCTGATCCACGGCTTCACGCCCACCTATGCCGCCGGCATCGCCATCCTCTCGGTGGTGGTGGCCTCCTGGCTGTCCAGGCATCCCATGACCCCGAAGGCCATCCTCGAGGCTCTGGTGCTGGGCAGCCGCAACATGGTGCCCACGGCGATCCTGCTGCTCACCGTGGGCCTGATCGTCAATGTGGTCTCCACCACCGGGATCGGCAACACCTTCTCGCTGATGATCACCGACTGGGCCGGCGGCAGCCTGTTGATCACCATGGTGTTGATCGCCATCGCCTCGCTGGTACTGGGCATGGGGCTGCCGGTCACCGCCGCCTACATCGTGCTGGGTACCCTCTCGGCCCCGGCCCTCTACGGCCTGATGGCCCATGGCCAGCTGGTGGATCTGCTGATGGCCGGCGAGCTGCCGGAGCAGGCCCGGGCGATCTTCATGCTGGCCGCCCCGGAGAACCTGGAGGCCCTCAAGGCGCCGATGGACGCCGCCAGCGCGCGGGAACTGCTGGCCGCGGTGCCGGACGACTTCCGCAATCAACTCTACGAGCAGGCCCTGTCGCCGCACACCCTGACCATGCTGCTGGTGGCGGCCCACATGGTGATCTTCTGGCTCTCCCAGGACTCCAACGTCACCCCGCCGGTATGCCTGACCGCCTTCGCCGCCGCCGCCATCGCCAGGACGCCGCCGATGCGCACCGGCTTCACCGCCTGGAAGATCGCCAAGGGGCTCTACATCATCCCGCTGCTGTTCGTGTGGTCGCCACTGATCGGCGGCACGCCCCTGGAGATGGTCACGGTGTTCGCCTTCGCCCTGTTCGGCATCTACGCCATCATTGCCGGGCTCGAGGGCTTCCTGGAGCACGAGCTGCCGTGGTGGCTGCGACTGGCGATGTTCCCCATCGGGGCGCTGATGCTCTGGCCCCATGGCCAGCTGGCACTGGACGGCCTGGGGGTGGTGCTGTTCCTGGGCGCCTTGATGTGGAGTGCCCGAGCGGGGCGGGTGACGACACGGTCGGCGATGGCCTAGCAGCGAGCGGGCGCTACCGCCGGACTGCCCGGCGGTAGCGAACCGTGATCAGAACCAGGTCAGGCCCACGGAGATGATGACGCCGGTGATGAGCAACTGGACCAGGCAGAAGCCCATGATGTCCTTGGCCTTCAGCCCGGCGATGGCGAGCACCGGCAGGGCCCAGAAGGGCTGCAGCAGGTTGGTCCAGGCGTCGCCCCAGGCCACGGCCATGGCGATCCGGGGGATGTCCGCGCCGAGGGCCTCGGCGGCGGGCAGCATCACCGGGGCCTGCACCGCCCACTGGCCGCCACCGGACGGCACGAAGAGGTTGACGAGACCGGCGCTGAGGAATGACCAGAAGGGCAGCGAGGCCTCGCTGGCAAACGCGATCAACGACTCGGACATGGTCTCGGCCAGGCCCGACTGGACCATGATGGCCATGATCCCGGCATAGAAGGGGAACTGGATGACGATGCCGGCGCCCCCCTTGATCGCCTCGTTCAGGCTCGTCAGCAGGCTGCGTGGGGTGCGGTGCAGCACGATGGCCAGGGACAGGAACATGAAGTTGACGACGTTCAGGTTCAGGCCGCCACCGCGCAGGACGAAGTGGTCGAGCAGGAAGAGCACCCCGGGGATGCCCACCAGCCAGGCCAGGGTCGTGCTGTTTTCCAGATGCTCGGCGGGGCGGGTGATGCGCACCCGAGTCGGTTGGTCGTCTTCCAGCAACTTCGGGTCGACGTAGACGCTCTCCTTGTCGTCGGGAAGCATCAGGCGGTTGACCAGCGGAATGGAGACGAACAGGCAGGCGACGAGGGCCAGGTTGAAGAAGGAGAAGATGGTCGAGCCGGTACCGATCACGCCGATCTGGTCGGCGGTGAAGTGATCCTCGGTGGCGATGGTCAGCGGGATCGAGCCGGCGAGACCGCCGTGCCAGATCACGAAGCCGGAGTAGGCGCTGGCCACCAGCAGGCGGTAGTCGACCCTGACCAGCCGCGCCAGTTCCTTGGCGAACAGGGCCCCTACCACCAGGCCGAAGCCCCAGTTGATCCAACTGGCGGCCAGCGATACGAGGGTGACCAGGATGATGGCGCCGCCGGCGTTCCTGGCCAGGCTGGCGAGCTTCTGCAACAGGCGCTTGACCGGCGGCGAACTGGCCAGCATGAAGCCGGTGACCAGGATCAGCAGCATCTGCATCGAGAAGGTCAGCAGGTTCCAGAAGCCGTCGCCCCAGAAGCGCATCACCGCCAGCGGGGTCTGGCGTTCCACGGCGATGGCGGCGGCGGCGGCGATGATGGTCAGCAGCAGCACGAAGATATAGGGATCCGGTAGGTAGCGGTCGACCAGTTTGACGGCCGGCCTCGACAGGAACTTGAGCATGACGGCTTCGCTTCTTCAGTTGTGTGTGAGGCTTCTCAGGGAAAGTAGCGCAATCTCAGAAAGTTGCGTTATCGGACCGGTCAACGTTGCCGGCAAGGCGATGTCGTGTCAAAGCGTGGTACATGTCTGTCTGTCCCGGCCGTGCCAGCGGGTGCGCCGGTAGTGGAGGTAGTAGGCCGTCAGCACCGCCGAGCGCACCAGGGCGAAACCGAGGAAGGCGAGCCACAGGCCGTGGTTGCCCAGCCCCTGGGTCAGCCACCAGGTCGGCAGATAGACGATGAGGCCGGCGAAGATGCTGTTGCGCATCTCGCGGCTCGCTGTGGCACCGATGAAGACGCCATCGAGCAGGTAGCTCCATACCGCGATCAGCGGCATGGCGACCATCCACGGCAGATAGTTGCCGGCGGTGGCCCGGACCTCGGGAAGGCCGGTGAGCAGGGCGATCAGTTGGTGGCCGCCCAGGGCGAAGGCCAGCGAGGCAGCGGCGGCGGTGGCCAGCGAGAAGAGCGCCGCACTCTTCACGGCCCGGCCGAATTCGTCCCAGCGCCGGCGTCCCACGGCGTGCCCGGTGATCGCCTCGGTGGCATGGGCGAAGCCGTCGAGGGCGTAGCTGGTCAACATGATGAACTGCAACAGGACGGCGTTGGCGGCCAGCACGGTATCGCCCTGCACGGCGCCCCGGGAGGTGAAGAAGGCCATGGCGAACAGCAGCCCCAGGGTGCGCACGAAGAGGTTGGCATTGACCTGGAACAGCTCGGCATAGGCCGTGATTCGCCACAGGTGCTCGCTCAGGAAGCGGCCCCCCAGCAGGCCGAGCTGGCGGGAGACCAGCCAGCCGCCGAAGGCCAGCGCCGTGTAGTCGGCGATCACCGTGGCCCAGGCCACGCCGTCGCTGGTCATGCCCAGGCCCACCACGAACAGCAGGTCCAGCGCAATGTTCACGCCATTGGTGAGCACCAGGATCGCCAGTGTCACCCTCGAGTTCTGCTGGCCCAGGAACCAGCCGAGGATCGCATAGTTGGCGAGCACCGCCGGGGCCGAGAGGAGGCGGATCCGGGCGTATTCGGTGGCCAGGTCGGTGGCGATCTCGCTGCCGTCGAGCAGCCACAGGCCGAGGGTGATCAAGGGCTTCGAGAAGAGGATCAGCAGCGTGCCGATCCCGGCTGCCAGCAGCAGCGACTGCCCCAGCAGGTTGCGCACCTCGCTGTCGTTCTCGCGTCCCACCGCCTGTGAGGTGAGGCCGGTGGTGCCCATGCGCAGGAAGCCGAAGCCCCAGTAGAGGAAGCTGAACAGGGTGGCGCCCAGGGTCACGGCGGCCAGGTAGCGCGAATCCGGCAGGTGGCCCACCACGGCGGTGTCCACCAGGCCCAGCAGCGGCACGGTGATGTTGGAGAGGATGATCGGCCAGGCCAGTGCCCAGAGGCGCCGGGGGGAGGCGTCGGGGGCGACACGAGACGGTGACACGGCGACTTCCGCTGACGGTGAAACCGCGCAGCATGGCGGGTGGGAGGCCACAACGCAACAGCCCCGCCGAGGCGGGGCTGTCGGGTGTCAGGGTGAGGCCATCAGAAGCGGTAGCCGATGCTGCCGGAGATCATGTCGATCTCGAAGTCCTCACCGCTGTCACTGATATCGTAGCGTTCGAACTCGGCGCGCATGATGATCTGGTTGATCACATACTCGGCGCCGATACCGTAGAACGGGTCGGTACCGTCCTCCCCTCCGCTCCCATGGAAAGACTGGCCTTGAATCGTCGCATTGAAATCAAGGTCCGCATCCCAGGCGATCATACCCAGTTTGCCGAAGAGGCTGAACCCGCTCTGGATGGGTAACTTACCCACCAGGGCTGCGGTGAAGCCGTCAAAGCCGAGCTTCAGTCTGGCGCTGTCGCCGCCGTCGGAACCACTGGCAGTGAAGTCGCCGAAGTCCACATAGCTGGCTTCCACGGCGAAGTAGGGGTTGAACTGGTAGCCGGCAAACAGCTTGTAGCCGACGTCGTTGTCATCGGTGCTGGCACCGATGTCGTCCAGCCAGTCCAGGGTGTCGTTATCCAGCATGGCATGACCGATGCCGGCCCCCAGATAGGGACCTGCGTCGGGCACGCCGGGGTAGCTCTGGGCAAAGACGGGGCTGGCGACCAGGGTGGCCAGGGCGGCGGTGGCGATCAGACGCTTCATCATGCGCTCCTTTGCATGCATGGGCGGGCCGGCGGCCCGTGGGGTGGGCAACTGCCGACAGGCGGCCACCCTTGGTGTAAGTCAATGTGACAGACTGTAGCCTGGTTGCGTCCGGATGTTAAGTGGAACTCGTACCCGGGTATGACGTGGATCATGCCGAGTAGGGGGGGAATGATCGTCATACGCAAGATGCTGGCGGCCGCGGCGACGAGCTGTAACCCGACGCCGGGGTGTCGCGTCTGCAAACGCCGGCGCCCCGCTCGATGAGCGGGGCGCCGGTGTCGTCGCGTCTTGAGGGGGGTAGAGAGCGTCAGGCCGCGGTGATGATGTGGTATTTCTCCATCAGCTCGTCGCGGCTTTCCTCGTGGGCCGGGTCGAGGGGGATGCAGTCCACCGGGCAGACCTGCTGGCACTGGGGCTCGTCGTAGTGGCCGACGCACTCGGTGCACAGGTTGGGATCGATGACATAGATCTCCTCCCCCGGCGAGATGGCACCATTGGGGCATTCGGGTTCGCAGACGTCGCAGTTGATGCACTCGTCGGTGATCATCAGGGCCATGGGGGATACCTCACGCAGGGCAGCGCTTTTCCGAGTAATCTAGTCAGGCATTGTAATGGCTGCGCAGGGTTTCGGCGACCCTGGGATGCACGTGCTTCGAGACATCGCCGCCGAGCCGGGCGATTTCGCGCACCAGGGTCGAGGAAATATAGGAGTTCTCCACCTCCGGGGTCAGGAAGACCGTCTCCAGCTCCGGCATCTGGGCGCGGTTCATGTTGGCCAGCTGCAGCTCGTACTCGAAGTCGGACACCGCCCTCAGGCCGCGCAGCAGCACGCGCGCGTGCTGCTGCTTCATGAACTCGGTCATCAGCCCCGAGAAGCCCACCACCTCGACGTTGTCGAGATCGGCCACCACTTCCCGGGTCAGGGCGATGCGGGTATCGAGGTCCAGTGCGGGCCCCTTGCCCGGGCTCGTGGCGATGGCCACCAAGACCTTGTCGAACAGCCGCGAGGCGCGCTCGATCAGGTCGAAGTGGCCGTTGGTGATGGGGTCGAAGGTGCCGGGGTAGACCGCGATATTCATCCGCGTTCTCCATCCTCGAGTCGTCCAAAGGGGTTGTCCACCACCAGCGACACCGGCCGGGCATAGCCCGGGATGCGGATGCTTCGATCGCTGACCTCGAGCTCCGGTCCCTCCAGCACGCCCTCGCCGAAGCGGTAGCGGGCCCGGAAGTGGCCACGGTCGGCCTGCTGCAGGTAGATGGCGGCGGCCTCGCGGGTGGTCTCGCGGCGAGCCTGCCAGGCGGCCACGGCGGCCTCTCCGTGACGCTGCATCAACAGCCGTTCGGTGACCGCGGGCGAGAGCAGCACGCCGGTGGCGTTGTTGCCGCCGAAGCCCTTGGCATTGATGAAGGCGGCATCGGCGGCGAAGGACAGCGGCGTGCGCGAGAAGCGCAGCCGCTCGGCGTAGACGTCGTCGGCCACCGCGTCCAGGGTCGGAATGCCCGGCAGCAGGGCGTGGGCGAAGCTGCCCAGGGCGCTGGCGAGCTGGTCGCCGGCGGCACTGCCCTGGGAGTGGCCGACGAAGGCCTTGATCGCCACCACCGGCCAGGCCTCGATGCCGTACGCCCGGGCGACCAGCTCGAAGACATGGGACTCGGTCACCCGGTTCTTGGGCGTGCTGGTGCCATGGGCGTGGAGGAAGCTGCGCTCGCGCAGCGCCGTTTCGCCGAGCATGTCGCGGACCAGCGAGGCGGCCTTGCCCAGGGTGATGTAGTTGCCGATGCCGGGGGCCGAGATGGAGCGCTTCCAGCCGTCGGCGTTGACGAACACCGCCGGCACGCTGCCGAGGATCTCGGCCCCCGTCTCCAGCGCCAGGGCATCGTCCATCAGCAGGATGAACTGGCTGGATTCGGCGATGGTGAAGCCGCAGTTGCGGGCAAAGGGCCGGCAGGCCTTCTGGTAGTCGGCATCGGTGAGCAGCTCCAGGGCGTCCAGCGCCCGGAGGCTGTCGTCGTCGGCCAGGGCGCCCATGGCCCGGAAACCCTCGATGATCTCGGGGGTGATGGGAGCGTCGGCGGTGCCGACCATCACCACCCGGCGACGGCCGGCGCGGATATCCTCCACACCGAGCCGCAGGTTGTAGAGGAAGCTGGCACAGGCGCCGAGCACCGCACCGGTACCGCCCACGCTGCCCAGGACATAGGCATTGAGGAAGTCGGCGGGCATCTGGCCGTAGCCCAGCGGCATCTGCTTCGAGGTGGCCCGGTTGCCCGAGACGAAGCTCTTGAGCAACCCGCCCCAGCCCTCGTCGTCGAGCTGGCCGATGGAGTTGCCGGCATAGACCGCCACTTCGTCGGGGTCGAGGCGGTCGCGAAGGGCATCCCACTCCAGGCCGCTGTCGCCCAGGCAGTCGCTGGCGGCGAAGATCGTCATGGAGAGACCGCGGGGGTGATGCACGCTGCGGTAGAAGCGACTGGGCTCGAAGCCGGTGGGCAGTTGGCCGGCGGTGCGCACCTGGGCCTGACGGGTCTCGGGCAGCATCACGTCCATCTGCCCGGCGGGCACGGTGACCTCGAGGATATGACGGTCGATCTCGTGCACCTGCCAGGTGGGCGGCAGGTCCTCCGGCAGCTGGCGACGGCGAATCCGGAAGGTCAGCGGCGTGTCCAGGGCGAGGCTCGCCCGGCGGTTGGCGGGCAACCCCTCGTCGTTGAAGCGGGGATCCTCGATGCGCCGGATCAGGGTGTGGTCGAGCACCCGCTGGCGGGTCTGCTCGACGATGGCGGCGGGCTCGAGGGGGTGGCCCTCGGCGTCCTGCCAGCCGCCATCGTCCTGGCCGCTGGCCAGTCGCATCATTGCCGCCAGGCCCAGCAGGGTCTGGGCCTGGTCGTCGTCGGGCAGGGCGCCGAGCACGGTGCGGCGAAACGCCTGATGGCCCGAGGTTCTGCCGGCGGGATTCACGCCGCCCATGCCGACGATCACCGGTAAATGTGACAAGCCGGGTTCCTCGTTGTGCTGTTTGATGTCTACGAGCCGAATGTGAGTATCAGGCCATGGATCATAGCACCCGGCCTGGCGCGGCGTCATGCCGCGCCCAGCGGGGGAAAAGCAGGGAGGGGTTCTGAAACGAGTGTTTGATGGCGGTCGCTGTCTCGGCTATCATCAAACGGCTGTTTGAGTCATATGAGTGGTCTTGGGCGCGCCTCGTTGCGAGGCGCGCCATTTTTTCGGTTCCCCGGTATCAACGCCGCCTGCGGTAGGCTGCTAGAATGGCCCTCCCCAAGCCGTTGCGGGTCGTCCGTCATGCAAGCCTCCTCCCGTGCGATCGTCTCCAATCAGCCCGGCCCCCACCACGGCCTGGCGCAACGTGTGGCGCGCTCACTCGCCCACCCATTGTGCAAGCCGGTGGCCGAGCATACCCGTAAGGCCTTCACGGCGGCCCGCCGCTGGTATGAAAGCCGCGGCGACATGCCGCTGATCCTGGATGCCGGCTGCGGCGTCGGCCTCTCGACGCGGCGGCTGGCCGCGCGTTTCGCCGACCACGCGGTGATCGGGGTCGACCGCAGCGACGCTCGCCTCTCCCGGGAACACGGTCCTCTGCCCGGCAACGCCCTGCTGGTACGTGCGGACCTGGTGGACTTCTGGCGCCTGGCGCTGGCCGCTGGCTGGCAGCCGCGGCGCCACTACCTGCTCTATCCCAACCCCTATCCCAAGGCGGCCCACCTCAAGATGCGCTGGCACGGTCACCCGGTGTTCCCGGTGATCCTGGCGCTGGGGGGGCGACTCGAGCTGCGCTCCAACTGGCGGCTCTACCTCGAGGAGTTCGCCCTGGCGCTGGAGCTGGCGGTCGGCGTGACGGCAGCGGTGGAGCCCCATGTGCCCGGCGACGCGGCGCGGGCGCCCGATGCGTACCTCACCCCCTTCGAGAAGAAATACCATGCCAGCGGCCAGGCCCTCTGGCGACTGGTGGTCGAGCTGCCCCATGATGCCGGGCTGGTGCCGACCGACCCGACCCAACCAACCGGGGAGGATGGGTGATGGCCTTCGTCTACCTGGCCCTGGCGATCGTCGCCGAGGTGGTCGCCACCAGTGCCCTCAAGGCGTCGGACGGCTTCACGCGGCTGTGGCCCAGCGTCACCGTGGTGATCGGGTACGGTCTGGCCTTCTATCTGCTCGCCCTGGTGCTGCGTAGCGTGCCGGTGGGAATCGCCTACGCTTTCTGGGCGGGACTGGGCATCGTGCTGGTCACCCTGGTGGGGCTGGTGGTCTACGGCGAGCGACCGGACCCCCCGGCCCTGCTGGGTCTCGCCATGATCGTTGGCGGCGTGGTGGTGATCCAGGTTTTCTCCTCGGTCTCGGCCCATTAAGCTGATCCTCTATCTCGCTCGGCGCTCGTCGCCGCTCCACTCGCCCGACTCGATGATGCCCGTCAGTGATGCTCCAACGACTGCTTTCCATTTCATTGCTTTGCTTGCTGCTGGTGTCGCCGCTGGTGCAAGCCAACGGCTTCGCGCGCCTGGCCGAGCTGGGCGAGCGGGGGTTTCTGATCGGCGCCGAGGCCCGCTTGCTCGACAGCCGTGAAGTCCTCGGCGCCATCGAGCCGCAGCGCCAGCTGTCGCCGGCCTCGGTGACCAAGGCCTACCTGGCGGCGGCGGCACTGGACCACTGGGGCCCCCAGCACCGCTTCACCACGCGCCTGGTCAGTGATGCCGAGCTCGACGCGCACGGCGTCCTGCATGGCGATCTTGTGCTGGACGGCGGCGGTGATCCGGCGCTCTCCACCGAGGACCTGTGGCGACTCACCCAGCGGCTCCACCAGCGCGGGGTGCGCACCGTCGACGGCCAACTGGTCGTCAGTCAATGGCGGTTCGGGCCGGTGGAGTGCATCACCACCGACCGCTGCCAGGCCCACTCCCGGGTCGCCAACGCCTACAGTGCCCTGCTCAGCTCGGCGGGAGTGAACCATGGCAGCTGGTGCGTCACCGTGGCCCCGGGGCCCGCCGCCGCCGAGCCGGCGCGGGTCACCAGTTGTGACAGCCAGGCGGCGATCGTCGGCATCGACAACCGGGTCGTGACGCGGCCCGACGACAGCGGCACCCGGCTCAACGCCGAGCGTATCCTGAACAACGATGGCGACGTCATGGTGGTGAGCGGCCAGATCTCGCTCAACGCCCCCCCTCGAGAGATCTATCGTGCCAGTTCGGACCCGGCGTTGCAGACCGCTCGTACCCTGCTGGCGATGCTCGAGCAGGCCGGCATCGAGGTACGCGAGGGCGCGACGACCAGTATCGCCGAACCGCGGGCCTCGTCCCGCCGGCTCGCCGAGGTGGAGGGCCTGCCGCTGCAGGAGTTGTTGCTGCGGACCATGAACCACTCCAACAACTTCATGGCCGACCTGCTCGCCCTCAACCTGGTGGAGACGCCCCGCGCCGACCTGCGGCTGGGGGGGCAGGCCATCGAGCACTTCGTGGGCGGCATTCCCGACCACGGCCCGCTGACCCTGCGCAGCGGCAGCGGGCTGACCCCCGAGAACCGGACGTCGGCCCAGGGGGTGAACACCCTGCTGGAGAGCATGTTCCACCGGCCGGCACTCTTCCCCAGCTTCGTGGCCAGCTTCCAGTCGCCGGGCAATGGAGTAATGCGCTTCATGCGCCGCGGCTCCACGACCTTCCAGCACCATGTCATGCTCAAGACCGGCACCCTCAACCAGCCGGTGGCGGTGCGCTCGCTGGGCGGCTACTTCCGCACCCGGAGCGGCCGCTGGGGCGTGTTCAGCGTGATGGTCAACGGCACCTCGAGCACCCCCTGGCTCAACTGGGCCCAGGTGCTCGATCCGCTGGCCGAGGATCTCGAACGCATGATCAACGAGAACTGACAGGGACCCCGTCATGAAACCCGGACACACCGGCTGGCGCCACCTCATCAGTGCCACCGACTATTCGTTCAAGGGACTGCGTGCCGCCTTCCGCCACGAGACCGCCTTCCGCCAGGAACTGCTCGTCTGCGCGCTGCTGCTGCCGCTGGCCTGGTGGGTCGGCCAGGGGCCGGTGGAGTGGATCCTGCTGGGGGGCAGCTGCCTGCTGGTGCTGATCGTGGAACTGCTCAACAGCGCCATCGAGAACGTGGTGGACCGCATCGGCACCGAGCACCACGAGCTCTCTGGCCGCGCCAAGGACATCAGCTCGGCGGCGGTGATGCTGTCGCTGGTCGTTGCCGGCCTGACCTGGGGGTTGCTGGTCTGGCAGAAATTCCTCGGTTGATTCACGACTCTTTCCACGCCCCGGGTGCCGGGCGGCGGCCGGCTTCGCTATGCTGGGGACATTCGTCAACCCGGATGCGAGATGCCCATGGCCCTTCCCGACGACTTCCTGCCGCTGACCGACATTCCCGCCCCGCTCAGGGTGCCGCTGCAACATGGGCGGGAGCGCCTGGCGGCGTCGCTCGAGCAGGCCGACAACCTGGCCGGCATGAGCGACGGCGACTCGCCACTGGAGGACTGGCTGGCGCTCTCGGCGTCCCGGCGCGGGCAGTTGGCCCGGGTGCTGGCGATCTCCAGTTTCGTCGCCGAGACCCTGGTGCGTCATCCCGAGTGGCTGCTCCATCTCGATGCCAGCGGCGAGCTGGAGGTCGCCCCCGACGCCGAGACCCTGCGTGAGTGGCTCGCCGAACGGCTCGAGGCCGTCGAGGACGAGCCGGCCCTGCAGTCCGTCATGCGCCGCTTCCGGCGCGCCCGGATGCTGGGCATCGTCTGGCGCGATCTGACCCGCCCGTCGGGCATCGACATGTGGGCTACCGCCGGGGCGGTCTCGCGGCTCGCCGAGACTTGCCTGGAAGGCGCCCTGGGCTGGCTCGAGCGCCATCTCGAGCCGCGCTGGGGGCGCCCCGCACGGCGCCGCGACGGCGGCGAGCAGCGCCTGGTGGTGCTCGGCATGGGCAAGCTGGGGGCCGGCGAGCTCAACCTCTCCTCCGATATCGACCTGATCTTCGCCTTTCCCGAGAAGGGCGACACCGAAGGCGGTCGCAAGTCCCTCGAACATCAGGAGTACTTCACCAAGCTGGGCCAGAAGCTGATCGCCGCCCTCGATCCGGTGACCGCCGACGGCTTCGTCTTCCGCGTCGACATGCGCCTGCGCCCGCTGGGCGACGGCGGGCCGCTGGTGGGCAGCTTCTCGTCGCTGGCCGGCTACTACCAGGACCAGGGCCGTGAGTGGGAGCGCTATGCCATGCTCAAGGCGCGGCCGGTCGCCGGCGATCGCGAGGCCGGGGCCGAGCTGCTGGCCGGCCTGCGCCCGTTCGTCTATCGCCGCTACCTGGATTTCGGTGCCATCGAGTCGCTGCGCGAGCTGAAGGCGCTGATCAATCGCGAGGTGCGCCGCAAGGGCATGCAGAGCAACATCAAGCTTGGCCCCGGCGGTATCCGCGAGGTGGAGTTCGTGGTCCAGGCCTTCCAGTTGATCCGCGGCGGGCGCGACACCGAACTTCAGGTGACCTCGCTGAAGACCGCCCTGGAGCGCCTGCCCGAGCTCGGCCTGCTGCCCCGGGAGGTGGTCGACGAACTGCTGCCCGATTACGTCTTCCTGCGTGATCTGGAGCACGTCCTGCAGGCGCTGGAGGATCGCCAGACCCAGCGCCTGCCCGACGACGACCTGGATCGGGAACGCGTGGCGCTGGCCCTGGACATGGAGGACTGGCCGGCGGTGATGGGACGGCTCGACGAGGTGCGTGATCGGGTGCGCCAGCACTTCGATGCGGTGATCGCCGATCCAGAAGAGGAGTTGGAAGAGGCCGACGACGGCGCCGAGGCGGCGGTCAGCCTCGAGGGGTGGCGCGCACTCTGGCGCGGTGAACTGGAGGACGACGAGGGCCAGGTGCTGCTGGGTGACGCCGGGTTCGGTGACCCGGCCACCGCCGGGCGGCGGCTGCACTCCCTGCGTCACTCCCGCCAGGTCCAGACCATGCAGCGCATCGGCTACGAACGCCTCGATGCCCTGATGCCGTTGCTGCTCGATGCCGTGGCCGCCAGCGAGCAGCCGGATACCGCCCTGGAGCGCGTGTTGCCGCTGATCGAGGCGGTGCTGCGGCGCACCGCCTACCTGGCGTTGCTGCGCGAGAATCCCGATGCCCTGGGACACCTGATGCGACTCAGCAGTGCCAGCCCCTGGATCGCCGAGCAGCTCGCCCGCTATCCGATCCTGCTCGACGAGCTGCTGACCCCCGACACCCTCTACACCCCGGCCGACAAGGCGCGGCTCTCCGACGAACTGCGCCAGGCGCTGGGGCGGCTGCCCGAGGACGACGAGGAGGCCCAGCTCGAGGCGCTGCGGGTGTTCAAGCACGCCCAGACGCTGCACGTGGCGGCCTCGGACATCGCCGGTACCCGACACCTGATGAAGGTCAGCGACTACCTCACCTACATCGCCGAGGTGATCCTCGAGGCGGTGCTGGCCATGGCCTGGAAGCACCTCACCCGCAAGCACGGTTTCCCGCAGCGCCACGACGGCGAGCGGGCCGGCGTCGACCCGGAGTTCCTGATCGTCGGCTATGGCAAGCTCGGCGGCATCGAGCTCGGCTACGGCTCCGACCTGGACCTGGTGTTCATTCACGACGGCGCGCCCCAGGGCAGCACCGACGGCGAGCGCGCGCTGGACAACGCCGTCTTCTTCACCCGCCTCGGCCAGCGGATCATCCATCTGCTCACCGCGGTGACCCCGGCCGGCTCGCTCTACGAGGTGGACATGCGCCTGCGTCCCTCGGGCAATTCGGGGCTGCTGGTCAGTTCGCTCGACGCCTTCGCCGACTATCAGCGCGACCAGGCCTGGACCTGGGAGCACCAGGCGCTGGTACGGGCCAGGGTGGTGGCCGGCCATGAGCGGCTGGCCGAGCGGTTCCAGGCGATCCGCAGCGAGATCCTCGGGCGCTCGCGTGACGGCGAGGTCCTGTGCGACGAGGTGGTGAAGATGCGCCACAAGATGCGCGAGCACCTGGCCAGCAAGAGCGAAGGCGAGGACTTCGACCTCAAGCACGACCCCGGTGGCATGGTCGATATCGAGTTCCTCTGCCAGTATGCGGTGCTCTCCATGGCCGGCGACACGCCCGATCTATTGGCGTGGAGCGACAATATTCGTATTCTGGAGACCTTGGAAGCGACCGGCCGCCTGCCGGGGCGCGACTGCCAGCGCCTGCGAGACGCCTACCTCGCCTATCGCAGTGCGGCGCACCGGGCCTCGCTGACCCGCGAGGCGGGGCGCGGCCGGAATGCGGATTTCCATGCGCACCGTCAAGCCGTCATCGAGCTCTGGCAGCGGCTGCTCGAGCCGCAGGACGACCCGCAATGATCCCGTCCCGAGCGTGGCGCCACGAGGCGCCGCGTCGCCGGCAGGTTCTCTGATTCAACACGACTAGAAGACGAAAGGACGTAGATTATGTCGATGGCTGACCGTGACGGTCTCATCTGGTTCGACGGCGAACTGGTTCCCTGGCGCGATGCCCAGGTGCACGTGCTGACCCATACCCTGCACTACGGCATGGGTTGCTTCGAGGGGGTGCGTGCCTACGCCACCGACAGGGGCACCGCCATCTTCCGCCTCAAGGAGCACACCGACCGCCTGTTCGACTCCGCCAAGATCCTCGGCATGGAGATGCCGTTCGACAAGCAGACGATCAACGAGGCCCAGCGTGCCGCGGTGCGCGAGAACGGTCTCGAGGAGGCCTACCTGCGCCCCATGGTGTTCTTCGGCAGCGAGGGCATGGGGCTGCGTGCCGACAACCTCAGGACCCATGTGATCGTCGCCGCCTGGGAGTGGCCGTCGTACATGGCGCCGGAGGCCCGCGAACTGGGCATCAAGGTGCAGACCTCCTCCTTCACCCGCCACCACGTCAACATCTCCGTGACCCGGGCCAAGGCCAACGGCCAGTACATCAACTCGATGATGGCACTGGCCGAGGCGCAGCGCGGCGGCTACGACGAGGCACTGCTGCTCGACCCCCAGGGCTATGCCGCCGAAGGCTCCGGCGAGAACCTCTTCGTGGTCAAGAACGGCGTCATCTACACCCCGATGCTGACCTCCTGCCTCAACGGCATCACCCGCAACACCGTGCTGCACATGGCCGAGCACCTGGGCTATGAACTGCGCGAGAAGCTGATCACCCGCGACGAGATCTACATCGCCGACGAGGCCTTCTTCACCGGCACCGCCGCCGAGGTGCTGCCGATCCGCGAACTCGACGGCCGTGCCATCGGGGCGGGCCGCCGCGGCCCGATCACCGAGAAGATTCAGTCGCTCTACTTCGACCTGGTGCGCGGCAAGCAGACGCTCGACGACAACTGGCTGACGCCGGTGGCCTGAAGTCCCGGCCCGGCTCGCCCGGGAGCATGATCACGGCGCCCCGCCTGTCGACGACAGGCGGGGCGCCTGCGTATGCGGTCCGGTAAACCTGCTCGCCCCACGGCCGGTAATGGACACAAAATAACCAGATTGGTCATTTCTCCGTGATGGTCGCGTTGTGCCGAATCCAGGCCCAGCCGTAAGCTCCAACAACCGACTTGCACAGTCCGCAGGTTGACGAACAAATATTAGAAAACGCCAGGAGTATCTCCATGTTCAAGAAAACCTTACTCGCCGCTTCCATCGTCATGATGTCGACCGCGACCGTTCATGCCGAGGGTCCCTACCGGATCGGCATTACCCAGAACAATGTCGGTGTCGATAGCTATCAGACCACCTATGAAAATGCCTTCGAGGAGGCCGCTGAAAGAGCCGGTAATGTCGACGTCGTGGTGCTCGATGCCGGTGGTGATGTGGCGCGTCAGATCGGCCAGATGCAGGACCTCATCCAGCAGCGGGTCGATGCCATCATCATCTGGCCGACCAATGGCCAAGCGGTGATTCCCGCGATTCGCCAGGCCCACAAGGCCGGCATTCCCGTGGTGGTGACCAACTCCAAGATCGCCGATTCAGGCCTTGACTTCATTGCCGCATTTTCCGGACCCGACAATGTCCAGCAGGGCATCTCCTCGGCCGAGATGATGTGTGATGCCCTGGGCGGCGAAGGCCAGATCGTGCAGATCTCCGGCCAGCCGGGCTATACCACCGCGATCGAGCGTGCCACTGGTTTCGAGGAGCGCCTGGCCGAACTCTGTCCGGGTGTCGAGCTGCTGGAAACCCAGCCGGGCAACTGGAACCGTGAGCGTGCCCAGCGCGTCATGGAAGACTTCCTGACCAAGTACGATCGTATCGACGGTGTCTATGCCGGTGACGACAACATGGGGGTGGGCGCCTTGAATGCCGCCAAGGGCGCCGATCGCGCCGACGAGATCGTGTTCATCGGCGCCACCAACTTCGCCGTGGGCTATGACGCCATCGAGCGTGGCGAATACTACGGCTCCATCTATCAGTCTCCGGTGGATGACGCCGAGGCGGCCCTGCAGACAGCCCTGGATGTGCTGGATGGCCAGGAAGTGCCGAAGATGAACTTCTTCGAGACCCCGAAAATCACCGCCGAGATCCTCAGCGAGTTCGAGCGACCGGTTTTCTGAAGGCACGTTGTGCTGCCCGGGACCGTGCTTGCAAGGCGATCCCGGCACACGGCACGAGCCTGGGCGCAGGCCGACTGCGCAAGGTGACACCCATACAGGTGATTAGCATGGCTTCTGCAGAACAAACCAAATCACGACTCTTGACGGGAAGTGTCAACAAGGCGGGCTTGATGAGCTTTCTCTCGGCCCAGGGCATCCTGATCTTCTTCCTGCTCGGCATGGTCGTGTTCTCGTTCTTTTCCGAGCAATTCCTCTCCCAGTCGAACATCATGACGGTGGTCCGCCAGGCCTCGATCATCGGCATCATCGCGGTGGGCGTCACGGTGGTGATCATCGGCGGGAACCTGGATCTTTCCGTGGGCTCACTGCTGTCGTTCTCCACCGTGCTGGTGGTCGACCTGCACGACAAGATCGGGCCCATGAATGCCATCCTGCTGATGTTCGCGCTGACCCTGTTGATCGGTGCGGTGAACGGTTTCCTGATCGGCTTCATGCGCCTCAACTCATTGATCGTGACGCTGGCGATGCTCTCGGCGATCCAGGGACTGGTGCTGATCTACAGCGGCGGCCAGAACGTCGACATCGCCAATCAGGGCGGCACCTGGTTCGCCTTCTTCGGCCGCGGCTACGTGGCCGGTATCGCGGTGCCTATCCTGCTGTTCGGACTAATGGCCATCGTCGTGCAGGTCGTCATGTCCTACACCGGCTACGGGCGGCGCATCTTCGCCGTCGGCGGCAACCCCATGGCCGCGGTCTACTCGGGCATTCGCAAGAACTGGTGCGTGTTCAGCACCTACCTGATCTCGGCCTTCTGCGTGGCCTGTGCCGCCCTGGTACTCGGCTCGCGGGTCATGGGCTCCCAGAACAACGTCGGCCAGGGCTACGAGCTGCTGGTGCTCGCCGGCATCATCCTCGGCGGCACCAGCCTGCTCGGCGGCGCCGGCAGCATCTGGAAGACGGTGATCGGCGTGCTGATCCTCGGCTTCATCCAGAACGGCCTGCTGCTGATGGGTTATCCCTACTACACCCAGTGGATCGTGACCTGGGTGATCATCATCCTGGCCGTCTGGCTGGACCTCGCCAACAAGCGCAAGCGCTTGCTGACGACCCACTCATGACGCGGAGGCATGACACATGACGTCACTGAAAGGTTTCTTCCGTGGCAAGTCGGCCATCCAGCCGATCTGGATCTTCGTTATCGCCATCTTCATCTTCTTCAGCTTCATGTCGGAGTACTTCCTGTCGCTGGGCAACATCACCAACATCCTGGTGCAGACCTCGACCATCGGTCTGATCGCCCTCGGCATGACCCTGGTGATGATCAACGGCAACATCGACCTGTCGGTGGGCGCGACCCTGGGGCTTGCCGCTTCGCTGGCGGTGGGGCTGCAGGAGACCAGCATGACGCTGGCGATCCTGGCCGCGCTCGGGTCGGGCATTCTGCTCGGCGCCCTCAACGGCCTGGTGGTGTGGAAGACCGGGGTCAACGCCTTCATCGTCACCCTGGGCGCCATGCTGGGGGTCAGGGGGTTGATCTTCCTGTACACCGGTGAGGAGTCCTTCTATGCGATGAACTTCGCCTTCGCCGATTTCGGTGCCAGCACCATCGGCCCGTTCCCGGTCCTGGCGATCATCTTCCTGTTCTGCACCCTGGTGATGCACCTGGTGCTGACCCGCACCGGCCATGGCCGCAACACCTTCGCGGTGGGCGGCAACCCGGAGGCCTCCATCGATGCCGGCATCCGGCTCGGCCGCCACATGATGATCAACTTCATCATCGTCGGCTTCTTCGCCGCCCTCGCCGGCGTGCTGCTGGCCAGCCAGATGGGGGCCGCCACCCCCAACCTCGGCCGTGACTACGAGCTGTGGACCATCACCGCGGTGGTGCTCGGCGGCACCAAGCTCACCGGTGGCTACGGCAGCATCACCGGCACCCTGGGGGGCGTGCTGGCCATCGGCATCCTGCGCAATGGCATGAACCTGATGCAGGTGCCGGCCTTCTACGTGCTGGTCATCCTCGGTGCGATCCTGATCTCGGTGCTGATCATCGACAAGAAGCTCAATGTGCCGTCGACCAAGGAGGTACGGATATGACTCCCTCCCAAGGCAATGCCGTGCAGCGGCCCCCGATCGACGCCGAACCGGTACTCCGGCTCGCCGGCATCACCAAGCGTTTCCCCGGGGTGGTGGCCCTGAACAACGTCGACTTCGACGTGCGCCCCGGCGAGGTCCATGCCCTGCTCGGCGAGAACGGCGCCGGCAAGTCGACCCTGATGAAGGTGCTGGCCGGCAAGCACCAGGCCAACGAGGGCCGCATCATCCTCGGTGGCGAGGAGATGGAGTTCGAGAACCCCAAGCATGCCAAGCGGGCCGGGGTGGTGCTGATTCACCAGGAACAATCGCTGGTCCCGGAGATGACGGTGGCCGAGAACATCTTCCTCGGCAGCCTGCCGAAGAAGTGGGGCAACCGGGTCGACTGGCGAAAGCTGCGCGAGGACACCAACAAGATTCTCGAGACCCTCAAGTGCAGCTTCCGGCACGACGATCTGGTGGGGTCGCTGTCCATCGCCAAGAAGCAGATGGTCGAGATCGGCCGGGCGCTGGTGTTCACCCCGCGGGTGGTGGTGTTCGACGAGCCCACCGCCTCGCTGACCGACCACGAGAAGCCGGTGCTCTACGATGTGATCCACTCGCTCTGCGACCAGGGGGTGGGAATCGTCTACATCTCGCACCGCATGGACGAGATCTTCCATCTGTCCCATCGCATCTCGGTGCTGCGCGATGGCGAGTACACCGGCACGGTGAATACCTGCGCGACCAGCGAGGACGAGGTCACGCGGATGATGATCGGGCGCAGCCTCGAGCTCGACCATGCCAGCAAGCCCAGTGAGTTCGGCGACAACATGCTCGAGGTACGCAACCTCACGGTGAAGCGGGTCTTCGAGGATGTCAGCTTCAACGTCCGCAAGGGCGAGATCGTCGGCATGTACGGGCTGGTGGGGGCGGGCCGCTCCGAGGTCGCCGAGACCATCTTCGGGCTACGCACCCCCGTGGCGGGCGATGTGGTGCTGGATGGCGAGGTGGTGAACTTCCGTAACTCCCACGACGCCGTGGCCGCGGGTATCGCCCTGGTACCGGAGGATCGCAAGGACCAGGGGTTGATACTGGGCATGAACTGCCGGGACAACATGACCCTGGCAGGGCTCGGTGCGGTCTCCTCGATGGGCTTCATGAAGGGCTCGGCCGAGCGCACCGTATACGACAAGTACCACCAGGCGATGAAGATCAAGACGCCCAGCTGGCGCCAGAAGGTCGGCAACCTGAGCGGCGGCAACCAGCAGAAGATCGTCATCGGCAAGTGGCTGCATACCCACCCCAAGCTGCTGATCCTCGACGAGCCGACCCGCGGGATCGATGTGGGCTCCAAGGCGGAGATTCACACCCTGGTCAAGGATCTCGCCAAGTCGGGTTACGCGGTGCTGGTGATCTCCTCGGAGATGCCGGAAGTGCTCGGCCTGAGCAACCGCATCATCGCCATGTATGACGGCCGGGTCACCGCCGAGTTCGATGGCGACAGCGTCAGCGAGGACGAGCTGGTGCAGGCGATCACAGGAATGGGCAAGCCATCGCCGACGGCGGCCGTGACCGGCTAGGAGGGCGCCGCCACCGCGGCGCCCCGCACGGGGCGTCGACATGCATCTTCAACGTCTGAGGAAACACCCATGCAATCCTTTGTCTATCATGGCCTGCCATCCCGGGTGGTATTCGGCCAGGGGACCCTGTCGCGCCTCGCCGAGGAGATCGAGCAACTCGGTTGCCGTCGAGCCCTGGTGCTGGCCACCCCCCATCAGCAGGAACAGGCACGCGCGGTGCTGGAGCAGCTCGGGGAGCGCGGGGCTGGCCTGTATGCCGAAGCGGCCATGCACACGCCGGTCGAGGTCACCGAGCGTGCCATGCGGGTGGTCGAGGAACTGGGGGTCGACTGCACCGTGGCCATCGGTGGCGGTTCGACCATCGGCCTGGGCAAGGCCATCGCGTTGCGCACCGGGCTGCCCCAGGTGGCCATCCCCACCACCTATGCCGGCTCCGAGATGACGCCGATCCTCGGCGAGACGCGCGACGGCATCAAGACCACCCAGCGCACCCTGGAGGTGCTGCCCGAGACGGTGATCTACGACGTCGACCTGACCCTCTCGCTGCCCGCGGGGATGTCCGGCACCAGCGGCATCAATGCGATTGCCCATGCGGTGGAAGCGCTCTATGCCCGTGACCGCAACCCGGTGATCTCGCTGATGGCCGAGGAGGGCATCGCGGCGCTGGCCCGGAGCCTGCCGGTGATCGCCGCCGACTCGGGTAACGCCGAGGCACGCTGCGACGCCCTCTACGGCGCCTGGTTGTGCGGTAGCTGCCTGGGCGCGGTGGGCATGTCGCTGCACCACAAGCTCTGCCACACCCTGGGGGGCTCCTTCGACCTGCCCCATGCCGAGACCCACACCATCGTGCTGCCCCATGCGGTGGCCTACAACGCCCCGGCGGCCCCCGAGGCGATGTCGCGCATCGCCCGGGCACTGGGCTGCGAGGATCCCGCCGCCGGTCTCTTCGACCTGGCCCGGGCGGTAGGCGCGCCCACGGCACTGGAGGAGATCGGCCTGACGCCGGGCGATGTCGAGCGTGCCACCGAGATCGCCACCCGGAATCCCTACTGGAACCCCCGCGAGGTCGAGGCCGAGGGCATCCATCGTCTGCTGCACCATGCCCTGGTCGGCCGCCGGCCCGCCAGCGAGACGGGAGCACACCGATGAAGACACTGCTGACCAATGCCACCGTGATCACCATGGATCCCGAACTCGGCGACCTGCGCGATGGCCAGGTGCTGGTGGAAGACGACCGGATCCTGGCCGTGGGCCAGGATCTTCCGGGCGAGGGCGCCGAGGTTATCGACTGCCGGGGCGGCATCCTGATCCCCGGGCTGGTCAACGCCCATCTGCATACCTGGCAGACCGGCCTGCGCGGGGTGGCCGCCAACTGGACGCTGCTCGAGTACTTCCGCCACGTCCACCGCGGCCTGGCGAGCCTGTTCACGCCCGACGACATCCATATCGCCACCCGCATGGGGGCGCTCAACCAGCTCAACTGCGGTACCACCACCCTGGGAGACTGGTGCCACAACAACCCCACACCCGAGCATACCGATGCGGCGATTCGCGGGCTCAAGGAGTCCGGTATCCGGGCGCTGTTCTTCCACGGCTCGCCCAAGCCGGACCCCGAGCCGGGGCAGCCGCACTTCAGCGAGATCCCGCACCCCCGCGGCGAGGTCGAGCGGCTGCTCGAGGGGGAACTCGCCGACCCCGAGGCCCGGGTGACCCTGGGGCTGGCCATCCTCGGCCCCCACTACTCCACCCTCGATGTCAGCCTGCAGGATTTCGCCCTGGCCAAGGAGTTCGGCCTGGTCGCCTCGATGCACCAGGGCGGCGGCGCGGCCGTCAGCCCCGGTGGCTGGGACGTGGTCGAGGAGAGGGGGCTGCTGGGGCCGGACATCAACATCGTGCACGGACAGAGCCTCACCGACGGGCAGCTGGCCCGCTTCTGCGAGCAGGGCGTGACCTTCTCCATCGCGCCGGAGAACGAGATGACCCAGGGGCATGGCTTCCCGATCACCGGCCACGTGCGCCGGCACGGCGGTGTCGTCTCCCTGGGGGTGGATCTCGAGTCGGTCATCTCCGGTGACATGTTCTGCGTCGCCCGCATGGCGCTGGGCATGCAGCGGGCACTGGACAACGATGCCTCGCGGCGCGAGCAGGGCAGCATTCCCGATACCTCGACCATCCGCACCCGCGAGGCGCTGGCCTGGATCACCGTCGACGGCGCACGCGCCCTGGGCCTCGAGGCGCGCATCGGCAGCCTGACGCCGGGCAAGCAGGCCGACATCGTGCTGCTCGACAGCGGCCTGCTGAACATGCAGCCGGTCAGCGACCCGGTCTCGACCGTGGTCATGCAGGCGAGTCTCGCCAACGTCGACAGCGTCATGGTGGCGGGAGAATTCCACAAGCGAAACGGCAGGTTGCTGGCGGACGTGGCGGAGGGGGTCAGGCACCTCGACGCCTCCGGCCAGCGTATCCATGCCGAACTGATGTCACGGGAACAGGCGTCCCGAGAACCAGGGGAGACAGTCCAATGACCACGACGAGCCCAATGACCACCACAAACAGGGTGGCCTGGGTCGGCCTCGGCAAGCTGGGCCTGCCCATGGCAACGCGGATCGCGGCGGCCGGCTACCCCGTCCAGGGGTTCGACCTCAGCGCCGAGCGAATGGCGCTCGCCGAGCAGGCCGGCATCACCCCCCACCGGGCGCTGGCCTCCGCCATCGAGGACTGCCGCCTGGTCTTCGTCTCGATCCCCGATGACCGGGCGCTGCTGGGCCTGACCCTGGCGTCGGGTGGGCTGATCGAGGCGATGGTCCCGGGCAGCGTGCTGATCGAGACCAGCACCGTCAGCATCGAGGCGTCCGCCAGGGTGGCCGCGGCCGCCGACGCGCGGGGCATCGCCTATCTGCGCAGCCCGGTGTCGGGGAATCCCGTCGCCGCCGAGTCCGGCACCCTGTCGGCCATGGTCTCCGGCCCGCGCGAGGCGCTGGATGATGCCGTGCCGGTGATGAACACCTTCACCAAGGCCCAGTACTGGCTCGGTGACGATGAGCAGGCTCGCTACGCCAAGCTGGCCATCAACCTGATGATCGCGGTGAGCGCCGGGATGATGGGCGAGGCCCTGGCGATGGCCCGCAAGGGCAACATCGGCTGGGAGGCGATGCTGGACCTGATGGCCGACAGTGCCGTGGGCTCGCCGATGGTCAGGTACAAGACCCAGCCGCTGAAGGACCGTGACTTCACCTCCACCTTCTCGGCCGCCCAGATGGCCAAGGACCTGGACCTGATCCTCGGCTGTGCCCATGGGGACGGTGTCGCCGTGCCCCTGGCCGCCCAGATGCGCGAGGCCTACAGCTCCCTGATCGGCACGGGGCATGGTGAGGATGACTACATCGCCACTATCCACCACACCGAGCGCCTCTCCGGGCTGCCGGCCATCGAGAGGAAATGACCAGATGCGAAACCTGAACGCAGAGAACATCACGGATGCGGTGATCGAGCAGTTCGCCGGCTGCAGTGACGAGCGCCTGAAGAGCGTGCTGAACAGCCTGGTCGGCCACCTGCATGCCTTCATCCGTGAGGTGGAGCCCACCGAACAGGAGTGGACCGATGCCATCGACTTCCTGACCCGCACCGGCCAGATGTGCGACGACAAGCGTCAGGAGTTCATCCTGCTCTCCGATACCCTGGGCGTGACGATGCTGGTCGATGCCATCAATCATCAGACCTCGGACCCGATGGTGTCGGAGAGCACGGTGCTGGGACCCTTCTACGTCGCCGACCCGCCCCAGGTCGCCCAGGGCGAGTCGATCGACTGGAACGTCGAGGGAGAGCCCTTCTTCGTCGAGGGGCGGGTGCATGACGGTCGCGGCGAACCACTGGCCAATGTCGTCATCGACGTCTGGCAATCGGACAGCGAAGGGTTCTACGACGTCCAGAAGGAGCTCGAGAGTGCGTCGCTGCGGGCCAGGTTCACCACCGACGACCAGGGGCGCTATGCCTTCTGGACGGTGACCCCCTCACCCTACCCGATCCCCACCGACGGCCCGGTCGGCAAGATGCTGGAGCTCACGGGGCGGCATCCCTACCGGCCCGCCCATGTGCACTTCATGCTGATGGCCGAGGGCTACGAGACCCTGGTGACCCAGGTCTTCGCCGAGGACGACCCCTATCTCGACTCCGATGCCGTCTTCGGCGTCAAGGATTCCCTGGTCAGGGAGTATGAGCTGCTGCCGCCAGGAAGGGCACCGGATGGACGGTCGATGGAAGTCCCCTTCCGCCATCTGACTTACGACTTCGGCCTGAAGGCGAGCCGCTAGTCGCATCACAAGACGAAGCCATCCAGCACGCATCATCCAGCAAGAGGAAGACGACATGACGATTATCGACAACAAGGCGGTCGAGACCCTGTTCACCGCGGCGCGTACCCACAACGTGTGGAAGGAGCAGGATGTCAGCGAGGAGAAACTGCGCGAGTTGTATCACCTGCTGCATTTCGGCCCGACCTCCATGAACTGCCAGCCCCTTCGCGTGCTCTTCCTGAAGAGCCAGGAGGCCAAGGAAAGGCTCAAGCCGGCACTGCTTCCCGGCAACCAGGACAAGACCATGAAGGCGCCCGTGGTGGCCTTGCTGGGCTATGACACCGCCTTCCCCGAGCATCTGCCGCGAATGTTTTCCCACAACAAGGATGCCAAGTCGCTGTTCGAGGGCAAGACGGATTTCATCAATACCACGGCCTTCCGCAACAGCTCCATCCAGGGTGGCTACTTCATCCTGGCCGCCCGGGCGGTAGGGCTGAATGCCGGGCCGATGTCCGGCTTCAACAATGCGGCCGTGGATGAGGAGTTCTTCCCCGATGGCCAGGTGAAGAGCAACTTCCTCTGCAATCTGGGGTACGGCGATGCCTCGGCGCTCTTCCCGCGCCAGGAGCGGTTCGAGTTCGACGAGGTCTGCCGGGTCCTCTGACAGGGCTGAGAGGCTGCCGCTTCGGTAAGCCGAAGCAGGAACTGGACACTACAGGTTCCTCCGATTTGGGCCGTGCTCGCACGGCCCTTTCTTATTCTCTTCCGGAAAGTACGAGGCGTCATATGGTGTATGACTGGCAGTTCATTGTCCTGATGATCGTGGCGGTACTGCTCACCGGCATCTCGAAATCGGGCTTCGCCGGAGGCGTCGGGGTGGTGGCGGTGCCGCTCATTTCGCTGAAGGCCAGCCCGGCCTTCGCCGTGGCCGTCATGCTGCCGCTGCTGATCGTGATGGACCTGTTCAGCCTCAAGGCCTGGTGGCGCCACCGCGTCGGTTCGCTGCTGTGGCTGATGTTTCCCCCCGCGGTGCTGGGGGTGGTGGTCGGCTACCTGACCTATGGTCTCTTCGATGAGGCCTTGCTGAAGGTGCTGCTGGGGGTGTTCTCGATCCTGTTCGGCCTGTGGGGGCTGCTCAAGCCCTTCCGCGGCCGCGTCATGCCGGTCTGGGTCGGCGGGCTGAGTGGCGGCATCGCCGGCTTCACCAGCTTCATCGCCCACGCCGGGGGCCCACCGCTCAACTTCTACCTGCTGCAGCGCCGGCTCTCCAAGGAGCAGTTCCTGGGAACCGCGGTGGTCTTCCTGGCCGCCACCAACCTGGTCAAGCTGGTGCCCTACGGCATGCTCGGCCTGCTGAATATCGAGAACCTCACCATCGCGCTGCTGCTGATCCCGGTGGCTTGGCTGGGGGTGCGCCTGGGGCTGGTCATACAGAAGCGGCTGAGTGGCGAGCTCTTCTTCCGGCTCATCCTGACCCTGCTGATCCTGCTGGGCATTCGACTGATCGTCGACGGCTGGGGATAGCCGCGTTGCCATCGCGTTTGCTGCCAGGCGTGAGGCGGCGCTATCTTGGTGCATCGCGTTGTTCATGCCCCGAGGCGAACATGAGTGACCTTCTCGACGATGATTACCCGGAGGGACCCTACGACCGGCTGTCGCCGAGGCCGGTGCCGAAGCTCTCCAATACCGAGTTCGCCCGCTTCCTCGACTTCATCGAGAAGCTCGAGGACGAGACCGAGCACGCGCTCTCCATGGCCAACGGCTACCGGGAGATGCGCATGATGCTCCACCTCATGCGCAACCACCTGGCCGGCCGGCTGACGACGCCCACCTCGCTCGCGGATGCCTCGGGGCTCTCCTACGGTACCGCCAAGCGCGGGATCGAGAGCATCGTCAAGCGCGGGCTGATCCTGTCACGCCCCAGGACGAAATCGGGCAAGACGGTCTCGCTGCACCCCTCGCCGATGATGATCGAGGAGTGGGAGGCCTATGCGCACCGGATCAAGGGCATCCTGGGGCCCTTGTTCGGGGTGGATCCGGCGTCGGATTCCGGTCGCCGGATCTTCCTCGGCGCGGCCTCGACGGGCCGCGTGATCTCGACGCCGGCGGTACTCTCGGCGCGACTCGAACTGAAGGGTGGACTGCGTGCGCTGGTCCATGCCGACCCCACCTTCATGGCGATGCACAACCTGAAGCGGCAACTGGAATCGATCTTCGGCCTGGAGATCAGGAACAAGGCCAAGTCGATCGATGACCTGCTCGATGAGATCCTCGACAATGCCCGGTTGGCGAAGTCGCGTTATGACCTCGTGGCCTGTGACCTTCCCTGGTTCGGGGAGCTGGCGTCGAAGGGGATGCTGATGCCGCTCGATTCGCTGATCGAACGGGACGCTTACGACCTGTCCGATTTCCATCCCGTCGCCATCCAGAGTTCCGGCTATGCCGGCAAGCAGTACGGCATTCCGGTCCAGACGACACCGGAGCTGCTCTGTTACCGGAAGGATATCCTCGAGCGAGCACAGCTGGAGCCCCCGACGACGACCGAGGAACTGGTCAAGGTGGCCAGGCGACTCCATGACCCCGCCAGGGGGCAATACGGCATCGCCTGGAACGCCGCGCGCGGCACGCCGCTGGGTCATACCTTCAGTTTCCTGATGGCCAAGTTCGGCCAGCCGATCATCAACCTGCGCTCCTGTGAAGGTGGCTATGATTACCAGCAGGCGTCCGGGGAGGAGCTGCGGCCGATGTTCCAATCGGATGCCGCCTTCCGGGCCTGCGAGTATATGCTGGATATCCTGAAATACTCGCCGCCCAATATCCTCCACATGGCCTGGTACGAGCGTGCCCAGTCCTATGCCGCCGGCGAATCCTGCATGGCCTACTGCTATACGCTGCTGGCCCCGCTCATCGAGTTCGATCGGGAGTCTCCGGCCTGGGGAAAGACCGGCTACCTGCCGCACCCCATCGGCAACCATGGCCGCCCGATCACCCCGATCGGAGGCTATGCGCTGGCCATTCCGGCCAATCTCTCGGAGGAACGCATCGAGGACACCTGGACGGCCCTGCGCCACCTGACCTCGCCCAACATGTCCAAGCTCTATATCCTGAACGGCAGCCTGGTGACCCCGCGCTTCAGCGTCAGCCAGGACCCGGAGGTCTCGGCGCTGTCGCCGCTGATCGAGATCGTGGATGGCATGGCGAGGAAGGGCATCCTGCAGGCCTGGCCGCGCCCCCCGGTGCCGGGAATCACCGACCTGATCAGCATCGCCGGGCACGAGATCTTCGAGGTGCTGGACGGGCGCCGCTCCATCAAGAAGGCCCTGTCCATGGCGCAGGACAGGGCCGATCGGGTGATGCGTGACAGGGGATACTACTGATCCACCGGCCGAGTCGCCGGTGGCATCACTGCAGGATCATGCCGCCGTCGATCATCAGCAACTGGCCGGTCATGTAGTCCGACTCGGGGCTGGCCAGGAAGGAGGCGGTACCGACCACATCTTCCGGGTAGGAGTAGCGCTTCATCAGGATCATCTTCTCGGCGAGCTCGTCCATGGACTGGCCCTGCTTGTCGAACTTGCCGATGCTGACCAGGTCCTTGTCGAGCTGCTCCCACAGCTCGGTGCGCACGACGCCGGGGCCGTAGCCATTGACGGTGATGTTGTGGTCGACCAGCGCCTTGGCGCCTCCGTTGATCATGGCCAGTACGGCGTGCTTGCTGCAGGAGTAGGGCACCACGTCATCGAAGGCCTGGCGGGACAGGATGGAACCGACATTGATGATCTTGTAGGGGCCCCTCTCCTTGCCCTGGTCGATCATCTGCTTGGCGGCCTCCTGCATGCCGATCAGGCAGCCCAGGGCATTGACGTCCATGATCTGGTGCCAGTTCTCCTCGGTGATGTCGAGGAACATCAGCGGCTTGTTGATGCCGGCGTTGTTGACCATGACATTGAGGCTGCCGAAGGCCTCGACGGTGGCCTGCACGGCGGCCTTCATCTGGTCACGCTCGGTGACATTGAGCTTGATCGCGATGGCCTTGCCGCCCCTGTCGGTGATGCGCTTGACGACTTCCTCACACCCCTCGAGGTTGAGATCGGCCACGCATACATTGGCGCCCTGTTCGGCATAGTGTTCGGCAACGGCGGCACCCATGCCACGCGCGGCACCTGTTATCAGGCAGTTCTTTCCTTCAAGTCGAGTCTTGTCCATGGTGTCACCTCGGGGGCTTGTTGTGGGTCTGGGCATGCCGTCGAGGGGCGGTGATGGGCCGCTGCCACCGGCATGGGTCGTAAACGACAAGGAGGCCCAGCCTCGGCCTGTAGTCGTGCCAATCGGCCTTCCTTGCTGACCGGTATTGTCGGCACAACGCGCGACAGGCAACAGCGAGCCGGAGGGGCATTATGACCAGTTTGGATGTTTTGACGGACAGGACATCCGGCAGGGAGGCCTGGTGACTGGCACGGCTCACAGCCTCGCCAATGCGGCCTCCAGGCCGTGCAGGTCGACGGTGGTGACGACATCGTTCGGGAAGGGGGAGCTGGCCGGGTCGGCGGTCACGCCGACGAAGAGCGTGGCGTTGGAGCGGGCCGCGCGGTAGTCATTGTAGGAGTCGCCGATCATCACCGTGTCGCGGGCGGCATGCTGGCGCCGGGCCAGCAGGTTGCGCAGGCCGGTGACCTTGTCCGGCGGCGCCCCGATCACCTCGAGGAAGTAGCCGGCCAGCCCCCGGCGCTCGACGATCGCCCGGAGCTCGGCCTCGGGTGTGGCGGAGAGCAGGTAGAGCGGCAGCCGACCCCGCCAGCGGTTCAGGAACTCGAGCGCGCCGGGAATCGCCGGGGCGTCCAGCAGGCGCTGCTCCACGCTGGCCTTGAAGCGTCGGCAGAGCGCCTGGATACGGGCCTCGCCGGCCTCGCGACCCAGGATATGCCCCTCGATGTGGCGGAACTTGACCTCCCGCGGCTGGCCGCCGCGGCGGTTGAGGTAAGCGGCCACGGCACGCCGGCTCTCCTCCGGCTCGTCGTCGTAGAGATCGGCGAAGGCCTGGCGCTTGAGACGGGCCGAGTCGAGGATGACCCCGTCGAAGTCGAAGACCAGAACCCGATGGTGTCGGGAACAGCAAGCACTCAATGGGCGTTCTCCGCATCCTGCCTGAAACGAGAACGCGGCCCCGGGGCCGCGTCGTTGCCTGTGGCCTCGGGGTCAGTTTCTCGCGAACCTGGCCATGATCCAACCCTTGAGCGGAGTGTTGCCGAGCAGCACCAGGATGATCACCGTGGTCAGCACGAGCGACAGCGGATTGGCCACCAGCGCCAGCAGGAAGTCGCTACTGCTGTCGCCCACCGAGGACATCGCTTGGCGATAGGTCTCGTCGAGCAGTGGCCCGAGGATCACGCCGAGAATGATTGGTCCCATCTGGAAGCCGTACACCTTGAGCCAGTAGCCCAGGATGCCGAAGCCGAGCATCCAGTAGACCTCCATCATGTTGCTGTTGATCGAGTAGGTACCGACCACGCAGAGCACCAGGATCAGGGGAATCAGGATGGCCTTGGGGATCTCGACCACCTTGGAGAAGACCTTGATGCCGGTCATGCCGAAGATCAGCAGGAAGATGTTGGCCAGCGCGAGGTTACCGACAGTGAACCAGAAGATGTGGGGAGTCTCGATCATCAACATCGGCCCCGGATTGAGGCCGTGGATGACCAGGGCGCCTATGATCACCGCGGTCACGGCATCGCCCGGCATGCCCAACGTCAGCATGGGCACGTAGGCGCCGCCGACCGCGGCGTTGTTGGCGGTCTCCGGCGCCACCAGCCCCTCGTAGGCACCCTCGCCAAACGGGCTCGAGGGATTCTTGACGGTGCGCTTGGCGTGGTCATAGGCGAACAGCGAGGCGATGTCGCCGCCGGTGCCGGGCAGGGCGCCGACCACGACGCCGATGATGGAGGTGCGGATCGACAGTGGCAGGAACTTCAGCACCATGTTCAGCGGCGGAATGATCTTGTCGACGTTCTGCTTGACCGGCACCTTGGCCATGTTGTGCAGCTGATAGAAGGCCTCGGCCACGCCGAACAGGCCGATCATCACCACTACATAGTGGATGCCGCCGAGCAGCTCCATGCTGCCCATGGTCAGGCGCGGCTGGGCGGTGACCATGTCCATGCCCACCAGGCCGATGGTGGACCCCAGCGCCACGGAGAAGATGCCCCGCGCCAACGACTTGCCGGAGAGCGTGCTGACCAGCAGCAGGCCCATGATGGCGATCAGGAAATAATCGCGGGGGGCGAACTGCAAGGCCAGATCGGAGAGGTAGGGGGCGGTGCCGGCCAGCACGGCCACACCGATGAAGCCACCGATCACCGACATCACGGTGCTCAGGCCGATGGCGCGACCGGCTTCACCGCGCTGGGCAAGGGGATAGCCGTCGAAGGCGGTGACCACCGCCGAGGGTGCACCGGGAATGTTGAGCAGGATGGCCGTGCGCGAGCCACCGTAGACGCCGCCCACGTAGATGCCCACCATCAGCGCCAGGGCATTGTTGATGTCCCAGGAGAAGGTGAAGGAGATCAGGATCGACACCGCCATGGTCACGGAGAGACCGGGGATGGCGCCGATATAGATGCCGGCCAGGACGCCCAGGGCGGTCAGGCTCAGCAGACCCGGGTCCAGCCAGGCCATGAGCAGAAAGGAAAACGTATCACTCATCGGGAGTCTCGGGGATCAGGGGAGGTAGACGCGGAAAACCATGGTGAACAGCCCATAGATCACTGCGATGGCCGCGGAGGTGATGATCAGCGAGCTGATGATCTTGCCCTGGCGGAAGTAGATGAACAGTGCCGCGAGGAAGACGAAGGTGCTGACGTAGAAGCTCGCCCAGACGATGGCGGCCAGGTAGAGCACGGCGACGACCGAGAAGACCACGATATGCGGCTGGAAGTGTTCGTGCAGGAACACCTCGGCCTCGTGTCGAGCGCTGCGGATGCGCGGATCGCGCCGCTTGCGGCGGTGGCTGAAGAGGATGGCCACGGAAGAGCCCAGCATCACCAGGGCCAGCCCGACCGGGAAGGAACCGGCCGCATTGAGCCGCAGTTCGCCATCGATACGGAAGGCCTCGATCAGCACCCCGATGCTGAACAGCATCAGCAGCCAGTCGAAGACCTTCTCCCCCGGCTGGACACGCTCGATTTTCTTAGTCATCAACAGACTCCAAGGGGGAGGGACGACCTCCCCCATAGCCGCGGTGGGGGTGGGTTACGGGCGCGGGATGCCGAGTTCCTCGGGCGTGGCCTCCAGGATGTCGGCGTCCGCTTCATACATGGACCAGGCGGTGACCGACTGCCAGTTGTCCAGGTACTGCTGGGCCTCTTCACCGTTCAGGTTCAGCGGCTCGGCGCCGAAGTTGCGCAGGAACTCCTGGAACTCCTCGTTGGCCACGGCCTGCTCGTAGGCATCCTCGAGGATGGTCTTGACGTCGTCGGGAGTATCCTGGTGGACGAAGACGCCCCAGAACGGCCCCCACGGCAGGAAGGCCTCGATGTCGGGCAGCGCCTCAGTGATCGGCGGCACCCCCGGCAGCGACTCGAGCTCCTCGGCGGTGAGCACGGCCAGGCCCTTCATCTTGCCGCCGCGGATCTGCTCGCCGGCGGCGGCCAGGCTCAGCGGCATGAAGTCGATGTGGCCGCCCAGCATGGCGGTGATGCCGGGGCCATCGCCGCCGAAGGTGACGGTGCGCACGTCGAGCTCGTCCACGGCATTGATCATGGCATGCACGGTGCTGGGCAGGCCGCCGGCGCCCGTGCCGCCCATGCGCAGTTCGCCGGGGGTCTCCCTGGCATGCTCGAGCAGCTCGGCGAAGTTGTCGAAGGGGCTGTCGGCGGGAGCGGCGATCACCACCAGGCCCTGGCCGATGATGTTGACGGTGTGCAGGTCGTCGTAGGTGAAGTCGGCCAGGCCCATCAGCGGGTAGAGCTGCGGGTTCTCGGCGCCGATCAGCAGGTTGTAGCCGTCGGCACGCTGGCGCATCACGTGGTTCATGCCGATCACGCCGGTGCCGCCAGGGCGGTTGGTCAGCACGACGGTGGTGTCGAGGATCTCCTCGACATGGGGGGTCAGGCTGCGGGCGACGTTGTCGGTGGCGCCGCCGGCCCCCCACTGGATGGTGCCCTGGATGTTGCGCTCGGGGTAGTCGGCCAGGGCGCTACCGGCGATGGCCAGTGAACCGATGGCCACGGCGAGGCTGGTGAGCAGTGGTTTGAACATGCTGGATCCTCCGGAGTGCTTGTTGTGATCGCTGCCCGGATCGGGCAGCGGCCCCTCTCTGGTGGGGGGCTGTTGGCTAAGATGTTCGCTTGTCGAACGTAAGTGCTAGTAGCGAACACTAGAACTCCCTTCCAGTAGTGTCAATGGAGGATGTGGCCATCTACGACGAAGGTTGAAGGTTCGAAAGGGCGAGACCGGGCGCCGGCGGGCACGTCGGCCTTCCCGGGCGGGGCAGGACCCGCGTGTCCTTCTATAGTAGTCGTCAGTGACCGGGATGGCCGTCACCGTGCATATTGCGAACCAACGGCCGCTATGCGAACATCGAAACCGAGTTCTAGATAATGTGGCCCAGGTCCGGATGCCGGTCGCCACGACACAGGAAGAGACCCGGGTCGGCCAGGTTGGCTGACCGGTCCCGCGGTACCTTGGGAGAATGAGGATGCGTGCCATTGCGACGGTTTGCCTGAGCGGCGACCTCAGGACCAAGCTGGAAGCCATCGCCCGTGCCGGCTTCGACGGCGTGGAGATCTTCGAGAACGACCTGCTCTCCTTCGACGGCTCCCCGGAGGAGGTGCGTGAGCTGTGCGAACGGTTGAAGCTGAAGGTCGTTGCCTTCCAGCCGTTCCGCGACTTCGAGGCCATGCCCGAGCCCCAGCGCAGCCGTAACCTGCAACGCGCCGAGCGCAAGTTCGATCTCATGGAGCAGCTCGGCACCGACTTCCTGCTGGTGTGCAGCAACGTCTCGCCCCAGGCCGTCGACGACATGGACCGGGCCGCGGCGGACCTGCGGGAACTGGCCGAGCGTGCCGCCAGGCGGGGCATTCGCGTCGGCTTCGAGGCACTGGCCTGGGGGCGGCACATCGCCGATTATCGCGACGCCTGGGAGGTGGTGCGGCGCGCCGATCACCCCAGCCTGGGCGTGGTGCTCGACAGCTTTCATATCCTCTCGCGGCGCCACGACCTTTCCGCCATCGGCAAGATTCCCAGGGAGAAGATCTTCTTCGTCCAGGTCGCCGACGCCCCGCTGCTGGACATGGACATCCTGCAGTGGAGCCGCCATTTCCGCTGCTTCCCCGGCCAGGGCCGCCTGCCGCTGAAGGATTTCATGGCGGCGCTGGCGAAATCCGGCTATGACGGTCCGCTGTCGCTGGAGATCTTCAGCGATGCCTTCCGCGCCGCCCCCACCGAGGTCACCGCGCTGGACGGCCTGCGTTCGCTGATCTGGCTCGAGAACCTGATCGAGGACGGGCCCTGGGCCAGCCATATTCCCCCGGCACCTCATTACAACGGTATTCACTTCATCGAATTCACCCTCGACGAGGAGAGCGCCGCGCCCCTGGGCGAGTTCATCGACGCCCTGGGCTTTCGCCACGTGGGGCGGCATCGCTCCAAGAACGTGGAGCTGTGGAAGCAGGGCGAGATCCACCTGGTGCTCAACTTCGAGACCGACAGCTTCGCCCACACCTTCCGCCTGCTGCACGGCACCTCGGTGTGCGCCGTGGGCTTCCGCGTCGACGACGTGGAGCTGGCGCAGGAGCGCGCCCGTGCCTTCAAGGCCCGGACCTTCCGCGGCCAGGTGGGCGAGGGCGAGATGGAGATCCCGGCGCTGCGCGGTATCGAGGGCAGCCTGATCTATCTGGTGGACGACGAGGCCGCCGCGGATCTGCAGTGGCGCACCGACTTCGAGCTCTTCGACCAGGAGAGCCGCGACGAGGCCGGCCTGACCCGGGTCGACCACCTCTCCTACGTGCTGCCGGCCACCCAGTTGCTCGGCTGGCAGCTCTTCTACCGCACCGTGTTCGGCTTCGAGGCCGAGGCCGAGCACGAGATCGTCGACCCCCGCGGCATGATGATCAGCCAGGCGGTCAACAGCCCCGATCGCAGCATCCGCCTGCCGCTCACCGTCTCCCAGGCCCAGGAGACCCAGCCGGGGCGCTTCCTCAGCGAATTCCGCGGCGGCGTGCAGCAGCTCGCCTTCGAGAGCCGCGACATCTTCGCCACCGTGGACGAGCTGCAGGCCCGGGGCCTGCCGTTGCTGCGGATCCCTCGCAACTACTACGACGACCTGGAGGCCCGCTACGGCCTCGATGAGTCCCTGCTGGAGGCGATGCGGACGCGCAACATCCTCTACGATCGCAACGACGAGGGTGAATTCTTCCATGCCTACACCGAGACTTTCTCGGGGCGCTTCTTCTTCGAGATCGTCGAGCGTCGTGGCAACTACCAGCAGTTCGGTGAGGCCAACGCCGGTATCCGTCTCGCCGCCCAGGCCGCCCAGCGCTAGCCCTCGAATCAGGAGATAACCATGCAGCTCGGACTGATCGGCAAGGCCATCATGAACTCCAGCTCCCCGGACCTGCACGTGCGGCTCGGTCAGCTGACCGGCATTCCCGCCACCTATGATCTCTTCGACGCCAACGAACAGCCCATCGCGTCGCTCGAGAGCCAGGTGAAGAAGGTGATCGCCGAGGGGTATCGTGGCGTCAATGTCACCTATCCCTGGAAGGAGGAGGCGGTGAGGCTCGCGACTCGACCCAGCGAGGGGGCGCGGATGGTCGGTGCGGCCAATACCCTGGTATTCGAGGGCGGCGAGATCATCGCCGAGAACACCGACTTCACCGGCTTCATGAGCGGCTTCCGGGCGACCCTGGGCGAGCGGCCACCCGGCCGGGTGCTGCTGCTCGGCACCGGCGGGGTGGGCAAGGCGGTGGCCTTCGGCCTCGGCAAGCTCGGCGCCGCGGAGGTGATCCTGATGGACCTCGATCCGGCCAAGTCGCACCAGCTGGCCGGTGAACTCCAAGCCCAGGGCTTCACGGCCTCCACCGTCACGCCCGAGCGGCTCGCCGAGACGGTGCCGCGTTGCGATGGCCTGGTCAACTGCACCCCGATCGGCCACGAGAAGAGCCCCGGCTGCCCGCTGCCCAAGGAGCTGGTGGCGGCCCACCACTGGATCTTCGATGCGGTCTACGTGCCGGCGGTCACTGAGTTCGTCGCTGCGGCCAAGGCCGCCGGCGCGGCGGTGATGAGCGGCGTCAGCCTGTTCGTCTTCCAGGGCGTCGACGCCTTCAAGCTGTTCTGCGAGGATGAGGCCAAGCGCGCCGCCGCCGACGAGCAGGCCGCCACCCTCTTCGCCCACTACCGCCGCGAACTGCTGAAGGAGACCGATTCATGAGCCAGGGCAAGGTACTGGTCCTGCATGGCCCCAACCTCAACCTGCTGGGCACCCGCCAGCCGGAGATCTACGGCCACGAGACCCTGGACGATGTCGACAACGCCCTGCGTGAACGGGCAGTGCTCGCCGACTGGGAGCTGAGGAGCTTCCAGAGCAACCACGAGGGCGAGCTGATCGATGCCATCCATGCCGCGCGCCTCGACGGCACGGTGGCGATCATCATCAACCCGGCGGCCTACACCCATACCTCGGTGGCGATCCTCGATGCGCTCAATGCCTTCGAGGGCAAGGTCTTCGAGGTGCACATCTCCAACGTGCACCAGCGCGAGAGCTTCCGCCACCACTCCTACGTCTCGCTGCGCGCCGACGGCGTGATCGCCGGCCTCGGCACCCAGGGCTACCAGGCGGCGCTGGACGCGGTGATCGAGGCCGCAAAGCCGACCTGACCGACCTCCCGCCTTCTGACTTCTGCCTCTACCGGGCCCACCGATCGGTGGGTCCGTTGCGTTGCACGGACGGGAGGCCCGCCGTGAGCTGACAAGCCACTAATGTTGGCTACTCTGAAGGACAGCGCCAGAGGAAGTCCATCATCGCGAGGGGGGAGTCGCCATGGAGGAACCGAATACCACGACACCGGAGGTCCGCAGGCAACAGGAGTTCAAGCTGTTCCTGTTCATCGCCGTCCTGTTGTTTCCGATCCTGGCGATCGCCGTGGTCGGGGGCTACGGCTTCGCCGTGTGGATGTACCAGCTCTTCGTCGGCCCGCCCGGGCCGCCGGCCTGAACCGGGGCCATGGCATGCACAAGCCGGACAACAACAACCATCGCGGCAATGACAGCACCCGTCGTCAGTTCTTTCGTTCGCTGAGCGGACGCGGCCCCGTGCACCGCCCTCCCTGGACCGGCGACGACTTTCTCGAGCGCTGCACGCGCTGCGATGCCTGCATCGACGCCTGCCCGGAAGGCGTGCTCCACCGCGGCGGCGGCGGCTACCCGGAGATCCGCTTCGAGCATGATGGTTGCTCGCTGTGTGGCGCCTGCATTGAGGCCTGCGAGGCGCCCGTCTTCGATACCGCGCGCCCGCCCTTCCCCTGGAGGGCCGAGCTCCAGTCGCACTGCCTGGCCCTGGCGAACATCCACTGCCAGAGCTGCCAGGACGCCTGCGAGTGGCGTGCCATCCGCTTTCTCCCCGAACTCGGCCGCCCCCCGCGGCCGCAAATCGACAGCGACGCCTGTACCGGCTGCGGGGCCTGCCAGGCGCTCTGTCCCACTGATGCCATCGTCATGTCCTTGCCGGAGGTGCGCCATGCCCAGTGAGCACCTGCACATCGCCAGCTTCCTGGTGCACGTGCGCCCGGACAGGCTGGCCGAGGTGGCCGGCTGGCTGTCCCGCCAGCCCGATGCCGAGCTCGGCGGCGAGGATCCCGCCGGCAAGCTGGTGGTGGTGATAGAGAGCCGCCATGAGGAGCGCATCCTCGCCCTGATCGATGCCGTACAGCAACGCTCCGGCGTGCTCGGGGCGGCGCTGGTCTATCACCAGCTGCTCGACCCGCAGACCGCCGACGATCCCCAGGAGGCCACGCATGAAACTGACGCGTCGTGAGTTCGCCAAGGCCAATGCCCTCGCCGTGGCCGCGGCCACCGCCGGCATGACCGTTCCCGCCGGCGCCAGCAACCTGATCACCAACGCCGAGCTGACCCGTATCGCCTGGCACAAGGCGCCGTGCCGCTTCTGCGGGGTGGGGTGCAGCGTGATGGTCGGCACCTACGACGGCCGCATCGTCGCCACTCACGGCGATAATCAGGCCGAGGTCAACCGCGGGCTGAACTGCGTGAAGGGCTACTTCCTGTCGAAGATCCTCTACGGCGAGGATCGCCTGCGCCAGCCGCTGCTGCGCAAGCGCAACGGGGCCTACGACAAGGACGGTGACTTCGAGCCGGTCTCCTGGGACGAGGCGCTGGACCTGATGGCCGACAAGTTCAAGGCCGCCATCAGCGAGCACGGCCCCGAGAGCGTGGCGATGCTTGGCTCGGGCCAGTGGACGATCTGGGAGGGCTATGCGGCGAGCAAGCTGTTCAAGGCCGGTCTGCGCTCCAACAACATCGACCCCAACGCCCGCCACTGCATGGCCTCGGCGGTGTTCGCCTTCATGCGCGCCTTCGGCTCCGACGAGCCCATGGGCGTCTATGACGATATCGAGCATGCCAACGCCTTCGTGCTGTGGGGCTCCAACATGGCCGAGATGCACCCGGTACTCTGGACCCGGGTCACCGACCGGCGGCTCTCGCGTCCGGACACCCGGGTGGCGGTACTCTCCACCTATGAGCACCGCAGCTTCGACCTGGCCGACATCCCCATGGTGATGCACCCCAATGCCGACGTGGTGATCCTCAACTACATCGCCAACCACATCATCCAGTCCGGCCGGGTCGACCGGGACTTCGTCGACAGCCACACCAACGTCGTGCGTGCCGTGGACGATATCGGCTACGGCCTGCGCGACGAGGACCCGCGGCAGCAGGCGGCCGCCAATGCCGATGACCCCAATCGCTGGACAGAGATGAGCTTCGACGAGTTCGCTGAGCACGTCGCCGACTTCACCCTGGAGCGCGCGGCCCGGGAGTCCGGGGTTCCGGAGAGCCGCCTGGAGCGGCTCGCCGAGCTCTACGCCGATCCCGACGTCAAGGTGATGAGTTTCTGGACCATGGGGGTCAACCAGCACACCCGCGGGGTCTGGGTGAACAACCTGATCTACAATCTGCACCTTCTCACCGGCAAGATCTCCGAGCCCGGCAACAGTCCCTTCTCGCTGACCGGCCAGCCCTCGGCCTGCGGCACCGCCCGCGAGGTGGGCACCTTCGCCCACCGCCTGCCCGCCGATCGGGTGGTCACCAACCCCGAGCATCGCCGCTTCGCCGAGGAGGTCTGGAAGCTGCCCGAAGGCACCATCCCCGAGAGGGTCGGCTTCCATGCGGTGGAGCAGAGCCGGCGGCTCAAGGATGGCGACATCAAGGTCTACTGGACCCAGGTCTGCAACAACATGCAGGCGGGCCCCAACACCCAGCAGGAGACCCTGCCGGGCTGGCGCAATCCCGAGGCCTTCGTGATCGTCTCGGATATCTATCCCACGGTATCGGCCCAGTCCGCCGACCTGATCCTGCCGGCGGCGGGCTGGGTGGAGAAGGAGGGGGCCTTCGGCAACTCCGAGCGCCGCACCCAGTTCTTCCACCAACTGGTCGAGGCCCCCGGCGAGGCGCGCTCCGACCTCTGGCAACTGGTGGAGTTCTCCAAGCGTATCCGCGTCGATGAGGTGTGGCCCGTGGAGCTGCTGGAGCGAGCCCCGGAGTATCGCAACAAGACCCTGTTCGAGCTGCTCTACGCCAACGGCCAGGTGGACCGCTTCCCGCTCGCCGACATGGAGGAGGGCTATGCCAACCGGGAGGCGGAGGACTTCGGTTTCTATATCCAGAAGGGGCTGTTCGAGGAGTACGCCCGCTTCGGCCGCGGCAAGGGCAAGGACCTGGATGATTTCGACGTCTACCACCGGGTGCGCGGCAAGCGCTGGCCGGTGGTCAATGGCGAGGAGACCCTGTGGCGCTATCGCGAGGGGTTCGATCCCTATGTCCAGCCCGGCGCCGGGGTGCAGTTCTATGCCAAGCCCGACGGTCGGGCCCTGATCTTCGCCGTGCCAGACGAGCCCGCCCCCGAGCGGCCCGATGACGACTATCCCTTCTGGCTCTGCACCGGGCGGGTGCTGGAGCACTGGCATACTGGCTCCATGACGCGCCGGGTGCCGGAGCTGCACCGGGCGGTGCCCGAGGCGCTGCTCTACCTCCACCCGGAGGACGCCCGGGAGCAGGGCATCCGGCGTGGCAGCGAGGTGCGGGTGCTGAGCCGGCGCGGCGAGGTGCGCCTGCGTGCCGAGACGCGGGGGCGCGTCAGGCCGCCTCGGGGGTTGGTCTACGTGCCCTTCTTCGATGCCAACCGGCTGATCAACAACCTGGTACTGGACGCCACCGATCCGATCTCCAAGCAGACGGACTTCAAGAAATGCGCGGTACGGCTGGAGCTGGTCAGCCTGGCCTGAGGCCGGGATGCAAGGAGAAATGCGATGAAATGGCTCACTATCCTCAGTCTCTCGTTGGCGCTGGTCATTGCCGGCCTCGTGGCGGCTCAGGAGCGCCAGGACGCCTCGGCGCCGGACGGCCTGCGCCCCGGCGGCACCGTCGGCCAGAGCCTGCCGGCGCCGCCGATGGCCGGGCAGTCCCGGGAGTCCGGGCGCGAGGTGCTCAACTATCCCGAGCAGCCGCCGGTGATTCCGCACAACATCCGCGACTACCAGGTGGACCTGCGCAGCAACCGCTGCCTGACCTGCCACAGTCGCGAGAACGCCGTGGACGCAGGGGCGCCCATGGTCAGCACTACTCACTTCATGGACCGCGACAAGCAGGTGCTGGCGGCGGTCTCGCCGGATCGCTACTTCTGTACCCAGTGCCATGTGCCCCAGACCGACGCCTCGCCGATCGTGGGCAACACCTTCCGCACGGTGGACGAGGTGCTCACCGAGGCGCTGGAGCGTGAGGGAGGTGGGCAATGAAGCGTTGGCTCTGGCGCTACTGGAGGCTCCTGACCCGCCCCAGCCTGCATTTCAGCCTTGGGTTTCTGACCCTGGGCGGCTTCATCGCCGGGGTGCTGTTCTGGGGCGGCTTCAACACCGCGCTGGAGGCCACCAACACCCAGCAGTTCTGCGTCTCCTGCCACGAGATGGAGCGTAACCCGCTGCAGGAGATGCAGGACACCATCCACTACAGCAACCGCTCCGGCGTGCGGGCCCAGTGCGCCGACTGCCACGTGCCCCACGACTGGACCCACAAGATGGCGCGCAAGATGGAGGCCTCCAAGGAGGTGTGGGGCTGGGTCTTTGGCTCGATCCGCACCGAGGAGCAGTTCGAGGCCAAGCGTCGCGTGCTGGCCGAGCGGGAGTGGGCGCGGCTCAAGGCCAACGACTCCCTGGAGTGCCGCAACTGTCACGAGTTCGAGCACATGGACTTCACCCAGCAGAGCTCGCGGGCCGCCAGGGCCCACTCCACCAGCCTGGCCAGCGGCGAGGCGACCTGCATCGATTGTCACAAGGGCATCGCTCACGAGCTGCCCGACATGGGGCCGGACTTCCAGGCCGGCAGCCCGGGGCTGCCGGGGGTCGACTCCTGGGTGGCTCACCTCGAGCGCGATTGACGAGGCGGGCTGAAGCCGTCGTTAGCCGCGCCGGGTGGCGAGGAAGATCCCGGCGCCGATGATCAGTACGGCACCGAGATAGGTCTCGAGCAGCGGTACGTCGCCGAAGACGAGGTAGCCCGAAACGGTGGCCCAGACGATCTGCAGGTAGAGGAAGGGGGAGACCAGGGACGCGGGAGCGCAGCGCATGGCCATGATCAGGCCGAGCTGGCTGACGGCGCCCAGGGTGCCGACCACCAGGAACAGGGGGATGTCGCCGAGGGCGATGGGCGACCAGAAGAAGGGCACGGCCAGGGAGCTGACCAGGGCGCCGGCCAGGCCGGCATAGAACAGCGACGCCAGCGGGTGGTCGTTGCGCCCGAAGCGGCGCGTGGCAAGCTGGTAGAGCGCAAAGCAGAAGGCCATGCCGAAGGGCAGCAGCGCCGCCGGCTGGGCGCGCCAGTCCACCGGCCCCACGGCGATCACCACGCCGACAAAGCCCACCGCTACAGCCAGGCCTCGTGCCGGGGTCACCCGCTCCCTGAGCAGCGGGATGGCCAGCAGGGTTACCAGCAACGGTGCGCTGAAGTTGATCACATAGACCTGCAATAGCGGAAGCTCGCGGAAGGCCAGGAAGGCGAAGGTGCTGGCGGCGAGCAACAGCAGGCCGCGCACGAACTGCCCGGGCAGCGACTCGACGGAGGCCATGATCGCCCGACAGCGGGGCCAGCCGAGCATCAGCAGGTAGGCGCCCAGCACCAGCATGTGGCCCGTATAGCGTGCCCACACCACCTGCACGGGGGAATAGCTCTGGGTGAGCCACTTCACGCCGGTGTCGAGCAGGGTGAACAGCAGGCCGGCGGCGAGCATGAAGGTGATGCCGAGGAGCGGTCGATCCGCGGGTAGTGCAGGCGCCAGGGTTGGAGAGGTGGCCATGGGGCTCCAGGGACGTGGGCGAGGATACAATACTAGCAGGCTAATGATGTTCGCGTTAAGTGCCGGCGATCAGGCCCCCACCACTCGTCGTGCTTTCTGCAGTGCCAGACAGGCGCGCTCCAGCGCGCTGATACCCTGGCGGCGAAGCCCCTCGGCGGGAATCTCCAGGCTCAGTGGCAGGTCTCGGGGTAACGTCGTCAGCAGGGCCGACAGGTCGATATCACCGTCACCTGGGAAACAGCGCTCCTGACGTGCCTCGCGAAGGATCTCCGCCATGTCGCCGGGGATCGGGCCGGCCACGTCGCATAGCTGCATATAGCGCATCCACTTCCGGGGAACCTGGGCCAGGTCCTTCAGGCGGCTGGCGGAACGGTTGAAGTGGAAGGCATCGACCAGCAGGCAGGCGTTGTCGTGGCCGGCCTCGCGCACGGCCCCGACGATATGGTGTGCCTCGACGAGGTTCTTCACGCCAGTCCAGGGCATGAACTCCAGATGAGGGTTAAGCCCGAGTGGTTTGGCCAGTTCACACAGGCCGGCGAAGTTGTCGATGGTCCGTGCCGTATCGTCATCGTTGCCAGCCACCAGTACCTCGCTGGCGCCCAACTCGGCGCCGATCTCGAGCACCCGGCGGAAGTCCCGGGCCACTTCGGTCTCCGGCTTGAGACGCAGGATCTCGATATCCACGACCTTCAGGCCGGTAGCGGCGAGGCGCTGGCGGGTTTGCGCCAGCAGGCCGGCATCGTTGGCCAGGGGGAAGTGATGCTCCTCCGAGGTGGCGGGAATCAGGCGCAGGCCGACACCGTCGTAGCCTGCCCGGGCGGCCACCTCGACCATCGCGGGGGGAGATAATTCCAGCACGGTCAGGGCAGCCAGGGAGAAGGTGCGGTCATGCATCGGCGTTCTCACTGCGAGTCTCGGGTGAGCCGGTATCGCGCTGGCCGGCGGCGTGCAAGCCGGCGATATGGCCGAAGGTCATGGCCGGGCCGAGGTTGATGCCGCCGGCCGGGTAGTAGCCGCCCATGATGCTGGCCATATCGGTGCCGGCGGCGTAAAGGCCGGGGATCGGTGTGCCGTCGCCATCGAGCACCTGGGCGTGCTCGTTGGTCTTGAGGCCGGCGAAGGTGCCGAAGCAGCCGGGCACCACCTTCACCGCGTAGAAGGGGCCCTGGTCCAGGGGGGCCACGCAGGGGTTGGGGCCATGGGCCGGGTCGCCGTTCTTGCGGTTGTAGGGGGTGGCGCCGCGGCCGAACTCGGGGTCCTCGCCCCGGGCGGCGTGGCGGTTGTAGTCGGCCACGGTGGCCGCTAGCCCGTCCCGGTCGATACCGCACTCTTGCGCCAACTCGGCGAGCGTCCTGCCATGCTTGAGATAGCCCTTCTTGATCCAGTGCTTGAAGGGCAGCGGTGCCGGGCGGGTGATGCCGATGCCGTAGCGGCGCTGGAAGCGGTGGGTGCAGACCAGCCAAGAGCAGACCTCCTCGCCCTCCGGTACTGCCTTGACCATGGCATCCACGTAGTCGTAGTAGCCTCCGGCCTCGTTGACGAAGCGCCTGCCGTTGCTCAGCACGCCGATGAGGCCCGGCTTGCCGCGATCGATGATATGCGGGAAGTGACCGACCCGGCCGTCCCGGTAGGGCACCAGCGACACCGGCGCCCAGGCCACCGGGGAGTAGAGGCTGGTGTCGACCTCGCCGCCTGCCGATTCGCCCAGCCGCAGGCCGTCGCCGCTGGCCGAGGGTGGCGGCAGCGGCCAGTGTTCCTCGCCGGTCGGGGTGCGGGGAAAGAGCTCCCGGCGGCGCTCGATGTCCCAGGGGAAGCCGCCGGCGGCCAGCACCACGCCGCGCCGCGCATTGAGGGTCACCTCGCCGTCCCGGGTTTCCACCACCACGCCGGTGACCCGCTCGCCTTCCTTGATCAGGCGTTTCGCCGGCGAGGAGACCCGGGTCTCGACGCCCAGGTCGTCGGCGGCCTTGGCCAGCCGGCCGGTCAGGGCCACGCCGTTGACCAGCTGCATGGCACGGCCGTAACGGGCCAGGTCATAGAGGTGCCGGGTGAAGCGCTTCGTTACATGGAGGAAAGACTGGAAGGAACGGGTGACGGTCAGGAAGGCCATAAGGTCCGGCCCGGCCTGGATCGGCATGCCCAGGAAGGCGGTCCCGGGCATGGTCGTGCGCAGCTTCTTCAGGGTGCGGCGATCCAGCTCGCGGGCGTCGAAGGGCGCGGCGATCACCGAGCGGCCGCCGGTGCCGGCGCCGGGGGTGTCGCCGTGAATGTCGGCGATGGCATTGCCGTCGGCGAACCGCAACGCGGTCTTCTCGTGGAAGAAGGCGACCATCCTGGGGGCGGCATCGAGGAAGGCGTCGATCTTGGCCGGATCGTAGCGCTCGCCCAGCTCGTGGCGCAGGTAGGTGCGCACCGTCTCCGGGTCCTCGTCGATGCCGGCGGCCTTGGCCAGGGGATTCAGCGGCGTCCACATCCAGCCGCCGGACCAGGCGGTGGCGCCGCCCAGCGTCTCTGATTTCTCCATCACCGCCACCTCGAGGCCCTGGTAGGCGGCGGTGACGGCGGCGGAGAGGCCGGCGGCGCCGGAGCCCACCACCACCAGGTCGTAGTCGTGCTGCATGTCGGCCAAGTCGAGCCTCACTGGAACTGTGTTCCAGAACAATCTAGAACATGGTTCCAGTTTTTTCAATGGCCAGGCGAATATATCGCCACGTCGCTGGAGGGGACGCGCCAGGGAGATCCGCGGTCATGTCCGATACGTCGGCGAGCTAGCCGGTCGGCAGCAGGCCGTAGCTCTTCATCAGGCCGATGGCCAGGTTCAGGGTCACGAAGGCGGCCAGGGTGGCGACCATCAAGGCGGCGGCGCTGACACCGGCCATGCCGTAGCGCTGGCCGAGCAGCGGGTAGACGCTGATCATGGGCGCGCAGGCGAACAGCAGGGCCCCGGCCAGCAGCATCGGGTCCGTCTGGGGCATCAGCAGGAAGAAGCCGAGCACCGCCAGGGGGTGCAGGATCAGCTTGCCGCCGACGATCTGCCCCACGTCCCCCAGCATGCCGCGCACCTGGAGCCCGAACAGGGTGCCGCCGATCACGAACAGCGCCGCGGGGCCGGCGGCGTTGGCCAGCATGTCGACGACCTGGGCCAGGGGGCGGGGCATGGCGATCTCGGTCACGGCCAGCAGCAGGCCCAGTGCCAGGCCGATCAGGATGGGATTGCGCGCCAGCCGCACGAAGGTCTTGCGGGCGGCGGTGACGATCCCGGCGCCGCTTTGGCGCCCCGCCTCGGCGAGGATCAGCGCCGTCGGGATGATCAGCAGGTTCTCGATCAGCATGTTGAGGGCCAGGAAGACCGCGGCCGGCGAGGTGCCGAGCACCATGGCGGCCAGGGGGTAGCCGACGAAGCCGCTGTTGGAGGCGGCCATGCCCAGGGCGTGGATGGCACCCTCGCTGAGCGGCTTGCGCTGCAGGGCCAGGGTCAGCAGCAAGGCGAAGGCGAACACCGCCACCGAGCCGAGGCCATAGGCCAGCAGGTAGTGGGGCTGGAAGACCTCGTCCAGGGGATTCTGGGTCAGGGCCCGGATCACCAGGGCCGGCAGGGCGAAGTAGAGCACGAAGGTGGCCACGCCCTGCATCTGCTCGCGATTGATCAGGCGGGTGCCCATGGCCAGGTAGCCGGCACCGATCAGCAGGAAGATCGGCGTGGTGATGGCGAGTATCTCGAACATGGGGGCCTCCTTGCCACGGGAGCCGGGCCGGGACGAGGAGGGGATCCTGTGGCCCGGCCGTGCTCAGCGGGGTTGGCGATTCAGGTGAAGAGTCGAGAGGTGGGGGTGGCCTGGGAGAGCTCCTCGGCGGCGGTCACCAGCGCCGGCCCCAGTGTCATCACCCGCTCGGCGTCGAGGCGCACGCTGGGGCCGGCGATGCTCAGCACACCCTGGGGATGGCCATCCAGGGGATGGCGCACCAGGGCCGCCATGGCGGCGGTGCCGGGCCCCATACTGTCGTGGGTCCAGCTGTAGCCGCGCTCACGGGCCTGGCGCAGGTGTTCGAGAAGTGATTCCTTGCTGCGCGGGGCATTGGGCCCCAGCGGGTGGTCGGTCTCCATGCCCTGGGTATCCACCAGGGCCAGGGCCTCCTCGTCGCTCAGGTCGGCCAGCCAGGCGTGGCCGCTGGCGGTACAGAACAGCGGCGCCTCCTTGCCCATGTCGGGGTCGTAGCGCAGGCCGCTGCGCGCTCCCTGGGCCTTGGCGATCCAGGTCAGTCGGTTGCCCTCGATCACCGAGAGCCGCACCAGTTCACCGCTCTGCTCGGCCAGGCGGTCGAGGATCGGCTGGATGATGTCGCTGGTGCCGGTGCTGGCCAGGTAGCGAAAGCTCATGGCCACCAGCCGCGTGGTCAACTGGTAGCGCTGGCTGACCGGATCCTGGCGCACGTGGCCCAGGCGGATCAGCTCGTTGCAGATGCGGTGTGCCGCACTCTTGGGGATCCCCAGTCGCTCGGCGATGACCAGCAGTGGCAGGCCGCCGGCGTCTGCGGAGAGGGCTTCCAGCACCCCCAGGGTGCGTTCGATCAGGCTGCCCGCCATGGTGACGTCTCGCTATCCAAAATTGTTATTCTAGAATCTTGTTCAAAAAAAATCAGCGTGCGCGTCGGACGCTCAGCTGATGGTGGCGCGGATCTCGCGGGCCTTCCGCTGCAGCAGCGGCAGGTACTCCTTCATCAGGGTGTCGAGATCGACCCGGGCGGCGTTGGTGCTGATGTTGATGGCGCCGAGCAGCTTGCCGTTGGCGTCGAAGGCGGGAACCGCCAGGGAGCGCAGGCCGGAGTCCAGTTCCTGGTCGGCGATCGAGTAGCCCTGCTGGCGCACCTTGAGGATGCACTTCTTCAGCTCGGCCTTGTCGGTGACGGTCTTGTCGGTATAGGCCTCGAGCACCACCCGCTCGAGATAGGCCTCGAGGTCGGCATCGCTCAGCTGGGCCAGCAGCACCCTGCCCATGGAGGTGTGCGCGGCGGGCAGGCGGGTGCCCACCGACAGGGTGATGGCCATCAGCCGGTGGCGCGAGGAGGAGCGGGCGACGTAGATGACATCGTCGCCGTCCAGTACCCCCAGCGATGAGGACTCGCCGCTCTCGGCGGTGATGTCCTCCAGCACCTGCTGGATCACGCTACGATAGTTGTTGGCGGAGAGAAACGCATAGCCGAGCTGCAATACCCGGGGCGCCAGTTCGAACGACCGGCCCTGCTTGCGCACGTAGCCGAGTGCATGCAGGGTCAGCAGGAAACGCCGCGCCCGGGCGCGGTTCATGCCGGTGCGGGTGGCCACCTCGCTCAGTGTCATGCGTGGGTGGGCCTCGTCGAAGGCCAGGACCACCTCGAGGCCGCTGGCCAGCGCGGTGACGAAGTCACGGTCGTCCGGGCTGAGAACCTCTTCCTGTGCTGCATCCATCCCGTCTTGTCCTTGGTCGAGTTGCTCGTGATCTGGCCTACAATCTAGCATAGTGTTCGAATTGCGAACACTTGTGCGACTATTGGAGGGGGCGTCGAGCCGCCTCCCGAGGCCCATCAGGAGAGACCCATGCCCGCCGCCCTGATCCAGCACCCCTTCATGAGTCAACCGGCCCTGGCCCAGTGCAACGCCCAGGCCATGGTCGATGCCATGCTGGCCTTCGAGCTGGCCCTGGCCGAGGTCCAGGAGGCCAGGGGGGCGGTGCCCGAGGGGGCCAGCCGCACCATGCGCGCGACCCTGGAAGCCTACCCCTTCGATTGTGACGCCATCGCCGCCGGCATCGCCAGCGGCGGCAACGCCGCCATTCCCTTCGTCAAGCAGGGGCGGGCCGCCCTGCCGGAGGCGTTGAAGCGCTACTGGCACCAGGGCGCCACCAGCCAGGACGTGGTCGACAGTGCCCTGATGCTGCTGCTGGGGCCGCGGCTGGCCTCCCTCGACGCCCTGCTGGTGCGCTGCCGGGCCGCGGCGATCGACCTGATGGCCGCCCATGAGGGTACCGTGATGGTGGGCCGCACCCTGATGCAGCAGGCGCTGCCGATCACCTTCGGCGTCAAGGTCGCCCACTGGGCGCTGGGCCTGGAGCAGGCGCGCCAACGGCTGGCGGCGCTGGCCGAGACCGGCCTGCCGGTGCAGTTCGGCGGCGCCGTGGGGGTGCACTCCGGCTGGGACGACCTGGGGCTCGACTTCATGGACGCGTTGGCCGAACGGCTCGGCTTGGGTCGTCCTGTGCTGCCCTGGCATACCGATCGCCAGCCGGTTCACGCCCTGGGTACCGCCCTGGATGCGGTGGCCGGTGCCGCCGAGAAGCTGGCCCTGGATATCGCCCTGCTGACCCAGACCGAGCTGGGCGAGGTGGCCGAACCGGCGGCTCCCGGCATGGGCGAGTCCTCGTCGATGCCCCACAAGCGCAACCCGGTGCGCTGTGCGCTGATCCGCGGCGCGGCCCGTCAGGTCCATGGCCACACCACGGTACTGCTCAACGCCGCCGCCCAGCCGCTGGAGCGGGGGCTCGGCGAGTGGCACGCCGAGTGGGCGCCACTGATCGACAGCGCCCTGCTGCTCGAGGGGGCGCTGGAGCAGGCGGCGGTGCTGCTCGAGGGGCTGGAGGTGCACCCCGAGGCGATGCGGCGCAACCTGGCGGTGACCGGTGGCGGCATCATGGCCGAGCCGGTGTCGCGGCTGCTGGCGCCGGTGGTCGGCCCGGACGCGGCCAAGCGCATCAGCGCCGAGGCCGCGGAGACGGCCCGCCGCAGTGGTCGCGGCTATGCCGAGGTATTGAACGAGCATGCCGAGGTGCAGGGGCGTCTCGACCCCGCCGCCGTGCACCGCGCCACGGATCCGGCCTTATACCTTGGTAGTAGCAGGGCCCAGGTGAAACGCACGGCCGAGTGGCTCAGACGATGTTAATCAATTGATTTGACTGATACATCGCTCCGCGATGCATGAAAGGGAAGGCTCTGCCTTCCCTTTTTCGTGGATTTGACGGTAGCGTGCCAAGGGATTAGTTTGTTCGTATCACAAACCTATGTTCACATAGCGAACTATCGATGATCGGCTCTTCCGGCATCGGCTTGAACCCCCAGGAGGCGAACCAAGATGGCCGAGTTTCTCAGCCTGCATGATGCGGTCGCGCGCTACGTCGAGGACGGCGCCACCGTGGCCATGGAAGGCTTTACCCACCTGATCCCCTTTGCCGCGGGTCACGAGGTGATCCGCCAGGGCAAACGCGACCTGACCCTGATTCGCATGACCCCCGACCTGGTCTACGACCAGCTGATCGGTGCGGGCTGCGCGAAGAAGGTGATCTTCTCCTGGGGCGGCAACCCCGGCGTGGGCTCGCTGCATCGCCTGCGCGATGCCGTGGAGAAGGGCTGGCCGCACCGGGTCGAGATCCTCGAGCACAGCCACGCCGCCATGGCCTGTGCCTTCGAGGCCGGTGCCGCCGGCCTGCCGCTGGCCGTGCTGCGGGGCTATGTGGGCAGCGAGCTGCCCAACGTCAACGACCAGATCAAGTTCATCGAGTGCCCCTTCACCGGCGAGCGCCTGGCGGCGGTGCCCGCGGTGCGCCCGGACGTCTCCATCGTTCACGCCCAGAAGGCCGACCGGAAGGGCAACGTGCTGGTGGAAGGCATCGTCGGCGTGCAGAAGGAAGCGGTGCTGGCGGCCAGGCACAGCATCGTCACCGTCGAGGAGATCGTCGACGACCTGAGCACCGAGCCGGACTATCACCCCAACGCCTGCGTGATCCCGGGCTGGGCGATCAGCGCCGTGGCCGTGGCCGAGAAGGGCTCCTATCCCTCCTACACCCACGGCTACTACCCGCGCGACAACCGCTTCTACAAGGAGTGGGACACCATCGCCCGTGACCGCGACGCCTTCAGCCAATGGCTCGACGAGAACGTCTACCAGCAAGTTGCCAACCCGGCAGGAGGAGCATCCTGATGAGCCTCGACTACACCTCCTCGGAGATGATGACCGTGACCGCCGCCCGGGCGCTGGAGAACGGCATGACCTGCTTCGTCGGCATCGGCCTGCCCAGCGAGGCGGCCAACCTGGCGCGCCTGACCCATGCCCCGGACGTGGTGCTGATCTACGAATCCGGCACCCTGCAGACCAAGCCGGACGTGTTGCCGCTCTCCATCGGCGACGGCGAGCTGTGCGAGTCGGCGCTGACCACCGTTTCGGTGCCGGAGATGTTTCGCTACTGGCTGCAGGGCGGCAAGGTCAGCGTCGGCTTCCTGGGCACCGCCCAGATCGACCGCTTCGCCAACCTCAACACCACCCTGATCGGCGACTACCATGATCCCAAGGTGCGCCTGCCGGGCGGCGGCGGCGCCCCCGAGATCGCCACCAACGCCGGTGAGGTGTTCATCACCCTCAAGCACTCCAGGCGCGCCTTCGTCAAGGACGTGGACTTCGTCACCACCCTGGGCTTCGGCCGCGACGGCAAGGGCCGCGACGGCGTGCCCAATATCGGCAAGGGCCCCACTCGCGTCATCACCGACCTCTGCGTGATGAAGCCCGATCCCGAGACCCGGGAGCTCACCGTGGTCTCGCTGCACCCGGGCGTGACCCGCGAGGATGTGGTCGAGGCCACCGGCTGGGAGATCCGCTTCGCCGAGCACCTCGAGTCCACCCCGGAGCCCTCGGCCCATGAGCTCGAGATCCTGCGCGATTTGAAAGCGCGTACCGATCGCAAGCACGCGGGTGAATGAACCAGGAGTTGTTATGACCGACGTCTACCTTTGTCATCCGCGGCGCACCGCCGTGGGCCGCTTCGGCGGCACCCTTTCCGGCGTGCGCCCCGACGACTTCGCCGCCGCCATCTTCAAGGCGGTGCTGGCCGAAGCGCCGCAGCTCGACCCGGCCGCCATCGACGAAGTCTTCATGGGCTGCGCCAACCAGGCCGGCGAGGACAACCGCAACGTGGCTCGCATGTCGGCGCTGCTGGCCGGCCTGCCGGTATCCATACCCGGCACCACGATGAACCGCCTGTGCGGCTCCGGCATGGACGCGGTGGGCACCGCCTTCCGTGCCATCAAGGCCGGCGAGATGGACCTGGCGCTGGCCGGCGGCGTGGAGTCCATGTCCCGCGCCCCCTTCGTGATGGGCAAGGCCGAGAGCGCCTTCTCTCGCACCCAGAAGATCGAGGACACCACCATCGGCTGGCGCTTCGTCAACCCGCTGATGAAGAAGGCCTATGGCGTCGACGCCATGCCCGAGACCGCCGAGAACGTGGCCGAGCAGTACAATATCTCCCGCGAGGACCAGGACGCTTTCGCCCTGCGCTCCCAGCAGAAGGCCGCCGCCGCCCAGCAGGCGGGCCGCTTCGCCATCGAGATCACCCCGATCGAGATCCCGCGGCGCAAGCAGGCGCCGCTGCTCTTCGACCGGGACGAGCACCTGCGCGAGACCACGCTCGAGAAGCTCGCCGGCCTGCCGACGCCGTTCCGTGAGGGCGGCAGCGTCACCGCCGGCAACGCCTCGGGGGTCAACGACGGCGCGGCCGCCATGCTGGTGGCCAGCCGGGCCGCGGTGGAGCAGCACGGCCTCACGCCCATGGCCAGGATCCTCGGCATGGCCACCGCCGGCGTCGAGCCGCGCATCATGGGCTACGGCCCGGTGCCGGCGGTGAACAAGCTGCTCGAGCGCACCGGGGTGTCCCTCGACGAGATCGACGTGATCGAGCTCAACGAGGCCTTCGCCGCCCAGGCGCTCGCTTGCCTGCGCGACCTGGGACTCGAGGACGACGACCCGCGGGTCAACCCCAACGGCGGCGCCATCGCCCTGGGGCATCCGCTGGGCATGTCCGGCGCGCGCCTGTTGATGACCGCCGCCCACGAGCTGCAGAAGAGCGGCAAGCGCTATGCTTTGTGCACCATGTGCGTGGGCGTGGGGCAGGGCATCGCGACCCTGATCGAGCGGGCGTAAGCGCCCGCGGTACCGGCCTCGTGACGCATCCATGACCGCCGAACGAGTCCTTAAGCTTTGTCCGAAAAGTCGTCGAGCGATGGTCAGACAAGGCAACAATCGGCGAAAAGACGGAGTTTACGCGGTGTAAATGAGTACTTTGAGCCGATTTTTAACGCCGTATGACCGAGCGCAGGCAGTTTTCAGACAAAGCGTAGGCATTACGCGAGGTTCCCATGTCAAATCCCTGCATTATCTGCGTTGCCATCACCGGCAGCCTGCCACGCAAAGAGAACAACCCGGCGGTTCCGATCACCATCGAGGAGCAGATCGAGAGCACCCAGGCGGCCTTCGAGGCCGGGGCGACCATTGCGCACTGCCATGTCCGCAACGAGGATCAGACCCCGACCTCGGATCCCGAGAAGTTTGCCCGTTTGCTGGAAGGACTGCGCAAGCACTGCCCGGGCATGATCGTCCAGCTGTCCACCGGCGGCCGCTCTGGTGCCGACCGTGAGCGCGGCGGCATGCTACCGCTGAAGCCCGACATGGCCAGTCTGTCGGTGGGGTCCAACAACTTCCCTACGCGCGTCTACGAGAATTCCCCCGACCTGGTGGACTGGCTCGCCTCCGAGATGCTGACCTATGACATCAAGCCCGAGATCGAGGCCTTTGACCTGTCGCATATCCATCAGGCGGTGAACCTGATGAAGCAGGGCAAGATCAAGGCGCCGCTGTACGTCCAGTTCGTGATGGGCGTGAAGAACGCCATGCCGGTCGACAAGCCGACCTTCGACTTCTACATCGAGACCCTCGAGCGACTGGCGCCGGGTTCCCAGTGGTGCGGGGCCGGTGTCGGCGCCAACCAGTTAGTGCTCAACGAATGGTCGATCGCCGCCGGAGGCCACACTCGCACTGGCCTCGAGGACAATGTCCGCTGGGACAAGGAGCGCTTGGCACCCTCGAATGCCGCCTTGGTCGAGCGGGTGGCGGAGCTTTGCGAGAAATACGAGCGTCCGGTGGCTACCTGGCAACAGGCTCGCGAGATCCTGGGGCTCAAGGCGGTTTAACGACTCTCCATCGGGTCCATTTCGGGGGCCACTAACGGACGGTACGGACCGCCGTCGAGGGGGAAAACATTGAATTTTGACGTTAGGCGTCAGGAGAGACTTCCATGGCATTTCTGAACATCAACGGCCGCAGCGTGGCCTATCGCCTGCTCGGAGCCGAGGCGCTGCCGCTGGTGGTGCTGGCCCATCCGCTGGGCATGAGCCAGGCGGTGTGGGACGACCTGCTGCCGGCGCTGCTGCCACGCTACCGCGTGCTGACCTGGGACCTGCCCGGCCATGGCGCCAGCCAGGCCTGGGGCGAGGGAGCGATCACCCCGGCCGACCTGGCAAGCGAGGCCCTGGCCCTGGCCGATCATGCCGGCGCCGGCCGCTTCCACTTCGCCGGCACCTCCATCGGCGGCGTGGTGGGCCAGCAACTGCTGGCCGAGCACGCCGAGCGGCTCTACTCCGTCACCCTGACCAACACCGGGGCGGTGATCGGCACCACGGAGCTCTGGACCACCCGCGCCGGCCGGGTGCGTAGCGAGGGCCTGGGAGCGATCAGCGACGAGATCGTGCCGCGCTGGTTCTCCGCCGGTCGCATCGAGGCCAATCCGGCGCTCAAGAACGGCTGGATGACCCAGATGGGGCGTGGCGACGACGAGTCCTATGCGCGCCTGTGCGAGATGCTGGGCAGCCACGCCTTTACCGGCAAGCTGACCAGGAAGGGAGTGAAGGTGCAGTTGCTGGGCGGCAGCGAGGACCTGGCAACCCCGCCGGCGACGCTGGAGGCCCTGGCGGCCGAGTGCGACGGCGCGCCGCTGGAGATCCTCGACGCTGTCGGCCATGTGCCTTCCGTGGAGGTGCCGGCCCTGTTCGCCGAGAAGCTGCTGGCGGTGCTGGCGGTGGACCTGGGCGACGTGGGTGAGCGGGGCGTCGACTACGCCACCGGCCTGACGACCCGCAAGCAGGTGCTGGGCGAGGAGCACGTGGCTCGCTCCACCGAGAACGCCACCAGCCTGGATGCCCCCTTCCAGCAGATGATCACCCGCCTGGCCTGGGGCGAGCTGTGGAGCAACGACGACCTGACCCGTCGCGAGCGCAGCATGATCACCACTGGCATCCTGGCCGCCCTGGGCCGCGATGGCGAACTTGCGCTGCACCTCAAGACGGCGAAGCGTATCGGCCTCACCGAGGCGGAGCTGCGCCAGGTGCTGATGCACGTGGCCATCTATGGTGGCGTACCGGCGGCCAATCACGCCTTTGGGTTGGCCAAGCAGCTGGGCTGGGGCGGGGAGCAGGCCTAGATCCACGCCAGCGATTTCCCGGAGCATTGCTGAGAAATCAGCGGGTTGAAAGTGCTCTGGCGGTGAGCTGCCGGCGCTGGGAGGCCCTAGGGGCGGGCCTCGGTGCCGTTGAGGGGCGATCCGCTTGGACCTTTTGTTAGGGTGCTAAGAAGGTGTGCCTCATGGCATGATGCCGAACCGGCCTGCGGGCCGGTTTCGGCTTTCGGGAGACGGGGGAGGGGCATGAACCAGGACGCGGCGACCATGGCATCCTCGGACAGGCTGCGCCAGGCCCTGCTGGCCTATGGCCTGCTGTGGTGCCTGGGGCTCTATCTGCGCCTGACCGTGCTGGTGGTGCCGCCGCTGATCCCCCAGCTCAAGGCGGTGCTGGGCTTCACCGGCGGCGAGGTGGCCATCGCCACCAGCCTGCCGCTGGTGACCCTGGCGGTGGGCGGCCTGGCGACGGGCTGGCTGCTGGCTCGGCTCGGGGTGCGCCACTGCATGCTGGGCGGCCTGGGAGTGATGGCTTTGGGCAGCGGCCTGCGCAGCCTGCCGGAGGGTTTCCCGCCCTTTATGCTGGCGACCCTGCTGATGGGCGCCGGCATCGCCCTGATGCAGGCGGCGATGCCGGTGCTGGCCAAGCTCTGGGCGCCCGAGCGCATCGGCCGCGCCTCGGCGGTCTACACCAACGGCCTGTTGGTGGGCGAACTGCTGGCCGCCGGGGCCACCGGGCCCCTGGTGGCCGCCTGGCTCGGCGCCCAGTGGCAGTGGGCCTTCGCCCTCTGGGTCGCGCCGGTGCCGCTGCTGATGCTGGCCCTGGTGGTGGGCGGCCGACGCCTGCCGGCCATGACGAGCGGTTCCCGGGCCGCCGGCCTGATCCTGCCGGATATTCGCGACGGTCGCATGTGGCGCCTGGTGGCGCTGCTCGGCGCGGCGGCGGCGCTCTACTTCACCGGCAACGTCTTCCTGCCGCCGCTGCTCGAGGAAAGCGACCGCCTGGCACTGCTGGCGCCCAGCCTGACGGCGCTCAACGGCGCCCAGATGGTCTCCTCGGCGCTGCTGATCCTCTACGCCGACCGCCTGATGGGGCGGCCGCGGCCCTTGATCGCCATCACCGCCCTGGCCCTGCTGGCGCTGCCGCTGATGCTCTGGCTGCCGGGCAGCGGGGTGGTGTGGGCCGCCGGGGTGTTCGGCTTCTTCACCAGCGCGCTGTTCATCTTCGTGCTGGCGCTGCCGGCCTGGCTGGTACGCCTCGAGGCGCTGCCGCGACTGATGGCCGGCATGCTCTGCTTCGGCTATCTTCTGGTCTTCGCCATCACCGTGGTCGGCGGCTGGTTCAATGATCTCTCGGGGACCGTGGCGCTGGCCTTCCTGCCGACCCTGCTGATCAGTCTGGTGGCCATGGCGAGCACCCGCCGACTGCTCGCCTCCCGCCAGCAGGAGACCTGAATGCTCAATGCCCGGATCAAGCTGCGCCACCTGCAGGCCTTCCTCGAGGTGGCCCGGCAGCGCAGCTTCGCCCGAGCCGCCGAGCGGCTGGCGATCACCCAGCCGGGCATGTCCAAGACCATCCGCGAGCTCGAGGAGGTCCTCGACACCAGCCTGTTCGAGCGCACGCCCCAGGGCGTGGCCCTGACCCAGGCGGGCCTCACCCTGCTGCGCCACGCCGGGCCGGCACTGCGGGCCCTGGAGGAGGGCGTGGGGGCGATCGGGGATACCCATCAGGGGACGCGCTGGCTGCGGGTGGGGGCGCTCTCCACCGTGGAGAGTCGGCTCTTGCCCAAGGCGCTGCGCCGCTGGCACGCCGAAGGCTCGACGCACGGCGAGGTGGGCGTCAACGTGGTCACCGGCCCCAGCGCCTTCCTGCTCTCGCGGCTGCGCCGCGGCGAGCTGGACCTGGTGGTGGGGCGCATGACCGAGGCCCGCGAGATCCAGGACCTGGCCTTCGAACACCTCTACTACGAGCGACTGCTGCTGGTGGTGCGGGCCGGCCACCCCCTGGACGGCGTGGATCCCCTGCCGCCCGAGGCGCTGACCGATCACCCCTGGGTGTTGCCACCGCCCCAGACCACCCTGCGCCAGCAGGTGGACAGCTTCTGCGTGCGCCACGCCCTGAGCCTGCCGTCGCGCCTGCTGGAGACCCTCTCGCTGCCCCTCAGCCGCCACTATACCCTCGAGAGCGAAGCGATCTGGGTCGCCCCGGAGGAGGCCGTCGCCGAGGATCTCGCCGCGGGCCGGCTGTGCCGACTGAGCCTGGATCTCGAGTCCCACGGCGGCTCGGTGGGGCTGTGCACCAACGCCAGCATGCAGCCCTCGCTGGCCCTGGAGGCCTTCTGCGAGATCCTGCGCCAGGTAGCGACGGGATCCCTCAGGGTATAACCACTGGGTTATGAGCGTGGCGCGAGACGTCAATTGGCAGCCCTGCGACAAGCCGCCACACTGATCCCGATCAACTCCAGCCCAGAGACGACTCGATATGCAGCAGGATAACAAGCGCTACGTAGAGCGCGACCGTGACTGGCACCCCGCCGCCTATACGCCCGGCTACAAGACCTCAGTGGCCCGTTCGCCCAGCCAGGCGCTGGTCAGCCTGCAGACGCCCAGCGTCTCCGAGCTGACCGGCCCGGACTTCCGCCAGCTGCGCATGGGACCCCACGACAACGACCTGCTGCTCAACTATCGTGAAGACCACGCGTTGGCAGGGGCGGCTGGCCTGCCGGTCGGCGAGCGCATCATCATGTTCGGCCGGGTCATCGACCAGTTCGGCAAGCCGGTGCCGCACACCCTGGTGGAGATGTGGCAGGCCAATGCCGGCGGTCGCTATCGCCACAAGAAGGACGCCTACCTGGCACCGCTGGACCCCAACTTCGGCGGGGTGGGGCGCTGCCTCACCGACGACCAGGGCTGGTATCGCTTCCGCACCATCAAGCCCGGCCCCTACCCTTGGGGCAACGGCATCAACACCTGGCGCCCGGCGCATATCCATGTCTCGGTGATGGGGCCGGCGATCTCCACCCGCCTGGTGACCCAGATGTACTTCGAGGGCGACCCGCTGATCCCGATCTGCCCCATCGTGCAGACCCTCAACGACCCGGAGGCCGTCGAGACCATGATCGGGCGCCTCGACATGGCGCGCAGCCGCCCCATGGACTGCCTGGCCTACCGCTTCGACCTGGTGGTGCGCGGCGAACTGCAGACCTATTTCGACAATCAGTAACCGCTTCGAAAACCAGTGACAGGATGGGGTAACCAGACCATGCAACAGCCGAATTCCCGACCCTGCAGCGAGTTGATGCTGCGCGAGACCGCCTCCCAGACCGCCGGCCCCTACGTGCATATCGGCCTGGCCCTGCACGTGGCCGGCCTGCCCGAGCGCGACGAGGAGATCTGGAGCCGGATGGCCAGACCCGAGGCCGAGGGCGAGTCCATCGAGGTGGTCGGCACCGTGATCGACGGCAACGGCGACCTGGTGCGCGACGCCCTGCTCGAGGCCTGGCAGGCCGACGCCCAGGGCCAGTACCGGCCCGAGTACGACCTGCACAAGCCCTTCAACGGCTTCGGCCGCACCGCCACCACCGCCGAGGGTGGCAGCGAGTGGTCGCTGACCACCATCAAGCCCGGCGCGGTGACGCGCGGCGACGGCAAGGTGATGGCACCGCACATCAACCTGGCGGTCTTCGCCCGGGGCATCAACATCCACCTGCAGACCCGCCTCTACTTCGAGGACGAGGCGGAGGCCAACGCCGCCTGCCCGGTGCTCAATGCCATCGAGTCGCCGGCCCGCCGCCAGACCCTGATCGCCAAGCGCGAGGAGGCCGACGGCAAGGTGCGCTACCGCTTCGATATCCGCCTGCAGGGCGAAGGTGAGACCGTGTTCTTTGATTTCTAAACGCTTCGATTTCTGATTGGTCGTCACGACGGTGACGTCAGCCCCGCCTTGGCGGGGCCTTTTCATTTGTTCTGACGGGCCGCGATGATGCGATCGAGGATGTCGAGCAGCCACTCCCGCTCCCCCTCCTTCATGAAGGTGTCGAAGGCTTCCTCGCCCGCGACCGACTTGCGGTTGAGGCGCTCGGTGAAGGTCTTGCCCTTTTCCGTCAGATAGAGGGCGTAGGAACGGCGATCGTTCTTCGACTTGCGGCGTTCCACCACCTCCATGCTCTCCAGCTTGTCGATGGCGGCCACCATGGCCGAGCGGTCGACGTCCAGGGCCGCCGAGACCGCCGACTGGGTGAGCCCCGGGTTGTGGTAGATGATGGCGAGGATACTGAACAGGCCCGGCGTGATGCCTTCCTGGGCGCAGGCCTCGAAGAAGACATCGAAGTAGACGAGCTGGGCGCGTCTCAGCTTGTAGCCGAGGCGCGATTGCAGCATCGAGTAGTCGATTCCATTCCTGTCGTCGCTGTTCATGTGTCTGCCTGCCCCTCATAGACCAATGTTTAACACGCATAATGTTTTGTGGTTAAACAGTTTGTGAAAGTATTGAGGTGCATGCTATCAAGGCGCCGCTGTCTAGGGTAGCGCACGCCATCACCGATCCTGACAACGATCACAACCCGCAGGAGCGCCCATGTCCCACCCCTTCCGCGATGTCCGTTTGGGCACTGCTACCGCCAAGTTGATCCCGCGCGCCGATGGCACCCAATTGCTCAATGTCGAGGAACCGCTGGGCGACTACCCCGCCACCCTGCTCGAATGCCTGCATCGCTGGGCCCGTGAGGCGCCGGACCGGACCTTCGTGGCGCGGCGCGATGCCCGTGGTGAGTGGCAGCGCCTGAGCTATGCCGAGACCCTGACCCGGGTACGCCATCTGGCGCAAGGACTGTTGAATCACGGCCTGAGCCCCGAGCGGCCCCTGGCCATCCTCGGTGGCAACTCCATCGAGCACCTGCTGCTGGCGCTGGCGGCCATGTACGTGGGCATCCCCTTTGCCCCCGTCTCGCCGGCCTACTCGCTGGTCAGCCGGGACTTCGGCAAGCTGCGCCATATCGTCGAGCTGCTGACCCCGGGCCTGCTGATGGTCGATCGGGCGGAAGACTTCGCCGCCGCCCTGGCCGCGGTTCGCCCCGACGACTGCGCCTGCCTGGCGGTGGTCCCCGATGGGGTGTCGGGCGTGCAGGACGTCGCCGAGCTGCTGGCGACGCCGGTGACCGAGGCGGTCGATGCCGCCCAGGCGGCCGTCACCCCCGATACCATCGCCAAGTTCCTGTTCACCTCCGGCTCCACCGGCATGCCCAAGGGGGTGATCAATACCCACCGCATGCTGTGCGCCAACCAGGAGATGCTGGCGGCACAGATGCCCTTCCTGCGCGACGAGCCCCCGGTGCTGGTGGACTGGCTGCCCTGGAACCACACCTTCGGCGGCAACCACAACATCGGCATCGTGCTCTACAACGGCGGCAGCCTCTACATCGACGATGGCCGTCCGGTGCCCGGCGAGTTCGAGAAGACCATCGCCAACCTCCGCGAGATCTCGCCGACGGTCTACTTCAACGTGCCCAAGGGCTTCGAGATCCTGGTCGACTACCTGAAGCGCGACGATGCCCTGCGCGAGACCTTCTTCTCGCGACTCAACCTGATGTTCTTCGCTGCGGCGGGGCTCTCGCAGCATATCTGGGACGAGCTCGACCGCCTGGCCGTCCAGACCCTGGGCTGCCGGGTGGGCATGCTGACCGGCCTGGGCGCCACCGAGACGGCGCCCTCGGCGATGTTCGCCTCGCTGGAGGAGTCGCAGTCCGGCGTGGTGGGCCTGCCGGCCCGCGGGGTGACGGTCAAGCTGGTGCCCAATGGCGGCAAGCTGGAGTGCCGGGTGAAGGGGCCCAGCGTGATGCCGGGCTATTGGCGCCAACCCGAGGTCACCGCCAGGAGCTTCGACGAGGAGGGGTTCTATTGCCTGGGCGATGCGGTCAGGTTCATCGACCCGGACGATCCCCAGCGCGGCATGCGCTTCGACGGGCGCATCTCCGAGGACTTCAAGCTCGATACCGGCACCTGGGTCAGCGTCGGGCCGCTGCGCGCCCGCATCATCGAGGCCGGGGCGCCCCATGTGAAGGATGCGATGATCGCCGGGCTCGACAAGCCCTATGTCTCGGCCATGGTCTTCCCGGACCTGGAGAAGTGCCGAGAACTGGCGGGACTGGACGGCACGGCCGAGGCCGCCGCGGTGCTGGCCAGCGAGCCGGTGCGCGAGCGATTCCTGCAACTGCTGCGCGACCTGGACGCCCAGAGCACGGGCAGCTCGACCCGGGTGCGTCGGCTGGTGCTGCTCGACGCGCCGCCACGCCTGGATGCCCACGAGGCCACCGACAAGGGCTCGATCAACCAGCGTGCCGTGCTGGAGAACCGGGCCGAGGTCGCGGCCGGCCTCTACCGCGACGCGCCACCGCCGGCCGTGCTGCGGCTCGACTGAGTGCCCACGGGGAATCACCCATGCTGATCCATACCCATACCCGGCTGATCGAGTGGGGCGACTGCGATCCGGCGGGGATCGTCTTCCACCCCCGCTACCTGGCCTACTTCGATAGCGGCACCAACCTGCTGTTCGCCAAGGCGGGGTTCGACACGACGACACTGCAGGCGCGCTTCGAGGTGATCGGCTACCCCGTGGTCGATCTGCGCACCCGCTTTCTCGCCCCCTGCCGCCACGGCGACGAGGTGCGCATCGAGACGCGGATCGCCGAGTTCCGCAACAGCAGCTTCGATGTGCAGCATGTCCTGCATCGCGGCGACGCCGTGGCCGTGGAGGCCAGGGTGACCCGCGTCTGGGCGGGGTGGCACCCGGAGGATCCCCGGCGCATGCAGGGCAGGCCGGTACCGGAAGAGGTGCGGGCGGCCTTGAGGCACGACGGGGGGTGATATGACAAGGCGATGGAATAACCCCGGCATGTGGCCCGAGCCGCTCTGATCCAAGCGCTCTTACCCATACGCTCTTATCCATGGTAAGAGTAACGTGTAGCTGATCCAGGGAGAGGAGATACCCAACATCAGGTGACAATATGAACAATAATAGCAAGGCGCGGAACCCAAGGCTGGATGAGAATGACCTCAAATGCTTCAGCCGTGAAGTGCTGAAGTTGTCAGAACTGTCCGAGGATTCGTCTGCCGAAAGCTGGTTACATGAAGCCATTCTGATCTTCAGTAATGTCGTGAGCTTCGATTCGGCATGGTGGGGCCAAGTCTATATTCCAACGGATAACTCACCACCGAAGAATTTGATGCATGGAAGTCACGGCTTGAGCGCATCCTTTGCAGAGGAATGGAATGGCATCTCCGGGATAGACTGCTATGCGAACACCTCGATTTCCTGCCTGGGGAGGGCCGTGAGGGACAACAATAACGAAGCATCGAAAGGTGGAAATGAGGAGGTGGAGGCATTCTGCAAGCGACATGACATCTTCCATAGCATGGCCGTGACGCAGGAGTTTCCTTCCAGTGGCATGCTGTTCTTCGTGTCTATAAATAGAGGAAATTCAGGCGTTGGCTTCGACGATGCCGAGTCAATATTGATGGAAGAGTTTTTTAATCATTTGACCTGTTGTTGGCGAGCCCATCTGTCGACGATCCGATCCGATGGTCTACCGAGTGTCTGGGATAGTTATGCGCTGGCCAGCATGCAAGGAAAGTTGCTCTATATTGGCAGGGATGTCGGTACAGCACTCAGTGAAAAGTATGCTGGCTGGCAAGGGTCCAGCTTGCCGGACAGCATATCCAGCCTAGAGAGTCGTGTGCCCTGTACGATGTATCCTGATGGCAAGCAGGGGATCATCGTTCAGCAGTGTGGAGACCTGGTCTCTCTGGTTCTATCTTCGCGTCAGCAGTCCTCCTCTCTATCGCCTCGTGAACTCAGTGCGGCGAGGCTATATTCACTGGGCAACTCCTACAAGGAAGTGGCCCGTGCTCTCGGCGTTACCCCTGCAACTGCGAGGACCTACCTCCGCAGTGCCTATATCCGGTTGGGCGTCAGCAACAAGGTAGAGCTGATCTCGGCTCTTCGCCAGCCTGGTAGCAGTTGAGGAGTGGGCATGATCCCTTGCCCAAGAAGAAAAAGGCCCCCATAGTTTGTTGAGACTGGTTGTTGAGATATTTCTATGGGGGCGCTGAGGGTGAGCCATCGCACCGGGATGCCTTATGGCTCGTGTCTGAAAGTGACTAGAATCTTTTGGATATTGAACCTACAAAGGTCGATGAACAAATATCATCGGCTCCGAAGGAAGAGGCGCACTCGGATTTCGATAAGTCGGTGTCTATATAGGACAGGCGAAAGTCCAGTCCCCATTGTTGTTTGCCTATGCCAATCTCCCAGTCGTAATAGGTGCTGCGGCTGGATCCCTCGCTGTCGATATATATATCATTCTCAGTGTCTGTGAGACCGTAGCGGACATCAATAGATAAGCCGTGCGGGAGCTTGTGTTCATACTCCACCCAGGCGATAGTGCGTTTTTCATTGAATGGCTTGATGTCGTCAGTATACTTTACTCCAAGGGTGGCGCCATATGCGCTGAGTGTCCCAATCCACTCCCCGAAGTTGAATTGGCTGCTGCTGGGGTATTCGTACTCGAGCCGGCTGAAGGAGGCGAAAATATTCTCTGAGAGCGGTCGTGCGATACCGAGGTAGTAGGCAAATTCTCTATTGGCTGCAGTGCCGAAATCTATGTTGGAAGTAAATATTCCGACATGCCCCCCGCTTTTCTTGTGGACCAAGGTGGCATCCATCCATAAGGCAGAGTTGTTGTTCGTCATTGAAATTCCGCCGGCACGATAATCGCTTAATCCCTTGATATCAAGTGCTAAATCAAGTTCTTCAGTGAGCTCCACGGCATGAGCCGATAGAGTGAAGGTGAAAGCGATTCCCGCAACAATCAGAATTGTTGATTTCTTCATCATTATATTTTTCCTTGTTTTAGGAGATGACATAAGGGGGCGTGAAGTCCTGCGATCCTGTCCACCTTTAAAGGTTGTGGAAGGAATCGCAGGCGTTAAAGTGGATTCAGATGTGGATTATTCTGAGAAGAGGTGTGATATCTTCTCAAGGAACTCGAGGTTGACTTCCTCCCAGCCAAGTGGATCGGGGGTGTGGCTAAGTTTTACGATCACGGTTTGGGTTTGAGGGTCAATGTAGATGAACTGGTTGTAGAGGCCGATGGCAGAATAGGCATCCGACTCAGGTAAGGTCCACCACTGATACTGATAACCGATGGGTGAGCCTTCCTCAGTGCGTTCATAGCCAGGATCGGAAACGGTAGATTCTTCTACCCACGCTTCAGAGATCACTTGGGTGCCATTAGCCTCGCCCATATTGAGCATCAAGAGTCCCAAGCGGCCGAGATCGCGTAGCGTAGCATTGAAGCCGGCACCATAGAATTCATTGCCGACAGGCTCGGGGCCATCCATGATCCAAAAGGCATCTGATTCCATGCCGGCGGGCTTCCAGATCTTCTCCGACATGTACTCTGCCGCCGTCGTGCCCACTGCACTCTCCAGCAAGCAGCCGAGTACACTGGTGTCCAGGGTGGAGTAGTTGAACTGATCTCCGGGTTCGTGCAGCTTCTCTGAAGACGTCACAGCATAGTCGCACCACCGATACTTGTAAGCGACCAGAGAATTGTCATGAACCTCTGTGAGTTGCGTGTCTCCTCCAAATTCGTAGTGCTCATCCCAAGCCACACCTGAGCGCATCCGGAGTAGATCAATTATTCTGGTACCTTCGAAGCCGGTCCCCACCAGCTCCGGAAGGTAGTCGGTTACCTTGTCGTTTAGACTGGCGATCTTGCCATCTTCGACAGCCAGGCCAATCAAGGTTGCAATAATCGATTTGGACACTGAGAAGACGGCATGCGGATGCGTTTCGCTTAACCCGTTACGATAGTGCTCATAAGAAATTTTGCCATCGTTGATGACTAGCAGTGCATTGGTCCGGGTTTTTTCTAGGAACTCCTCAAGAGACAGCTCTTCCCCCTCCATCGAGAAGGTTCCATTGATCTCGACCAGGTCTTCCTCCAGTCGCCATGGGGTGGACGATGCCTCCACAGTGCGGGTGGAAAACATTTTGTTAAAGTTCTGGAAAGTCAGGTAATTGAGGTCGGGGTGAAACATATTGGCCCGGGCATTGATCATGGTGTCCGTGGTCCACTTTTCCTCGTTGTGATCAAGAGGGGATGCCAGGCAGGTTGCCGAGTAAAGAGAGGCGATAGCGGCAATGACAATGGCATTGCTGTTTTTTTTGAATGTCATGGTTAGACCCTTATTCTGTGTTGGTCAGGCGAGAAGGCTCGAGGCAGCGCTATCTATGAGCGATACCCATACTAGAAAGGAATGTTGAGAAAAAAACCTCTGCAGATGCAGAGGGGGTAGTAGAAGCTGTACTGGCGACGGTCATGGAAGCCCCAGCCAGCATGCTGGCAAGCCGATACCGTAAGAGGTGAACGTGGCCCTGCGGTAGGGGTAGGGACGCTTTGTCCCGGTCATGACGTCGACATGCAGGGCGACGTGGTCGTGGTAAAGCTCCACCTCGGCGACGACCCTCAGGAGCGATTCGACTTTAGGAGGGCAGGGGGAGACACGATACAGCCGCCGACCCATGTCATTTCGTACCTACCCCTTTGTTTTCATGACTTTTTTCCTGGCCTCTCCATCTGTTCGTATTTCGAGTGTTTTGCAGGAGATAATACTGTTCATGACAACAAGGTGTCAGAAGAAAGTATTATTTATCAGCATTCTAGCGCTGAGCAGCATCAAGACACATAACGGGAACATACAAGGACAACAGCAACACGACTGGCGCTAGCGCCTCTGATCCTCTCTGTTGGTAGCCTTCTTCGGCACGGCGGTGACCGACGATCGTACCGACTACAACGTAGCGGCGGGCCGCATCGTCAGCATCTGAGATCGCTGCTCGCGGGAAGGCTTGACTAGCTTACTCGGCTCGACAGGCCTGGCGCCTGCCGAGTTTTCATGCCGGCGGTACCGCAGTGGCCGCTTCCAGGGTCTCCATGAAGGCGCGGGCGACGGCGTCCAGCATGGCATCGCCGGCTAGGGCGGGGGGGTGCCAGAGGTGCATGTTGCGCTCGCCGAAGTCGGCCGCCACCGGCAGGCTCTGCAGGCCGTAGTGTGGGGCGGCGATGTTGGTGAGGCGCTCGGGCATGATGCTCAGGTAGTCGCCGGTAGGCAGGATGTTCAGGCAGATCATGGCATCGCCGGCCAGGGCGATATGGGTGTTCACCTGCTTGAGCCCGGCCTTCTGCAGGCGTTCCACCGGTGACTCCTCGAACTTGGCGTAGGTGGCGATATTGACCCAGGGGTAGCCGACCAGTTCGCCGATCTCGATGCGCTGCTGCTGGGCCAGGGGGTGATGGCGGGAGGCGAAGATGGCCAGGCGATCCTCGAAGAGGGTGATGCGGTCGAGTTCCTGGCTCGCCGAGATCACCGTGGGGGCCACGGCGATATCCAGCTCGTCATCGTTGATCTTCTCGAACAGCCGGTAGGGGGTATCCACCTGGATCAGCAGTGACAGGCTCGGGTAGTCGCGCAGCAGCGCCTCGGTGACGGTGTGCATCAGCAGGCTGGCCATCAGGGGACCGACCCCGATGCGCAGCTCGGTCTGCATGCCCAGGCCGAAGCGGGTGGCGGACTGCTCGGCCGCCCACACCGACGTGGCGATGGCGCGCCCCTGGCGTGCCAGCGTGCCGCCGAGGGACGTCTGGCGCACCCCGTGACGGCTGCGGGTGAAGAGGGAACCGCCGGCCTGCATCTCCAGCGTCTGCATGTTCTTGGTCAGGGTCGGCTGGCTGATGTGCAGCTTGCCGGCGGCCTGGCTGATGGAGCCGCAGTCGAGAATGATGGCCAGCTGCATCAGGTGCTTGGCTTCCAAGGCGGTGTCCTCGTCGCTGTATGTATTCAAAAATTTTGCTCAAGCATATTAAAAATGAATTTTTGGAATCGCAATGCCTGAGGCAGGATAGGACACCCAGCGTGATACGAGGCGGCCCGGTGCTGCTTCGTCTTTGCTCTCGAGTCTTGCCACGGAGGTAGTCGATGTTCGAAGTCACGGCCCTGCTGTTCGGTGTCCTCTGTGGCCTGTTGATCCTGCTTTCCGGGGTCGGCGCCGGGGTGATCATGGTGCCGGGCCTGATGCTGCTGTTCGGCGTGGCGCCGGCCACGGCGGTGGGCACCGCCAGCCTGGTCTCGGTACTGATCAAGGTGGTAGCGACCTATGCCCACGGGCGCGACAGCCGCGTCGACTGGACGCTGTTCAAGCGTTTCTCGCGCTGGGCGGTGCCCAGTTGCCTGCTGCTGGCCCTGGTCATCACCCTGCTGTTGCGCACCTCCTGGGGGGGGAGCGTGCAGCATGGGCTCAAGCTGGCGGTGCTGGCCGCCGCCGGCTTCGCACTGCTGGCCAGCTTCCGGCCCCAGGTACTGCAGCACGTCGGCCAGTGGCTGGGCGGGCTGATGCCCTCGGCCTGCGGGGCCATGGTGGGGGCGACCGGGGTGGGGGGCGGCGTGCTGATCGTGCCGACCCTGCGCGCCATGAGCGGCGCCGACATCAAGGTGGTGGTGGGCACCTCGACGGTCATCGGCCTGCTGCTGTCGGCCTGCACCGGGCTGGTGTTCAGCGGCGGCGGCCATCTCGAGCCGCTGCTCGCCCTGCTGGTGACCCTGGGCGGCGCCGTGGGAGTGATGCTGGGCCGGCCCCTGGTCGCCCGGCTGTCGAGCCGTGCCGTCAGCGGCCTGGTCTATACCCTGATCGGCGTCTCGCTGCTCAACATGACCTACGATCTCCTCCTGGTGTGATCGGTAGATCCCCTGAGCGAGGAAGCGCACCGAGAGCGCCTCGGTGACCTGCGGGGTGTCATCGCATCGGAGCGACCGGCGGATCGCATGCGACTAAAGGCGAGTGAATTGGACTAAAGTCTAAGGATCGGCTATTCTGTTAGCATCCTTATGAAATGACCGAGGTCCCATGCCATGACCACCCAGACGCTCTCCTATAGCGCGCCCGCCACTGCGCCCGAGATCCCCCTGATCAAGCGTATCGGCCTGACCGCCCTTCGGCTGCTCGAGCGGATGACCGAGAGCGCCTACCGTCAGCACCAGGTCCGCTTGCGCAACAATTTTTATATTTAACTGAAGATATATCTAACGGAAGAGGTCTCGCCCGCATCGAGGCGGGAGGGCAACGCGATACAACGAGAAGAGCCAGCGCTGTGCGCTGGCTCTTTTCGTTGTGGGGTGAGGGCTGGCTCAGGCGATGCGCTTGGGCCAGGGACTCGTCTCGCTGGCGGCGAGCATCTGGCGCAGCAGCGCCTCGGTCAGGGCGTGACGCTGCTCGCGATGGGCCGGATCGTCCCAGAGGTTGCGGGTCTCGTGGGGATCGCGCTCCAGATGGTAGAGCTCGCCCCACGCCTGGTCCTGGTAGAGCGTCAGCCGGTAGCCGTCCCGGAGCAGGGTGCGCGAGTGGGCCGGCTCGCTGAAGCCCCAGTGGGCGATATTGTCCTCGTGTTCGATCAGCAATGAGCGCCGTTCCCACGCCTCGCCGTGCAGCAGCGGCAACAGGCTGGTGCCCTGGATACCGTGATAGGGGGTGATGCCGGCGCACTCGAGAATAGTCGGCGCCATGTCGATGGCCGAGGTCAGGGCCGCGGTGCGGCGCGCCTCGCCCGCCCCGGGCTCGGCCCAGATCAGCGGCACCCGGGTGATGCTGCGCAGCGGGGCGGGGCCCTTCAGCAGCAGGTTGAAGTCGCCCATGTAGTCGCCGTGGTCGCTGGTGAAGATCACCACGGTATCGTCGGCGAGCCCGTGTGCCTCGAGGCTCTCCAGCAGGCGGCCCACGGCGTCGTCGATCATGGTGATCATGCCGCAGGTCAGGGCCATGGCCTCGCGAATCTCCCGCTCGCTGGCCATGAAGGCCTTCTCGGTGCGCGCGTTGCGCTCCCCGCGGCGGTACTGGTCGGCGACGAAGCGCAGGTGCGGGGGTGGATTGCGGTGGGCGTCATAGGGCACCTCCACCTCGAAATCGTCGGGATCGTAGAGGTCCCAGTACCTGCCCGGCGGACAGAAGGGATGGTGGGGGTCGGGGAAGGAGACGAAGGCGAAGAAGGGCGCCTCCTCGCCTTGTCGCGAGGCCAGGTAGTCGCAGGCCTGGCGCTCCACGTAGCGGGTGGGATGCAGTTCCTCCGGCATGGCGGTGCGGTAGGCCTGGGGGCAGATGTAGTCATGGGGCAGCTGATGGGCCGGCCCCTGCAGGCGCTCCGGGTCCTCGACCTGGCGGCGCAGCCACCGGTCGTAGTGGCCGCCGCAGTTGTCGCCGTGCCGGGTGACGATGTCGGCATGGGCGAAGCCGTAGTAGGGCAGCTCGACGCGGTACTCCGCCTCGTCGCTCCAGCGCTCCGGCTCCTCGTTGCGCCAGTCCTCGTCGCTCTCCTGGTGGGCATCCGGCACGCGGGCCCCGGCCGCGGGGTTCTGCTGCGGGACGTCGCGGCCGGTGAAGGGCTGCAAGTGGGACTTGCCGATCAGCGCCGTATGGTAGCCCTCCAGGCGCAGCGCCTCGACGAAGGTGCTGTTGTGCCGGGGCAGGTGCAGCCCGTTCTTGCGCAGGCCGTGCACGCTGGGGTAGCGGCCGGTGACCAGGGAGGCGCGGTTGGGCATGCAAACCGGGCTCGCGGTGTAGAACTCCTCGAAGCGGGTGCCCCGCGCCGCCAGGCCGTCGATATGCGGCGTCTTCAGCCGCGGATGCCCCATGCAGCCGAGGTAGTCGGCGCGCTGCTGGTCGGTGATGATGAACAGGAAGTTGGGTCTGCGGGTCATGCCAGGGCTCCCTTCTTGAGGCTGGTTTGGCGGTGCACCACCAGCAGGGCGACACCGAGGAAGAAGGCCGGCCAGTGCACCAGCGGGAAGGTCACCAGCATGGCGATGGCCACGCCCACCCGCAGCGCGGCCTCGACGAGCGAGAGCCGGCAGCGGTCGTGGCAGGCCAGTCCCGAGGCGATCAGCAGCACCGCCAGGGAGAGGCGCAGCAGGATCGAGGCCATGTCGTACCAGGCGCCCGAACCGCCCGCCTCGGGCACCAGCAGGAGCTCCGGGTAGAAGGCGAAGGTGAAGGGCAGCAGGAAGATCACCAGGCCGATGCGGGTCGCCTCCAGGGCGGTCTTGAGCGGCGAGGCCTGGCTGATGGAGGCCGCCGCGAAGGCCGCCACCGCCACCGGTGGGGTGATCGCCGAGGCGACCCCGAAGTAGAACACGAACATATGGGCGACCAGCGGCTCCAGGCCCAGGCGCAGCATGGCCGGGCCCATGATCAGGATGATGGTCAGGTAGGCCGGCAGGGTCGGCATGCCCATGCCCAGCACCAGCGCCGCCATCATGGCCAGCAGCAGCGAGACCAGCAGGCTGCCCCCGGTGGAGGCGCCGATCACCTGGGCGAACTTGATCGGCAGGCCGGTGGAGGAGAGCACGGCGACGATGATGCCGACCACGCCCACCGCGATCAGCAGGGTGGCGAAGCTATTGCCGCCATTGGCCAGGGAGCGGACCAGGGTCAGGGGAGACCGGCGAATCTCGGGGTTGAGCGCCAGGCTCAGCGGCACCACCGAGAAGAGCGCCAGGATGCCGGCGCCGGCCGGGGAGAAGCCGGCGATCAGCGCGACCACCACCACCGTCAGCGGCACCGCGACCATGATCAGGTTGATGAAGTCCTGGCGCTCGGGCCGGTCGGCCGGGTCGAGGTCGACCGGCCGGCTCTCGATGCCCAGGCGGCGCGCCTCGTAGACCACGGCGGCGAACAGCGAGCCGTAGTAGAAGAGCGCGGGAATCAGCGCGGCGACGATGATGGTCAGGTAGGAAATGCCGATGAAGTCGGCCATCACCAGGGCCGCGGCGCCCATGATCGGCGGCATGATCTGGCCGCCGCTGGAGGCGGTGGCCTCGACGCCCCCGGCGAAGGCGGGGCTGAAGCCGCGGCGTTGGATCATCGGGATGGTGATCACCCCGGTGCCCACCACGTTGGCCACGGCGCTGCCCGAGACCGAGCCGAACAGCCCGGAGGAGAGGATGGCGGCATGGGCCGGGCCGCCCCGGGCCCGCCGGAAGGCGTGCAGCGAGACCTTGATCAACGAGCCGCCGGCGCCGCTGCCCTCGAGCAGTGCCCCCAGCAGGATGAAGGGCAGGATGGTGTTGATGACGATGGCCAGCAGCGAGCCCAGCACGCCGTTGGTGCTGTTGTACCAGAGGGTATCCGCGGTGCCCTCGATGACGTCGATGGGGGCCATGCGGAACAGCCCCGGCCAGTGGTGGCCGGTGTAGAAGTAGAGCAGCGCCACCCCGGCCACGGCGGTCAGCGCCAGCCCCCACTGGCGCAGGCAGATCAGCAGCAGGGCGGCCACGCCGGCCAGCGCCGTCCAGGCGTGGGCGGCATCGAAGAAGAACAGGCCGCCCTTGAGGCGCTCCATGGTGACGTAGTAGTCGTGCAGGGCCACGATCAGCGCGACGAGCACCCCGACATCCAGCAGGCCGCCCGCCAGGCGCCAGACGGGGCCAGCGCCGTCGGGTGTCTTCAGCAGCGTCTGGCGGCCGACCACCGCCAGGCACGCCAGGCCCAGCATCAGCGGGTGCATGTACTCGTAGCCGAAGGGCCCCAGGCGAGGGATCGGGCCGAAGCTCGGCATGCTGTTGACGATGCCCAGCAGGGCGATGCCGAGGCCGACCGCGTAGGCCAGGACCGCCCGGAGGCGGACCTCGGAGTGCGGGAAGAGTGCGTGAGTCATGGGCAAGCCTGTCGAGTCGGATCAGGGGATCAGCTGCTCGGGCACCTCGACGCCGCGCTCCTGGTAGTAGCGGTAGGCGCCGGGGTGTAGCGGGGCATCGACGCCGATGAAGGCTTCCTCGATCGTCAGGCCGTCGAAGATCGGGCTGGAGTCGCGGATCTCGTCGATGTTGTCCCACACCGTGCTGGTCAGCCGGTAGGCGGTCTCCTCGTCGAGGCTCTGATTGACCAGCGCCATCATGGTGAAGGCCAGCAGGGTGATGGTCTCCTCCTCGTTGACGGTGTTGGCGTAGGTGTCGTTGGTGATCTCCACCGGCAGCATGCCGGGAGTGGCCATCAGTTCCTGCCAGGTATCGCTCGCCAGGCCCTCCTCGCTCATGCCGAGGAAGCGGATCGGGTTGACCAGGGAGTACTGCTCGATGGAGGCGGAACCGATCTGCGAGCCGCTCACCAGCACGTCCACCTGGCCGTCGGAAAAGGCCTGGCCGGAGCCGCCCCAGCCGAGGGTTACCGCCCGATAGCCCTCGTTGGGGCGCATGCCGGTGTTGGCATGGATCACCTGCTCGATGGCGGTGCTGGCGGCGCTGGCGGCCGGCCCGATGTAGACGTTCTTGCCGGCGATGTCGTCCCAGCTCTCGATGCCGCTGTCGGCCCAGGTAAAGACATGGTAGGCGCCGTGGACGAAGCCGAACAGCGAGTGCAGGTTGTCCGCCGCCTGGACGGCCTGGTCGCCCATCTCGCCATACATGCGGGTGCCTTCCCCCATGTAGCCGTAGAGCTCGGTGGGAATCATCGTCATATCGATGCGCCCGGCGCCCAGCTTGACGCCGGTCATGGCCAGGTTCTGGCCGGTGCTGAGCTGGATGTCGAGGTCGTGGTCGCGGCTGGCCAGGGTGCTCATCAGGGTGGCCAGCTGGGAATTGAAGGTGGCGGGGTTGCCGCTTTCGGCGCGCAGGGTCTGGGCCTGCGCCTGGGCGGTGGTGAGGGCCAGGGCCCCGGCCAGCGCGGTGGTGGTGAGCAGTGTCTTGAGCGTCATGGGTGGCTCCGGGCGTGTCGTTGTGGGGTTGTTATTGCCGCGGCGACGGGGTGAGCCGCCGGCGTCACGGTTGGCCTCAGTCTGGGCTGGCGCGGTGCCCGAGGACCAATGCCATTCCACGGCGTGGGTATGCGTTTTTTCTATCAGGGGCTGGACGGGAGCGCCCGGCTGACCGTCAACAGGGTGTCGCGCAGGGCACTCAGGGCCGGGCTGGGGGCACTGTCCTCGCGCATGGTGAGGCCGATGGCCCGGGGTGGGCCCTGCAGGCGCAGCGGCAGATAGGCGAGGTGCCCATCCTGCACCTCGTAATGCACCTGGTAGGGGGAGATCAGGGCGAGGCGGTCGCTGTCCCGCAGCAGGACGCGGATGACGCCCAGGTTGCCGGCCTCCACCACCGGCGTCGGCGGGGTGATGCCCAGGGTATTGAACTGCTGGTCGAAGCTGTGGCGGGCGGGTGTGCCCCTGGGGGGAGCGATCCAGGGCCAGTCGAGCAGTGCCTCCAGGGCCAGGTCGCTGTGCCCCATCAGGGGGTGCCCGGGACGCGCCACGGCGACCAGGCGGTCATGCAGCAGTACCTGCTGGGTCATCTCCTCCTCGGGATCGATGCGGTGCAGCACCCCGACCAGGACATCGATCTCGCCGCTGCGCAGCGCCTCGAAGAGGACGTCATAGGTGCCCTCGTGCACGACGACGGTGAGCCCCGGGCGCTCGCGCAGCAGGGCGTCCACGGCGCGCGGCACCAGCAGGGAACTGGTCAGCGGCAGGGCGCCGATGACCACCCGCCCCTGGGCCTCGCCCCGCCAGGCGGCGATATCGTCCTGGAGCAGCGCCATCTCGCGCAGGGCCACCTTGGCGTGTCGGGTCAGCAGGGTGCCGCCGGGGGTGGCGATCAATCCGCGCTGGGTGCGCAGGAACAGCGGCGTGCCGACGCGTCCCTCCAGGTCGCGCAGGCTGGCGCTGACGGTGGGCTGGGTGAGCGCCAGGCGCCGGGCGGCCTGGCGCTCGTTGCGGGTCTCGGCCAGGGTCACCAGCACGCGCAGATGACGCAGGGAGAGGCGCTGGGCCAGACGGTGGAAGTGGCCCTTGAGCGGCAGCTGGGCCAGTTGCCGCTCGGCGCGGGCGAACTGGTGGAGAACGCGACGGCAGCGGTGGGTCACCAGCTCGCCGGCCTCGGTACAGAGCATGCCGCCGTGGTGGCGCTCGAACAGCGACAGGTCGAGGGTCTTCTCCAGGTCGCGAATCGCCCGAGAGACCGCCGGCTGGGAGAGGTTGAGGGCCTCGGCGGCGCCGAGCACGCTGCCATGCTCGGCGACGGTGGCCAGGGCGCGCAGGCAACGCAGGCTGGGCAGGCTGTCCATGGCCTCAGCCGGCGCGGCGGATCGGGCCGAGGTGGGGATCTCTCCCGGGTCGATCATTGTCGCTGAGCTCCAGCAGCCGATCGATGCTCATGTCTTCAATACGCATTCGATAGAGTCTCGGGCGCCGGAGTGGGCGATGCAAGGGCCATCGCACCCTTGGGCTACCAGACGTCCTGCAAGCCCGGGAACCGAAGGCCACGGGCTCTGGGAGCATCGCCTTCCGCTTGGGGGTGTCGATTCCACAAGCACCCGCTCGACTGGATCAGGAGACAAGTGAAATAGCGGGTGTCTGCAAATCGACGGAGCTGGAAATGATGAAACTATACGGAACACCCCCGACCCGTGCCCTGCGTGCCATCTGGTTGCTCAACGAACTGGGCCTGGAGTACGAATTGCTCCCGGTGAACCTCTTGCAAGGAGAGAACCAGCAACAAGACTTCCTCGCCCTCAACCCCGCCGCCAAGGTCCCCGTGTTGGTCGACGGGAGCCTCGTGGTAACCGAATCGGCCGCGATCCAACTCTACCTGGCCGAAAAGTATCCACAGGCGGTATTCATCCCGGAGACGGTGGAGGATAGAGCCCAGATGTATCGTTGGATTTTCTTCCTGGTGACCGAGATCGAGCAGCCTCTGTGGCGTATCGCTCGTCACACGTTCATTTATCCGGAAGAGAAGCGATTGCCTCAGGATGTCGACTTGGCGAGGCAGGAGTGTTTGGAGATGGTGGCAGTGCTCGAGAGACACATGAAAGAACGCGAGTTCATGGTTGGCGACCGACTCAGCGTGGCCGACTTCAATGCCGCGTATACCCTGGACTGGGCGAACGAAGAGAAAATGCTCGACGGCGCACCGCGGTTGAGAGAGTACCTGAAGACGATGTACTCCCGCCCTACTGCCCCGCCAACCATCGCCGAGGCGTTCGCGGCGATAAAAAGCTAGACCGTCACCGGCGACGTGCTCTTCAACCCGCAGGCCCTCCACGGCCGCTGATCGACAGCCGGTTCGCGGCCCATACAGCGGGACCGCTGATGAGAAGCGGGGAAGGTCCCGTTACAGCGTCTCTTCCAGAAGCATGGCGAGCCGCTTGTGATGCAGGGCGTCGGCGATCGCGTCGTAGGCGGGGGCGTCCTTGGCCGTGAAGCCGTGGGCTGCCCCCTTGTAGAGCTCCGTGGTGAAGTGCACGCCGGCCTTGGCCAGTGCCTCGTCCAAGCGGGCGATCTGCTCGGGGGGCAGAAGCTCATCCTGGTCGGCGTGGCCGAGATAGACGCGCCCCTCGATGGTGCCGACCACCTGGACGGGGCTGTACGGGTCGTCGGCGCCCGCCAGCCGGGCCGAGTGAAAGCCGGCCGCGGCGGCGACGCGGTCGGGGTGTTCGGCCGCCATGCGCAGCGCGAAGGAGCCGGTCATGCAGTAACCGACCACGCCTACCTGGCCGTCCGCGAACTCGGCCTCGCTATCGATGCAGTCGAGGAGGGCGACGAAATCGCGGGATTGCGCCTCGGGCGTCAGGCGGCCGGCATACTCGAACAGCGTCGGACGCACGTCCGGGTCGCGGAAGGACTTGCCCTCCGGCACGACGGGGCCGCGCGCATTGCGGTAGTAGACGTTGGGCATCAACACGGCATAGCCGTTGTCGGCTATCTGCTGGGCCTTCTCGTGATAGCAGGGGCGCAGCCGCCGATATCGGTGAACAGCACCACGCCTGGCAGCGGGCCTCCGGCGCTCCCGGGCGTGAAGAGATGGGCGTCGATGGTGCCGTCGGCGGCAGGAATGTCGATAGCGCGAGACATGAGCGGGCTCCGGGGTGTCGATGGGGATGGAGGTCGTCAGGGACGCAGGTCGCCCAAGACGCATCTAACCAGAGACAGGCCCCGTTGACGAGGGTCGTGACTCTCCCGCCCCGATGCCGAGCTGTTCGGTACCTCGCTCTGGTTCAGCGCCAACAGCGCGGCGGACGACCTGATGCGCACCTGGCACGTCATGGCGCGTCTTTGATGCTCAGCCGGTGTTGCGCACCGGCACCCGGCTCAGGTGGTTGTTCTCGTCGGCCAGGGTCTGCAGCAGCCGGCACAGCGTCTCACGCTCGTCCGCTTCCAGGGGGGCGAGGATCTCCTCCTGCACCTCGGCCACGGAAGGCTCGGCGGCCCGGCGCAGTTGCCGGCCCGCTTCCATGAGGGTGACCAGCATGGAGCGGCGATCCTCGGGGTTGCGGTGGCGGGTCACCAGGCCGCGCTCTTCCAGCTTGCGCACCACCACGGCCACGGTGTTGCGATCCAGGGCCGTATGGCCGCCCAGGGTGATCTGGTCGATGGCCCCATGCTCCTCCAGCGCGCAGAGGATGATGTACTGCAGTTGGGTCAGGTGGTAGGCCTCGCACTTGCGCAGGAAGATGGCGACGCTGATCTGGTGGCAGCGCCGGAGCAGGTTGCCGGGAAATCGGCTGGCCTCTGAGAAGGGAGCTGCGGTCATGGTCGCGTTCTATTCGAGGGTGGAAGGGGAGCGATCGACGGCCACTCGCCGTATCCGGCAGGTGGCCCCGTCGCTAACTTAGCAGAGTGCGTTGCCCCGGGCATCCGCCGGCTGTTCGAGCGGTGAGCGCTAACGGAAAACGCTGACCAGCCAGGGATTGAAGATGGTGACGAGGATCACCAGGCAGGCCGGAGTCCGCGGTGAGGGCGGCGGCGAATCCCTTGTCGTAGCCGTCACGCTCCAGCTCCGGGGTCATCACCCGGCTCATGATGGCGATCTGCGCCGTGGCCGAGCCCATGATCGACACCAGCATCAGGTTCAAGGGGATGATGCGCATGTTCTTGCCGGCGAAGGCGTGCAGCCCCTTGCTCTCCAGGTTGGCCAGCACCGGGGTGCTGGCGGCCAGCAGGGAGGCCGAGAGCAGCGTCAGGGCCAGGGGATGACGGATAGGGTCGACACCCTTCCGGAACATCGATGCCGGGGCACAGGACGCCGGGTCTTGGCGGAAAGTCGTATTGTTCGCCGCGATATTGATCACAATACTGATTATTATCACCGTAGCGGATTGCCGCAGCGGACCCTACCCCTGATGGTTTATCAACAACGACCCGTAGAACACGGGATGGAGTGAACAGATGCAGTACTTCCTCGACGGTTACCGCAGTGGCGACCCGCGGATTCAGCCCGCGGCCGAAGGACGCGGCGACGAGCAGGGCCCGCTGCCGGAGGAGGTGGATGTCCTGATCGTCGGTACCGGTCCGGCCGGTCTGCTGCTGGCCGCCCAGCTCTCGACCTTCCCGGACATCGTCACCCGCGTGGTGGAGAAGGCCGACGAGCCTCTCGAGGTGGGACGCGCCGACGGCATCGCCTGCCGCACGGTGGAGATGTTCGAGGCCTTCGGCCTGGCCGAGCGGATGACCAGCGAGGCCTACTGGGTCAACGAGACCCACTTCTGGGGCCCGAGCCCCGGTGACAAGTCGCGGATCACCCGGCTCGGCCGCGTGCAGGACGTGCGCGACGGCCTCTCCGAGTTCCCCCACGTGATCGTCAACCAGGCCCGCCTGCTCGACTTCCTGCTGGAATACATGCACAACTCCCCCAGCCGCCTGCGGGTCGACTACAGCCACGAGACGCTCAAGGTGGCGGTGCCCGAAGACCCCGACGAGTGCGTCACGGTGACGCTCAAGACACCGGAGGGCGAGAAGAGCGTCCGCGCCAGGTACGTGGTCGGCTGTGACGGTGCGCACAGCGTGGTGCGCGAGTCCATCGGCCGCGTGCCCCAGGGCCACGGCGAGGACAAGGCGTGGGGCGTGATGGACGTGCTAGCGGTGACCGACTTCCCGGACATCCGCTTCAAGTGCACGATCCAGTCCGCCGAGGCGGGCAACATCCTGCTGATCCCCCGCGAGGGCGGCTACATGGTCCGGCTCTACGTCGACATGGGCAACATCGCCCCGGACGCCTGGCTGACCAAGGAGGAGGTGTTAGCCAAGGCCCAGGCGGCGCTGGCCCCCTACACCTTCGAGGTGAAGGAGGCCGCCTGGTTCTCCGTCTACCGCGTCGGTCACCGGGTCACCGACAAGTTCGACGATGTCGACGACGACCAGATGGAGAGCCGCACGCCGCGGGTCTTCATCGCCGGCGATGCCTGCCACACCCACACCGCCAAGGCCGGCCAGGGCATGAACGTGTCGATGCAGGACACCTTCAACCTCGGCTGGAAACTGATCTCGGTGCTGGAGGGGCGCAGTCCGGCCAGCCTGCTGCACACCTACAACGCCGAGCGCCACGTGATCGCCGAGAACCTGATCGAGATGGATACCCGCTGGTCGCGGGCGATCGGCGCCGCCCAGGACTCCGACGACCCGCAGGCGGCCATGAAGGGCCTGGCCGAGGTGCAGCGGCAGTTCGTCACCAACAGCGAGTTCACTGCGGGCTTCGCCACCCACTATTCGCCGGACCTGCTCACCGGGGACGACACCCACCTGGGGCTCGCCACCGGCTTCCCGCCTGGTCGCCGCTTCCATTCGGCCGAGGTCATCCGGCTCGGCGATGCCAAGCGGATCCACCTCGGGCATGTCCATCGCGCCGACGGCCGCTGGCGGCTCTATGCCTTCGCCGACATGGTAGACCCGAGAAGCCCGGGGTCGCGGTTCAACCAACTGATGGACTTCCTCGCCAGCGAGGAATCACCGATTCGCCGCTTCACCCCGCAAGGGGCCGATCCGGACGCGATCTTCGACGTCCACGGCATCATCCAGCAGTCGCACCTCGAGGTGGACTGGGCCGACATGCACGACGTCCTCAAGCCGCACAAGTGGCCTCTCGGGCTTCAGGACTACCAGAAGGCCCACGCTCCGGTGCTGGGTACCGACCAGGACATCTTCGACCTGCGGGGCATCGATCGTGGGGCCGGTGCGCTGGTGGTGGTGCGACCGGACCAGTACGTCTCCCTCGTGCTCCCGCTGGATGGCTTCGACGAACTCACCAGGTTCTTCTCCCGTTTCATGGTGGAGCCCGACTGAGTACGCCATCTCGCCCTTACACCAGACTCGCCCCCGGTCAGCTCGCCTGGCCGGGCTGCCGAGTCGGAGTGTGAAGCAAGCGTTGGTGTGATCGGTGGGTTGAAGGTGCCTCGGCTTAGCGCGCCGGAGGGTCGCCAGGCGTCATACCAAAGTCGGGTATCGGGAATGGTGGTGGACTGGACTATAATCCGGAGTCAAATAGATTGTCATCACCACTGTTTAATAAATAAACAAATACAACCCGACCGCTGAGGTGACTCATGACGACCCGCCCCCTGTTCAAGACCCTCGCCATCGCCGCCACCGTGGGCAGCCTGGCACTCGCCGGCCATGCCCAGGCCCGGGACCTGCGCATGGCTCCCGGGGTCCCCCCGGCCCACCCCGCCCACACGCCGCTCTACACGGGCTTCGTGGAGCTGCTCGCGGCCGAGTCCGATGGCCGGTTGGGGGGACAGATCCTCGGCGCCGAGATCGCCTCGATCGGTAACATGCGCAACGCCATTCGCAGCGGCCTGGTGGAGACCGGCCTGTTCCTGCCGGCCTACTTCCCGGCCGACCTGCCCGAGATCAACCTGGTCGGCGACATGGCCCTGCTCGGTACCAATCCCTATGCCATGGGCGCGGCCATGACCGAGTACATCGCCACCTGCGAGGCGTGTCAGGAGGAGCTCAAGCAGCTCGGCGTCGTCTACACCAGCTCCCACTCCACCGATACCTACCAGATCCTGACCACCCGTCCGGTCAGCTCGGTCGAGGACCTGCGCGGCCTGCGCCTGCGCGTCGGCGGGCCCCAGTACTCGCGCTGGGCCGAGGCCATGTCCGCGACCCCGGCCTCGATCCCGGTGGGAGACACCTTCGAGTCCCTCTCCCAGGGCGTCATCGACGGCACCGTGGGCTCCATCGCCGACATCATCTCCTTCCGCCTCGAGGATGCGATCGATCACGTCACCATGCTCGACCTGGGGACCTTCCACAGCACCATCTCCCACGCCGTGGGGCAGCCGGTGTGGCAGTCGCTTTCGCCCGAGGATCGCGAGGCGGTGGTGCGTGCCTCGACCCGAGCCAGCGCCCGGGCGATCCAGCGCTGGGGCTACGAGATGACCGACGAGGCGTACGAGCTGGCCGGCGAGCACGGCATCGAGATCCTCGAGCCCAGCGACGACCTGATCGAGGCCAGCCGGGCCTTCGGTGAGCAGGACCTGGCGTACGCCGCCGAGCAGGCGGAGGAGCGCTACGGGGTGAGCGATGCCCGCGCCAAGCTCGATCGCTTCGTGGCACTGGTCGACAAGTGGAATGCCATCGTCGAGGAGGCCGGCGAGGATCCGGAGCGGGTCGCGGACGCCGTGAATCGCGAGGTCTGGGACGGAGTGGACTTCTCCACCTACGGGACCTGATGCCACGCCGCCCGACGCCGGCTCCCCGGCTTCGGGCCCGCCCAAGATGCAGGAGATTCCCCCATGGCCGCTTTGTATCGCCTGTCGAACCGGGCCGCCGTCGGTCTGGCGCTGCTGGGTACCCTCGGCATCCTGCTGATGGTGGTGCACGTCACCCTGGATGTGGTGCTGCGCTCGACCCTCTCGGTCTCGATTCCCGCCACCGTGGAACTGGTGACCCGCTACTACCTCATCACCCTGGCGCTGCTGCCGCTGGGCTGGGTGGAGTGGCGCCGCGAGATGATCGCCGTGGAGGCCCTGGAAGGAGTGATGGGGCAGTGCCTGGTGCGCATCTCCGATGTGCTGGTGTCACTGCTCTCGGCGGTGGTCTATGCCGTGCTGGCCATCGCCACCTGGGGCAAGGCCATGGAGCAGTACGCCATCGGCTCCTACGTGATGTCGCTCAATTTCCCCATGCCGGTATGGCCGACCTACTTCGTGCTGCCCATCGCCTTCGCCCTGGCGGCGGTGGTCTGTGTCGTACGGGTGCCGTTCCTGGCCAGGGGCGCGGCCCACCCCGCCGCCGCGCCAGATGAAAGGTAATCCCCATGTCCGTTGATGTCGGCTTCTACGGTCTCGCCATCCTGCTGCTGCTGCTGGCGCTGCGGGTGCCGGTCGCGCTCTCGCTGATCATCGTCTCGCTGGGCGGCATGACGGTGATGTTCGGCTGGCAGACCACCATCGGCATGCTCTCGTCCACGCCCTATGAGTTCATCGCCAAGTGGACGCTCAGTGCGGTGCCGATGTTCCTGTTGATGGGGTTCGTCTGCTACCACGCCGGGATCACCAACGGCCTGTTCAATGCCGCCAAGGTGGTGTTCCGCTGGTTGCCGGGGGGCGTGGCGATCTCGAGCATCTTCGCCAGCTCCGGCTTCGCCGCGGTGAGCGGCTCCAGCGTGGCCTGCTCGGCCGCCATGGGGCGCATCGCCATTCCGGAGATGGTCAATGGCGGCTACAAGCCGAGCTTCGCCTGCGGCACCATCGCCGCCGGTGGCACCATCGGCGCGCTGATCCCGCCCAGCATCCTGATGATCGTCTACGGGGTCTTCGCCCAGGTGTCGATCACCCAGGTGTTCCTGGGCGGCATCACCATCGGGCTGCTGACGGCGATCAGCTACAGCATCGTGATCCTGCTGGTCAGCTGGCGGCGGCCGGATATCGTGCCCCGGCAAGCGGCCGACGTGCGCGATATCAGCGCCCGCCAGGCGCTGGTCGAAATCTGGCCGGTGCTGGTGCTGGGCTCACTGGTGTTCGGTGGGCTGTTCTCGGGGGTCTTCACCGCCACCGAGGCCGGGGCCGTGGGGGCCGCCGGGGCGATCCTGATCGCCCTGGTCCTGGGGCGCCTGAGCGGCAAGGCGATGAAGGCCGCGCTGCTCGAGACGCTTTCCACTACCTCGGCGCTGCTGATCATCGGCGTCGGCGCGAGCATGTTCACCCTCTTCCTGAGCCTGAGCGGGCTGGCCGGCCACATCACCGGCATGGTGACCGGCTGGGATCCCACTTATCTCGAGCTGATGCTGGTGGTGGTGCTGATCTACCTGTTCCTGGGGCTGTTCATGGAGCCCTTCGGCGCCATGCTGGTGACCCTGCCGGTGCTGCTGCCCGTCTTCGAGCTCTACGACGTCAGCCTGATCTGGTTCGGCGTGGTGCTGGTGAAGCTGCTCGAGATCGGCATGATCACCCCGCCGGTGGGCATGAACATCTTCGTCATCAAGGGTGTGGCGGGCCAGTACGCCTCGCTGATGGACATCTTCAAGGGTGTGGCGACCTTCCTGGTGGCCGACATCGTCGTGGTTGCCCTGGTGATCTTCTTTCCCCGGATCGTGCTGGTGCTGACCGGCGGCTGATCCGGGCAGGCCCTGCGCCGCGGGGCCCCTCGGCATGCGCCACGCAACATAATGTTTGTTGTATATATAATATATATGTCAACAGATTAAATATCCCACGCAAGAGGGTCGAGAGAGTGAACAAGATCATCGACAGCGCTACCGCGGCGAGCCTGATCCGGGATGGCGACACCGTCATCTGGACCACCGCCGGCCTGTGTGGCTTCGCCGAGGCCGTGGCCACGGCGTTGGAGGCGCGCTTCCTTGCGACCGGCGCGCCCCGCGACCTCACCCTGGCCCATAGCTGCGGCTGTGGCGATGGCAAGACCCGCGGCATGAACCACCTGGGGCACCCCGGCCTGGTCAGGCGGCTGATCAGCGGCCACACCGGCCAGGCGCCGCGCATGGGCGAGCTGATCCGCGAGAATCGCCTCGAGGGCTACCTGCTGCCCCAGGGCGTGCTGGCCCACCTGTGGCGACACATCGCCGGCAGGAAGCCCGGGGTGCTCAGCAAGGTGGGGCTCGGCACCTTCGTCGACCCGCGCCTCGAGGGCGGCAAGGCCAACGCGGCCGCCGCGGAGGACCTGGTCAGGCTGGTCGAGCTCGAGGGCGAGGAGTGGCTGCTCTATCGCACCTTCCCGGTGGACGTGGCGGTGATACGCGCCACCACCGCCGACGAGCGCGGCAACCTCAGCCTGGAGCGCGAGGCGATCTTCCTCGAGCAGCTCTCCATGGCCCAGGCGGCGAAGAACAGCGGCGGCATCGTCATCGCCCAGGTGGAGTACCTGGCCCAGCAGGGCAGCCTGCACCCCCAGCGGGTCAAGGTGCCGGGCGACCTGGTGGACCATGTGGTGGTGGCCGAGCCCGAGCAGCACATGCAGACCATGGCCACCGGCTACAACCCGGCGCTCTCCGGCGACCTCAGGGTGCCGCTGGGCGGCATCAGGCCGATGCCCCTGGACCCGCGCAAGGTGATCGCCCGGCGCGCCGCCATGGAGCTGGTGCCGGGCGGCATCGTCAACCTCGGCATCGGCATGCCCGAGGGGGTCGCCAGCGTGGCGGCCGAGGAGGGCGTCAGCGACCTGATGACCCTGACCACCGAGCTCGGCACCTATGGCGGCGTGCCCGCCAGCGGCGGCGACTTCGCCACCTCCTACAACGCCGAGGCGATCATCGACCACGGCTACCAGTTCGACTTCTACGACGGCGGCGGCCTCGACGTCTGCTTCCTGGGCCTGGCCCAGACCGACCACGAGGGCAACCTCAACGTCAGCAAGTTCGGCGACAAGGTGGTGGGTCCGGGCGGCTTCATCAACATCAGCCAGAACGCCCGCAAGGTGGTGTTCTGCGGCACCTTCACCAACGGCGGCGAGGTGGTGGTCGAGGAGGGACGCCTACGAATCCGCCAGGAGGGGCATCGCCGCAAGTTCGTGCAGCGCGTCGACCAGATCACCTTCAGCGGCCGCTACGCCCGGGAGACCGGCAAACCGGTGCTGTTCGTCACCGAGCGCTGCGTCTTCGAGCTGCTCGACGGCGAGGTCACCCTCACCGAGGTGGCGCCGGGCATCGACATCGAGCGCGACATCCTGGCGGCCATGGACTTCGTACCGCGCATCGCCGATGAGCTGCGCGAGATGCCGGCCGGCCTCTTCCAGCCCCGCTGGGGGGACCTGCGCGAGCGGCTGACGCGCGACTGAGCATCAGGGTTGGGGCCGCGTTGCCGTGCTATCGGGACGGGCCCCCTTTTTCCCTTCCATCACGGTAATGGTTTCAGAGGTGAGCATGTTCAAGAACGCCTATATCCCCTACGGCGGTTACTACTCCAGCCCCTTCTGCAAGTGGATGGGCAGTCTGGCCGACGTGAACTCCATCGAGCTGGGCGCGGCCACCAGCAAGCGCTGGTTCGCCAGCCGCGACATCGATCCCGCGATCATCGACTACCTCTACCTGGGGGTCTCGGTGGGGCAGAAGTCGATCTTCTACGGTGCGCCCTGGGCGGCGGCCATGATGGGCGCCGGCCAGGCCCCGGGCCAGAACGTCACCCAGGCCTGCGCCACCGCCACCACCTCGGTGTTCAATGCCGCCCTGGCGGTGGAGAGCGGCAGTTTCGACACCACCTACTGCCTGCTCGCCGACCGCACCTCCAACGGCCCCCACACCATCTGGCCCAACCCCAAGGGGCCGGGCGGCGAGGTGATCGCCGAGAACTGGAACATGGACAACATCGCCGCCGACCCGGCCACCGGCAAGGACATGCTGACCACCGCCGAGAACGTCGCTCGCGAGCATGGCTTCAGTCGCGAGCAGGCCGATGAGCTGACCCTGCGCCGTTATGAACAGTACGCCGAGGCCCTGGTCGACGAGCGTGCCTTCCAGAAGCGCTACATGTTCCCGCTGGAGGTGGCGGTCTCGCGCAAGGAGACCCGGCTCGTCGAGGCCGACGAGGGCGTGACCGCCACCAGTGCGGAGGCCCTGGCCAGGCTGCGCACCGTGCAGCCCGCGGGCATCCACACCTTCGGCGCCCAGACCCACCCGGCCGACGGCAACGCCGGCATCATCGTCACCACCCGCGAGCGGGCCGCCGAACTCGGCACCGACCCCCGGCTGGCCGTGCAGGTAGTGGCCTACGGCCATGCGCGAACCCAACCGGCGTATATGCCCATGGCGCCGGCCACCTCGGTGCAGCGTGCCCTGGACCAGGCCGGCCTGACCCTCGACCAGATCAAGACGGTCAAGAACCACTCGCCGTTCATCGTCAACGACCTGCACCTGGCCAAGGCGCTGGGTCTCGACGCCCACGGCTTCAACAACTACGGCACCTCCCTGGTGTTCGGCCACCCCCAGGGCCCGACCCTGGCGCGGCTGCTGATCGAGGCCATCGAGGAGACCGCGCTGAAGGGCGGCGGCTACGCCCTGGTCACCGGCTGTGCCGCCGGCGACTCGGCAGCCGCGCTGATCGTCAAGGTGGGCTGAGTCCTCTCCGGTCATTCCGACCGGGATCGCCCGCCAAGGGAGCCGGCGGGCGTGGACACAAGAAAGCAAGGGACACGAGTTGCACGTTGCAGGTATCGGTTTCCATGTCTTTCCGAGATATCGAAGCCGCCTTAATGAAAACAATACGGAGATTGAAAAGGATGGTAAACAAAAAAAGACTTGCCATGGCGGTCGCGCTTTCGGTCGTTTCTGCGCAGGCCTGTGCCCTGGATCTTGGAGAGGTTGGCGGTGCGAGACTCAGTATCGGTGGCTATATCAAGGCAGAGGGAATCTTTGCCGATCCGGATGGTGATGACAGCTCCTTCGATGCTACTGCTCGGCAGTCACGGCTCAATTTCAAGGTCGACAAGGAGGTCGAGGGTCATCGTGTGACGGCCTTCGTGGAAGGTGACTTCTGGGATAATGCTACGGACGTCGACGATACCAGTTACGCCATGCGGTTACGCCATGCCTACGTCCAGGTCGACGACCTGACCCTCGGGCAGACCTGGTCCGGCCAGTTCTTTGCCAATGCGCCATTCGATGTCGAAATTCTCGACTTCTATGGCACGGGTGTTGGTAGCGTTTCCGGTAGCGGTGCGGTCGTCCGGCCTGACCTGGTCCTGCACTATACGCCGGGTGGCTTTCGTTTCAGCCTACAGGATCCGATCTACCGCGATGCCGACTTCCCGGACATGGTGGCAGCCTATACGCATCGAACTCAGGCGGGGCACGCCTTCAACGCCGCAGTCACTGGTCGAGAGGTCGAAACCGGCGTAGAGGATTCGAAATTTGGCGCCGCGTTCTCCCTGGCAGCGAAGCTCAATTTCGGCGACACCTCTCTTGCCCTGAGCGGCTACTCGGGGAAAGGTAATAATGTATATTCCGGGTGGGGGTTCAACGGCGCGACAAGCCCGCGGACCCTAGCCTCGAGTGGGGAGGTCAATACCGCTGGCGATCTGGTGAGCACCACAGGTTTTACTGCTGGTGTGAGCCATAGATTCAATGACCGATTCCGGGGAAATATTCGCTATGCCCAAGTGGAAGCGGATGAGGTGGCGCCGACCGTTGCTGACGACACCCTCGAGATGATGAACGTCAATCTGATCTATACCTACTTGCCAAACCTGGACTTCGGTATCGAATGGCGTGACCGTAATGCGCCGACCATGCCGCTGCGTCCGGGTGGGCAGCAGGTAGAGTTGATGGCGATGTACAGGTTCTAACTCGGGGCTTCAAGTTCTCTGTTCTGTTTTGATCGCTTGTATCAAGTAAGGCGAACCATCGGGTAGTTTGATGGTTCGCCTTTTTTTATATGATTTATAGGCCGGCTTCCGGAAAGCGAGTCAAGACCGCGCCGGCCTGGCGCAGAGTATGCCCATGGGCCCGGGCCTGGGGGGCCTGGGTGGCCATATAGAAGCGGGCCAGCTCGATGAGCCCCTGCAGGTAGTCGGCGTCGCCGTCGTCGGCCTGGCGGCGGGTGTCGGAGGCGAGCGCCAGGCGCGCCATCTGCCAGGCGCCGCAGGCGATGCCCAGCAGGTGCAGCAGCGGCACGGCGCCGGCGTAGAGCTCGGCGGTGTCGGCGCGGTGCTCGAGCAGCCAGTCGGTGGTCTCGTCGAGCAGGGTGGCCTGGTCGCGCAGCGCCTGCGCCAGGTCGCCGAGTCGCTCATGGCCATCGAGACGGGCGGCGGTCTCGCGGATATCACTGATCAGCTCGCGCAGGGTGGCGCCCTCCTCGCGGAGGATCTTGCGGCCCAGCAGGTCGTTGGCCTGGATGCCGGTGGTGCCCTCGTAGATGGTGATGATGCGGGCGTCGCGGAACAGCTGGGCGACGCCGGTCTCCTCGACGAAGCCCATGCCGCCGAACACCTGGATGGCCTCGTCGCAGAGGTCGTTGCCCACCTCGGTGCACCAGCCCTTGGCCACCGGCATCAGCAGGTCGACGTAGCGCCGGTGCTTGTCGGCGACCTCGGCGTCGGGGTGGTGGCGGGCGATATCGAACCAGCCGGCGGCGGTGTAGAGCAGGCCGCGCATGGCCATCAGCCGGGCGCGCATCGACACCAGCATGCGCTTGACGTCGGGGTGGACGAGGATCGGACGGCCCGTCGCGCCGCTGACGATATCGCGGCCCTGGACGCGCTCCCGGGCGTAGGCGAGGGCCGCCTGGTAGGCGCGCTCCCCCAGGGCCACGCCCTGCACCCCCACGTTGAAGCGGGCGTCGTTCATCATCACGAACATGGTGGCCAGGCCCTGGTGCGGTTCGCCGACCAGGTAGCCCAGGGCGCCGCCCTGGTCGCCGTAGCTCAGGGTGCAGGTGGGGCTGCCGTGGATGCCCATCTTGTGTTCGATGGAGATGCAGCGGATATCGTTCTGCTGCCCCGGCTCGCCCCGCTCGTCGAGCAGGTACTTGGGTGCCAGGAACAGCGACAGCCCCCTGACCCCGGGCGGGGCGTCGGGCAACCGGGCTAGCACTAGGTGCAGGATGTTGGGGGTGAGTTCGTGCTCGCCGTAGGAGATGAAGATCTTCTGCCCGAACAGGCGGTAGGCCCCGTCGTCCATGGGTTCGGCGCGCATGCGGGTGGCGGCCAGGTCGGAGCCGGCCTGGGGCTCGGTGAGGTTCATGGTGGCGGCCCACTCGCCGCTGACGATCTTCTCGAGCCAGGTGGCCTTCTGCGCCTCGCTGGCGGCGATCATCAGCGCCTCGGTCTGGCCCACGTTGAGCTGGGGCAGCATGGCGAAGGCCATGTTGGTGGAGAACCACATCTCCCACACCGGGGTGGAGACCAGCTTGGGCAGGCCCTGGCCGCCATGTTCCGGGGGCAGGGAGAGGCCGATCCAGCCGGCATCGCGGAACTGGTCGTAGGCCGCCTGCCAGCCGTCGGGGGTGATCACCCGCTCGCCCTCCAGGCGACAGCCCTGCCGGTCGCCGGTCTGGTTGAGGGGGGCGAGCACGCCGGCGGCGAACTTGCCGGCCTCCTCCAGCACGGCGCCCACCAGGTCGGGCGAGGCATCCTCGCAGCCGGGCAGCTCGGCGATTCCCTCGAGCCCGGCGAGCTCGTCGAGGATGAACTGCATATCACGCAGTGGCGCTTGGTAATCGATCATAGTTTCCTTACCGCGGGGCCATGCGAATGGCACCATCCAGGCGGATGGTCTCGCCGTTGAGCATGGCGTTGTCGACGATATGGCAGGCCAGGCGCGCGAACTCGTCGGGCTCGCCCAGGCGGCTGGGGAAGGGGATGGCGGCGGCCAGGGACTGCTGGGCCTCCTCCGGCAGGGCCTCCATCAGCGGGGTCTTGAACAGCCCCGGGGCGATGGTCATGACGCGGATGCCGTGGCGGGCCAGCTCCCGGGCGATGGGCAGGGTCATGGCGACGATGCCGCCCTTGGAGGCCGCGTAGGCGGGCTGGCCGATCTGGCCGTCGAAGGCGGCCACCGAGGCGGTGTTGATGATCACCCCGCGCTCGCCGTCGGCCTGGGGCTCGCCCCTGGCCATGGCCGCGGCGGCCAGGCGCAGCATGTTGAAGCTGCCCAGCAGGTTGATGTTGACGATGCGCGAGAAGGCGTCCAGGGGCAGGGGGGCGCCGTGGCGATCGACGACCTTGGCGGGGTCGCCGACCCCGGCGCAGTTGACCAGCCCCTGCAGGCCACCGAAGGCCTTGAGGGCGAGGTCCACCGCGGCCTGGGCATCGGCTTCGCTGGTGACGTCGGTGCGCCGGAAGCGGACGCGCTCATCCGAGCCCTGGGCATTGAGCTCGGCGGCCAGGGCCTCGCCGCGCTCGGTATTGAGATCGGCGATCACCACTTGGCTGCCAGCCGCATGCAGGGCGCGTACGGTGGCCTCGCCGAGACCCGAGGCGCCGCCGGTGACGATGAAGGTGTTGTCCTGGAATTTCATGGTGTTCTCCTTGAAGCGTTCAGGTGCGTGGGCCCTGGCCCTTGCTCTTGAAGAAGCTGCCGATGCGCTCGGCGACCTCGGGGCTGGTCTGGGTCAGGGCGGCGGTCAGTGACTCCACGAACAGGCCGTCGTCGCTGGACATGTTGTCGATGCGCGAGATGGCGGAGACCATCGCCCAGTTGGCCATGGGGGCGTTCTCGGCGATGCGGGAGGCCAACTGGCGGGCCTTGTCGAGGCTCTCGCCCTGGCCGACCACATAGTGGGAGAGGCCGAGGCGCTGCCCCTCGTCGGCCTCCATGACGCGGCCGGTGAGCATCATCTCGCACATGCGGTCGGGGCCGATGATGTTGGCCACTCGCACCGAGGCACCGCCGCCGACGAAGATGCCGTGGCGCCCCTCGGGCAGCTGGTAGAGGGTGCTGGATTCGGCCACCCGCACATGGGTGGCGGTGGCCAGCTCCAGGCCGCCGCCGATCACCGCGCCCTGCATGGCGCTGACCACCGGGACGCCGCCGTTCTGCAGGCGATCGAAGATACGGTGCCAGCTGCGGGAGTGCTGCATCACGCCGAAGGGGTCGCGATGCTGGTGCTCGGCCAGGTCCAGCCCGGCGCAGAAGTGCTTGCCCTCGGCGGTGAGGATGATCACCCGGGTGCCTGCCGGGGTGGCGACCAGCGCCTCCTCCAGGGCGCCGAGCAGGCGGTCGCTGACGGCGTTGCGCTTCTCCGGCCGCGCCAGGGTGATGGTGTAGATGCTGTCGTCCAGCGATGTCTTGACCAGGGTGTCGCTCATGGTGTTCCTCTGCATCAATGCTCGGTATTCAGGGTGATGACACGGGGATCGCCCGTGTCTTCGTAAAGGGCGTGGACCAGGTCGGCGCGACGATCCAGGACCCTGCGCTGGTTGATGTAGCCCTTGTCGGTGATCTCGCCGGCCTCCATCGACGGCGGCTCCTCGAGCAGCAGGGCGCGGGTCGCATAGGTGGAGCTGCCGCCGCCGCTCGCCTTCAGGGCGCGCATGGCCTCGCGCACGCGCTCGACGACCTCGGGCCGCGACAGCACGCTCGCCGCCGAGACGTCCTCGGGGAGGGCCGGGCAGAGGCGGCGGCACTCGGCCAGGTGGGGGACGATCAGGAAACCGATCTCGTCGCGGTCGTGGCCGGCGACCACGATGTCCTGGGCGACGGGCTTGAGGGCATCCAGGCCGGCCATGCGCAACGCGCCCACATGCACCCAGGTGCCGGTCAGCAGCTTGAAGTCCTCGCTGACGCGGCCATCGAAGAGCAGGCCCAGCTCGGGACGCTCGGGATCCACGAAGCGCAGCGCGTCGCCGATCATGTAGAAGCCCTCGTCGTCGAAGGCCTTGGCCGACAGTTCGGGCTGTTTCCAGTAGCCGGTGAAGACGTTGGGCCCCTTGACCCGCACCTCGAGCTTGCCCGCCGTGGGCACCAGCTTGAGGGTGCAGCCCGGCACCGGCACGCCGATCACTCCGGAGCGCTCCGCCGGGAAGTGGCAGTCGGTGCAGATCGGGGCGGTCTCGGTGGAGCCCCAGGAGGAGGCGATCAGCACCTCGCGGCCGGCGGTCTCCCGGGCCATTTCCTCGAGCTCGGTCCAGAGATGCTCGGGAAGCGCCGCGGCGGCGTAGAAGATCAGCTGCAGGCGCTGGAAGAAGGCCCGGCGCAGCTCGGCATCGTCGCGCAGCAGGGGCACCAGCATGTCGTAGGCGCGCGGCACGCTGAAGTAGTGGGTCGGCGAGACCTCGCGCAGGTTGCGGGCGGTCTTCCCGATCAGCTCCGGGGTCGGCTTGCCGTCGTCCAGGTAGAGGGTGCCGCCCCAGCGCAGGATGATGTTGAAGTTGTGGTTGCCGCCGAAGGTGTGGCTCCAGGGCAGCCAGTCGAGCAGCACCGGCGCTCGCTCGGCCAGGGTCGGCCAGAGCAGGGCCTTGGCGTGCTGGTTGGAGCAGAGCATGCGCTGGGTGTTGGGGACCGCCTTGGGGGCGCCCACCGAGCCGGAGGTGAACAGGAACTTGGCGATGGTGTCCGGGGTGATGGCGGCGAAGGCGGCCATCACCGCCGCGTCATCGGCGCGCTTCTCGAGCTCGGCGAAGGGAGTGGCGCCCTCGCTGGCGGCGCTGCGGCTGCCGGCCACCACCACCCCGTCGTGGAGCCCGGCGATGGCCTCCAGCGCCGGCCGATAGGGCTCGATGGGGTCGGCGTAGACCACCCCGGGCTGGAGCAGCCGGATCTGGCTCTTGAGCTTGGCATGGTCCCTGGACATCAGCGAGCTGCCCGGCGAGATCGAGCAGGAGGGCACGCCGATGTGCATGGCGGCGGTCATCAGCAAGGCATGCTCGATGCTGTTGTCCGAGAGGATCACCAGCGGGCGTTCGGCGGAGAGTCCCTGGCTCAGCAGCCAGCCGGCGATGGCGACCACCCGCCGGTGCGCCTCGCCGTAGGTGAGCTTGTTCCAGGCGCCCCGGGTGTCGCGCTCAGCCAGCCAGACGCGGTCCGGTGCCTCGCGGGCCCAGTGTTCCAGCCACTCGCCGCTGCAGCGGGCGTAGTCGTCGTTCAGCGAGATCGCGGAGTGCAGGAGCAGGGTGCCGTCGCCCCGGCGTTCCAGTCGAACTTGGGGGGCGGTGAAGGCAGGGGCTTGTGGTTGGTCGAGCGTGGAGGCTGTCATTATTGGCTCCTTGCCGTCAGGCTGAGCATTTATGTTGTTAGAAAATACTGTTGTGTGACTAAACAATATAGAGGTTACAACAGCTCTCCGAGCGGGTCATCACCCGGGGCTACGTCTTTGGTCGAGTGCGGGATCTTGGGTCGCGTGTGGGCCATGCCCGGCGAACGAACGAAAACGGCGGCTCGGGGGCCGCCGTGGGGCAGGGGGAGCGTCGTTACTCGGCGAACATCTCGAAGACCAGGCCGCGCAGCCAGCGGTTGCCGGCATCCTGATGGAAACGCCGGTGCCAGAAGAGGTTGATCGGGATCTCGGGGAAGGGCACGGGATGCTCGCGCATCGCCAACCGGAACCGCTCTCGGGTCACCTCGGCCAGCTTGTCGGTGACGGTCACCACCAGGTCGGTGCTGCTGACGATGTAGGGTACCGCGGCGAAGTGGGGAAGCTCGAGCCTGACCGGCCGGCTGACACCCGACCGGGCCAGCTGCTCCTCGACGATGCCATGGCCGGTGCCCCGGGCCACCACCACGGCATGCTGGGCGGCGACGAAGGCCGCCAGGTCGAAATCCCCCGTCGCCAGGGGGTGGTCCGCCCGCATCAGGCAGACATAGCGTTGCACGAAGAGCCCCTGCTGGTAGAAGCCGGCGCCGAGCTGGGGAATCAGGCCAATGGCCAGGTCGATCCGCCCCTCCTCCATCTCCCGCTTCAGGTCCTCGTTCTGGCTGCGTACCGTGCTCAGGCAGATGCCCGGGGCCTCCCGGGCCAGGCGTTGCAGCAGGCGGGGCAGGAAGATGATCTCGCCGATGTCGGTCATGGCGATGTTGAAGGTACGCTCGCTCACGGCCGGATCGAAGTCTTCCGGTCGGTTGAGGGTCTCCTGGAGGCGGGCCAGGGCCTCGGCGATGGGGGGATGCAGACGAGTGGCCAGCGGCGTCGGCATCAGCCCCCGCGAGGTGCGTTCGAAGAGCTTGTCGCCGAGCAGGGTGCGCAGCCGCTTCAGGGCGTGGCTGACCGCCGGCTGGGTGATGCCGAGACGCAGCGCCACGCGCTGGGTGTTCTGCTCCTGGTAGAGGAGGTCGAACACCACCAGCAGGTTTACGTCGATCTCCGACAGTTTGATCATGGCGTGCTCGTCGTCAGGGGCGGTTTTCTGGCCGACCCTGGTATTGGACAAAGGTCGAGTTCGGCTGAGCGAAAAATGATCCAGGTCATTGTTTCATCGATTTATTAGTCGTGCTTATGCAGTGAATGCAGGGGGCTGTGTGGTCGCCGACGAGCGGCGCGCCTAGCGTGAGGGCACATCCCCTGTCAGTTCACGAGAGCACGACCATGGTAGCCAACACCCAGCAAAAACGCCTTTCCATCGGCATCATCGGCGGCGGCATCGGCGGCGTGGCCTTCGCCGTGGCCCTGTCGCGGGATCCCGGCCTCGACGTCCAGCTCTTCGAGGCCGCACCGCAGTTCTCCGAGATCGGCGCCGGCGTCTCCTTCGGGCCCAACGCCGTGCGGGCCATCCAACTGCTCGGCCTGGAAGCCTCCTATCGTCGCATCGCCGACGCCTCCCCGGCGCCCTATGAGGACGTCTGGTTCGAGTGGCGGCGCTGGCACGACGACGCCTATTTGACCGCCTCCCTGGCACCCGGCTGCGGCCAGTCCTCGGTTCACCGGGCCGACTTCCTGGATGCCATCGTCGCCAATCTGCCCGAGGGGATCGCCCACTTCGGCAAGCGCTGTGTCGAGGTACAGCAGGATGGTGAGGGCGCCACCGCGCGCTTTGACGACGGTACCTCCTTCACTGCCGATATGCTGATCGGCTACGACGGCATCAAGTCGGCGGTGCGCGAGCATGTGTTGCCGCCGGCCCAGTACGGCGACCTCGGTCCGTTCTGGAGCGGCACCTATGCCTATCGCGGAATGATTCCCACCACACAGCTGGAGGCGGCGCTGGAAGAGCGGGGTGCCGACAGGCGGCTGGCGCTGGTGCCGCAGATGTACCTCGGCCCCGATCGCCACATCCTGACCTTCCCGGTGAAGCAGTCCGAACTGATCAATGTGGTGGCCTTCATCACCGACCGCTCCACCCCCAATCCCTGGCTGCCCGAGGGCGAGGCCTGGGTCACTGCCGTGAGCCAGGAGGAGATGCTCAGCGTGTTCGAGGGCTGGGGCGTGGCATCCCAGGCCATCCTGGCCTGCATTCCCGAGCCGACTCGCTGGGCCCTGCATGAGCTGCCGGAGCTGCCCTTCTATCACCGCGATCGGGTGCTGATTGTGGGGGATGCGGCCCATGCCATGGTGCCCCACCAGGGCGCAGGGGCCGGCCAGGCGCTGGAGGATGCCTATGTGCTGGCCAGCCTGCTCACCGACGAGGCCTGCGATCGGCACAACGCCCAGCAGGTCCTGGCGGCGTTCGAGGCGGTTCGCCACGTGCGCACCTGCCAGGTGCAGCGGACTTCCCACCAGGCGGGAGACCTCTACGAGTACAGCGCCCCAGGAATCGGCGATGACGAAGCGAAGATATCTTCCGAGCTGGAGACTCGTTTCGACTGGCTCTGGAATCACGATCCGCAAGACGACGTGGTCGCGGCCAGAGAGCGTTTGGGGTGGGAGTCCACCTCACTCACTGCCTTGGCCTGATGCCCTCCAGTAGGCATGGCATGCATGAATCACTATAGAAAATCCACAATGGAGCCTCCCCAATGACGATCAAGATCTTCGATACCCCGGAAGTCCAGGACTTCCTCAAGACCGTGGCCGGTTTCGACCAGGCGGGCGGCAACGAGCGCGCCAAGCAGGTCATGCACCGCCTGCTCTCCGACCTCTACCGCCTGATCGACGACTTCGACGTCACCCCCGACGAGTTCTGGTCCGCCGTCAGTCTGCTCAACGCCCTGGGCCACGAGACCCAGTTCGGCCTGCTGTCGCCGGGGCTCGGCTTCGACCACTTCCTGGACATGCGCCAGGACGCCATCGACGCCGAGGCCAAGCGCACCGGCGGTACCCCGCGCACCATCGAGGGCCCGCTCTACGTGGCCGGCGCCCCGGAGGCCGAGGGCTTCGCACGCATGGACGACGACGCCGACCCGGACGCCGAGGTGATGTGGCTGACCGGCCAGGTACGTGACGTCGACGGCACGCCCATCGCCGGGGCCAAGGTGGAGGTGTGGCACGCCAACTCCAAGGGCGGCTACTCCTTCTTCGATCCGACCCAGAGCGAGTACAACCTGCGCCGCACCATCGTCACCGACGGCGAAGGCCGCTACTGCGCGCGCAGCACCATCCCCTCCGGCTACGGCGTGCCGGAAGGCGCCCCAACCGACGTGGTGCTCAAGGCGCTGGGCCGTCACGGCGAGCGTCCGGCGCACATCCACTACTTCGTCTCGGCGCCGGGTCACCTGCACCTGACCACCCAGATCAACCTGGCCGGCGACCCCCACACCTGGGACGACTTCGCCTTCGCCACCCGCGAGGAGCTGGTGGTGGAAAGTAAGCGCATCGAGGACCAGGGCGAGATCGCCAAGCGCGAGCTGGACGGTGCGTTCGCCGAGGTGGTGTTCGACGTGGAGCTGGCCAGGACCGACAAGCCCGAGCTACAGACACGTCACGCCCGCCCGCGGGCCAAGGAAGACGTCCAGGATCAGGCCAGCCAGTTGGCCGGTACTGCCAAGGTCTGACGCGCGGACGAACCTCCCCGTTCGCTCCTTCCCCTCGACACGGCGCAAGACCACCGGCACCCGGGGGCCGGGCCAGCCCCTGCCCCGAATGCCGATACCAACGACAATAATCCCTGGAGCACACCATGAAGCATATCGAAAAGGGCGTCGGTCTCAGGTCCGCACCCCGCGACTTCATCCGAGACCTCAACGTCGATAACGTCAGCGCGGGTCTCGTCGCTGGCATCTTCGGCCTCAGTGCCGGCATCATCCATATCAGTGCCGGCACCGCCGCGGGGCTCGATTCCCACTTCATCATGATCTGGGTCATCAGCTACCTGATGATCAACGGCCTGTTCGGCCTCGTCATGCCGGCCTACTACCGGCTGCCCCTGCCCATGGCCAACTCCATCCCCGGAGCCCTGCTGTTCGCGGCGATCATTCCCGTGGTCGGGCTCGAGGCGGCCCTGGGCGCCACCCTGATCGCCGGCGCCATCTCGCTGGTCGCCGGCCTGGCCGGGGTGATGGGCATCGTCATGAAGCTGATCCCGATGCCGATCGTGATGGGCATGGTGGCCGGCATCCTGCTCAAGTTCGGGCTCAACATGGTGGC
>NZ_JASCQN010000020.1:0-10056 GCF_030010475.1 Halomonas kalidii | reverse complement strand
CCTTGTGGGAGCTTGGCTCCGCCGAGCGATTGGCGCCGCAGGCGCCTTGGCGGTGGTCGCCAACCTGGCCGATGACCACCTGGCGCCGCTGCGCGGCGCATCGCCCCGCAAAGCGTGGCTCCCACAGGGTGCTCAATGCCTGCCTTGTGGGAGCTTGGCTCCGCCGAGCGATTGGCGCCGCCAGGCGCCTTGGCGGTGGCCACTGACGTGGCAGACAACCGCCGGCGCCGCTGCGCGCCGCATCGCGCCGCAAAGCGTGGCTCCCACAGGGTGCCCAATGCCTGCCTTGTGGGAGCTTGGCTCCGCCGAGCGATTGGCGCCGCAGGCGCCTTGGCGGTGGCCGCTGACGTGGCAGACAACCGCCGGCGCCGCTGCGCGGCGAATCGCCCCGCAAAGCGTGGCTCCCACAAGGCTGCCATCCCCACCCGTAGATGCACAGATCTTCTGTGCGCTTGGCGCCGCCAGGCGCCCCGGCTCTCCGAGGGGCAAGAGTGCGCGGGTGAGGGGTGTTATCATTCGCGCCACACTCACCCGACAGGAGCGACGATGACGGCAGCAGCCCCCTCCCTGCTGGTACTCTACACGGGCGGCACCCTGGGCATGGTGGAGACCTCCCACGGCCTGGCCCCGGGCGGCGACTTCGAGGCGCGGCTGCGTGGTGCACTGGACACGCTGCCCCCGGCACGCCGTGCCGCGCTGCCCGCCTTCACCCTGCTCGAATCGCCCTCGCCCATCGACTCCAGCGCCGCCACGCCCGTCGACTGGCAACGCCTGGCCCGGGAAATCGCCGCCCGCTACCGCGACCATGCCGGCATCGTGGTGCTCCATGGCACCGACACCCTCGCCTGGACCGCGTCGAGCCTGGCCTTCCAGTTGCAGGGGCTCGATCGCCCGCTGGTGACGACCGGCGCCATGCGCCCGCTGGAGGCCGACGGCAGTGATGCCCTGGCCAATGTGGAGACGGCGCTACGCTTCGCCGCCAACCCCGCCCTGCAGGAAGTGGCGATCGCCTTCGCCGGCAAGCTGCTGCGCGGCGTACGCACCCGCAAGTGGCACACCAGTGCCCCGGACGCCTTCGCAAGCCCCAACTATCCGCTGCTCGGCGAGCGCGTCGACGACGATGCGGTGCTCTACCCCGGCCGCGGCCTGGAGGTCCAGCAGCGTGGCGCCCCCCGCTTCGAGCTCCCCGACTATGCCCCCCTGGCGGAGGGCGGGGTGGCCCGCCTGGTACTGTGGCCGGGCATCACGGCCCGCCAGGTCGCCGCCTGGCTGGATGACGACCGCCTTCGGGGCGCCCTGCTCGAGACCTGGGGGGGCGGCAATATACCCGACGACCCGGCACTGCTCGGCGTCCTCGCCCGGGCCAGCGGCGAGGGCAAGCTGCTGGCCGCCATCAGCCAGTGCCCCCGCGGCAGCATCGCCATCGGCAGCTACGCCGCCGGCCGGGGCCTGGCCGACGCCGGCGTCCTCTGCGGCGAGTCGATGACCCCCGAGGCCGCACTGGCCAAGCTCGTGCACCTGCTGGCCCAGCCGCTGGACGACGCGGAACGCCGGCGGCGCTTTCTCACCCCGCTGGTGGGCGAGCGTTGACGTCGGTCGGGCACGGCACGGCGGAAATGGCTATGGTGGGAGTGATCCCGTCCCCCGCAAGGAGCGCCACCATGGAACACCCCGATCACCCCTTCACCGAACTGTTCGAGCAACTGGGGCTCGCCTCGGATCCGGAAGCGATCAGGCGCTTCATCGAGCGCAACGGTCCGATCCCCGAGGAGATTCCCCTGCCCGACGCCCCCTGCTGGAACGAGGGCCAGGCCGAATTCCTGCGCGAGGCCATCGAGGAGGATGCCGACTGGGCCGAGGTGGTCGACCATCTCAACACGTCGCTGCGCAAGCGTTGATCCGCCGGCGCGGTTTTCCCTGCGCTCTCTTGACCCTCCATGCCAGCCAATGTAAAAAAACGTATACAGACAGGACGCCACGTCCATTCGAACTTTGACGCGGTACGGGCACGCCCCGGTGGCGGCCCCATCACCGATCATGCAGGGAACAGCGGATGACGCCTGTCGAGACATCAGCGCGTGAAGCCGGGGATCCTCACGATGTCCAGGGCCTCCCCCCACTACCGGCCTCGCTGCAGGCGCGCCTCGCCGACTGCCACACCCTGCCCTCGCTGCCCGCCGCCGTCGCCAAGGTGCTGATGGTGGCGCGACGCACCGACGCCAGCCTGTTCGAATACGCCGCGGCCATCGAGGCGGACCCTGCCCTCACCCTGCGCCTGCTGGCGCTGGCCAACAGCGTCTTCTATGCCCGCCATCGCGGTGAGGCAAATAGCTGCCGGGAGGCCGTCTCGCGCATCGGGCTGGACGCCACCCTCGCCGCGGTGATGAGTTTCGGGCTGTCGCCCTCGGGCAGGGCGGAGGGGCTCGATCTCGACGCCATCTGGCAGCGGGCGATCATCGCCGCCCTCGCGGCCCGCCACCTCGCCGACCGGCTCTGCCCCGAGCATGCCGGCACCCTCTTCACCATCGCCCTGTTGCAGGACATCGGCATCCTCGCCGCCGAGGCCCTCGACGGCGACGCCTATACGGCGCTGATCCGCGCCACCGCCAGCCACGACGCCCTGTGCCAGGCCGAACGCGAACGCTACGGATGCGACCATGCCAGCCTGGGGGCCTGGCTCGCCGCCAGTTGGGGCGTGCCGCAGCACCTGGCCAGCGGCATCGCCGAGAGCCACGGCGAGCTCGAGGCGACCTCACCCGACATGCTCTGCCTGCGCCTCTCCGGCCAGATCGCCGACGGCTGGCTGACACAGACCCCCGGCAGGGCCTTCGGCCGCCTGATCCGGCGCCTCGAAACCCGGCAGGAGCTATCGCTGACGGCGATCGAGGAGATCCTCGACGAGTTGCAGGCACAGCTGCCGAGCATGGCCGAGCTGCTGGAGATCACCCGCCCGCCCCAGCGCGACAGCCACGAGCTGCTCGCCGAGGCCAAGCGGCACCTCTTCATGCAGACGCTGGCCCTCGGCGCCCGCCTCGACGCCCAGCAGGTCGAGCTCGAGGCCCTGCGTGAGCGACACGCCGAACTGGAGCGCAGCAGTCGCCTCGACCCGCTTACCGGCCTCGCCAACCGCGCCTGGCTGGAGCAGCAGCTCGAGGAGCGTTTCCACCACTCCCGCGAGCATGGCAAGAGCCTGGCGGTGGTGTTCATCGACCTGGACCACTTCAAGCAGCTCAACGACCGGCACGGTCATCAGCTGGGCGACCGCGTGCTGGCCAACTTCGCCGCCAGCCTGCAGGAGATGGTTCGTGAAGGCGACCTGGCCGGGCGCTACGGCGGCGAGGAGTTCCTGGTCATCCTGCCCGATGAGCGCGTGGCGGGTGCCGAGGCCATGGCGAGGCGGCTGGCGGAACGGCTCGCCAGCCACCCCATGGCCGAGGTCGATGGCGCGCCCCTGCACGTGTCGGTCTCCATCGGCATCGCCTGTATCGGCGACACCGACTTTCGCAATGCCCGGGAATTGATCGATGCCGCCGACCAGGGGATGTACCAGGCCAAGCGCAATGGCCGCGGCGGCGCCCAGCGGTTCACGCCACGCGCGTGATGCCCCGCTCAGCCGGGAGAGCCGTTGCGCGCCCGGTCGACGCGCCGCCGCATCCAGCCCCCGACCAGCAGCAGCAGCGTCAGCGTCACCAGCGGCATCACCACGACCGCCCCCAGGGCGTCTTCCCTCTCCACCGCAGCCAGGGCGCCGTGAATGGCACTGGCATAGACCGCCCACTTGATGCCCAGGCCGACCACGGCGGCGATGATGAAGGTGGCGAGGGGCAACCGGCACAGGCCGGCGGCATAGTTGACCACCGAATGGGGGAAGCCCGGCATGACGCGCAGCGCACACTGGGTCAGGAAGTCGCTGCGCTTCTCCAGCATGCGCATGACCCGGCGGGTCAGGGTGCCTGGAGAGAAGCACTCACCGGCACGGGCGGCGAGACAGTAGGCGCCGAGGGCACCGCCCACGCTGCCAACGATCAGCATGGGGGTCGCCGCGAGCGGCGTATAGAAGGGGGCGATCAGCCACAGGCCGATGCTGCCGGGCAGGCCAACGGCCAGGGTCACCGCCATGACCAGGATGACGCTGACCATGGTCAGCGGATGGTGAGACGCCTCCTCGGCCCAGCGCTGCAGGGCGGCGAGGTCCGGGGAGTGCCAGACCCACAGGTAAGCCGCCATCAACAGGCTGGCTCCGATGGCCACCCAGCGCCAGGGTCGACTCAGCGAGCTGTCTCGGGGCATCGACTCTCTCTCGGCGGCGGGACGCAGACACCATGGTGCCACGCCCCCGGCGCCGGGTCACGGCCCCGGGGTGCCGGCCGGCTCAGGCGTCCAGCTCACCGGCGGGCGGCAACGGTTCGTCTCCCTCCTCCTCGGCCGGCGGGGGATCGGCGAGCCGCGGCATGGCGGCCACCCGAAGATCGACGTACCACAGCAGGCCCAGCTGCACGAACAGCACGGTGAAACACCAGAAAAGCCCCTTGATCATGGGGGAATCCTCGAGAGAAGCCGACGGCTTCAGCGACGACCATTCTAGCGCGTCCCATCCCGGACAGAAAGATAGCCAGCTAATGGAGTCAGAGCCGGGCCTCCACCCGCTCGAGTATCTGCCGGCTCACCCGCCCCACCAGCGGCTTCGCCGCCTTGCTTACCGCCTTCTCGACCAGTCGGCTGTGCAGGACATAGGTCAGGGTCAACACCACCTCGGTACCCTCGGCGACCGGCGTCAGGCGGTAGCACCCCCGGTTCTCCACCCCGTCCAGCGACTCCCAGGCCAGCACCTCCGGTGCCCGTGACTGGGTGATCTCCACGTCGAAGGTCCAGTCGCGACCCACCGCATGTACATGCCAGCGGTAGCGATTCTCGCCCAGCGGCTCGATCGCCCGGATCAGGTCGGAGTAGTCGACGAAGTCCTCGACACGCTCGAGCAGGGCGAAGACCCGCTCCGGCGGTGCCTTGAGGATCGCGCTGTGTTCGATGGTGGCCATGCGGCTTCCCTGAGAACGAAGAAGGGGTCGTGTGATCGATGCCAGCCTGGAGCTTACCGCCCGGGCGCCTGCGGTGCCAATCGCACAGCGCGGCTACAGGTCCCGCATCAGCAGCGCATACTCGATGCGCGCGGGGTCGATCGCCTCGCCCGGCACCGGGATGCGCACCACGTGGCCGGAGCCCGGGGCCACGCCCACCGATTCGCCGCGACGGTTCTCGATCTGCTCGAGCACGAAGCGGCGGTTGCCGCCGGGCAGCATCAGCTCCATGCCGTCACCGACCTCGAAGCGGTTCTTGACGTTCACCTCCAGCACGCCACGGCCCGGGTCGTAGCCGATCACCTCGCCGACGAACTGCTGGTGCACGCCCACCGAGTTGCCCTGCTCGTAGTTCTGGTACTCGTCGTGGACGTGGCGCCGATAGAAGCCCTCCGTGTAGCCACGGTTGGCCAGGTTGTCGAGCTCGTCCATCAGGCGCATGTCGAACGGCCGGCCGGCCACGGCATCGTCGATGGCCCGGCGGTAGACCTGGGCGGTGCGCGCCACGTAGTAGTGCGACTTGGTGCGCCCCTCGATCTTCAGCGAGGTCACGCCCATCTCGGTGAGTCGCGGCACGTGCTGCACGGCGCGCAGGTCCTTGGAGTTCATGATGTAGGTGCCGTGCTCGTCCTCGAACACCGGCATCAGCTCGCCCGGCCGGGTACGGTCCTCGATCAGCGCCGAGAGCTCGTCCTGGCCCTCCACGCCACCGGCGGTGGCCGTGTCTTGTGAAGAGCTTGCCACCTCGGCGCTGCCCCCGCCGGAGGCGATCAGCCCGCCCGGCTGTCCATCCTGCCCCGGCGTCCAGACGCCGCTGGCGGCATGGGCCCGGGCCGAATTGGCCGGCACCAGGTCGCCGGTCTCGTCGTGGGCGGCGGCCACGGTGTTGTACTTCCAGCGGCAGGCGTTGGTGCAGGTGCCCTGGTTGGGATCGCGGTGATTGAAGTAGCCGGACAGCAGGCAGCGCCCGGAGTAGGCGATGCACAGCGCGCCGTGGACGAAGGTCTCGATCTCGAGGTCGGGGCACTCGGCGCGGATCTCGGCGATCTCGGCCAGCGACAGCTCCCGCGACAGGATGATGCGGCTGATGCCCTGCCGCTGCCAGAACCTCGCGGCGGCGTAGTTGACCACGTTGGACTGCACCGAGAGGTGGATCACCTGGTCGGGCCAACGCTCGCGGATCATCATGATCAGCCCCGGATCGGACATGATCAGCGCATCGGGCCCGGCCTCGATCACCGGTTCCATGTCGCGCAGGTAGGTCTTCAGCTTGCTGTTGTGCGGGGCGATGTTCGAGGCCACGTAGAACTGCTTGCCCCGCTCGTGGGCGTAGGCGATGCCGCGGTGGAGGTTGTCGATCTTGAAGTCGTTGTTGCGCACCCGCAGCGAGTAGCGCGGCTGGCCGGCATAGACGGCATCCGCCCCGTAGGCGAAGGCATAGCGCATGTTCTTGAAAGTGCCGGCGGGCGACAGCAGTTCAGGGGCTTTCATGGAGGTCACCGTTGTCAGGACGATGGCACCGGAAGCGGACGCCGCCGCCAGGGGTGCTATGAAGGGGAAAGGCGCGAAAGTCTAGCAACTGCAACCGATCCTGGCCAGATTTCGTCCAGTTGCGTACACTGAGCCCCCTTCCGGACCGGACCCCGGAACGCCGTTGCGACGGCCCGACAAATTCTCCGACAAGAGCCCCGCTATGACCCACTCGAATGCGCCTGCCACGGTCGTGATCTACTCCGGCGGCATGGACTCCTTCACCGTGCTGCATCGTGCCCTGCGCGAGGGCCTCGACGTCCACGCCCTCTCCTTCGACTACGGCCAGCGCCATGCCCGTGAGCTCGAGGTGGCGGCCCGGGTGTGCCGCCGGCTCGGCGTCCCCCACCAGGTGGTCGACATCCGCGCCATCCATGGCCTGATCGACGACTCGGCGCTCACCGACGCCAGCCGCGAGATGCCCGAGGGCGACTATGGCCAGGAGAACCTGAGCGCCACGGTGGTGCCCAACCGCAACATGATCCTGCTCTCGCTGGCCATCGCCAAGGCGGTGAACATCGGCGCCGGCCGGGTCGACTACGGCGCCCACGGCGGCGACCACGTGCTCTACCCCGACTGCCGGCCCGAGTTCGTCGAGGCGATGAACGCCGTGGCGGGCATCGCCAACTTCGCCCCCGTCGAGATCCACGCCCCCTACCTGCGGGCGAGCAAGGCGGAGATCCTCGCCGACGGCCTGGCCATGGGGCTCGACTACGCCGACACCTGGACCTGCTACCGGGGCGAGGAACTCGCCTGCGGGCGCTGCGGCAGCTGCCGCGAGCGGCTGGCGGCCTTCGCCGCCCACGGTGCCACGGATCCCCTGGGCTATCTAGAGCGGCCCGATGCCGCCGACGACGATTCACCGCGGCCCGACACCGCCGCCCGGGGAGCACCCGATGTATAGCGTCAAGGAGGCCTTCTACTCGCTGCAGGGCGAGGGCGCCCGGGCCGGTCGCGCCAGCGTCTTCTGTCGCTTTTCCGGCTGCAACCTCTGGTCGGGGCGCGAGCGGGACCGCGCCGGCGCCGCCTGCCGCTTCTGCGATACCGACTTCATCGGCACCGACGGCCAGCACGGCGGACGCTTCGCCGATGCCGCGGCCCTGGCCGGGCATCTCGCCGCGCTCTGGCCGGTCGAGGCCGGCGTCGCCACGCCCTATGTGGTGTTCACCGGCGGCGAACCGTTGCTGCAGCTCGACGAGGCGCTGATCGACGCCATGCACGCTCGAGGCTTCGAGGTGGCGGTGGAGACCAACGGCACCCTGCCCGCCCCCGCCGGCATCGACTGGCTCTGCGTCAGCCCCAAGGGCGCCACCTCGCTGACGCTGACCGCGGGCGACGAACTCAAGCTGGTCCATCCCCAGGCCGAGGCCCCCCCCGAGCGCTTCGCCGGGCTCGACTTTCACCACTTCTTCCTGCAGCCGATGGACACCGCCCCGCTGGGCCGAACCGATAGCCCCATGGCCGAGACCGTCGCCTACTGCCTGGCCCACCCCCAGTGGCGCCTGTCGCTGCAGACCCACAAGATCGCGGGGATCGACTGATGACGCTCTTCGTCAACCGCCTGACCCAACTGGACGTATCGCTCTGGTGCCCGCGCCGCGGCCTGACCGCCGCCAGCTGGCACGTGGACGCCGAGCTCGACGGCGAACTCGGCGAGGACGGCATGCTGTTCGACTTCGGCGAGGTCAAGCCGTGGATCAAGTCGCGGCTCGACGCCGGGCCGGACCACACCCTGCTGGTGCCGACGCGGGCCCCCGGGGTGGAGGTCCAGGAGTGCCTCGAGGGGCTCTGCGTGCGTACCTCCCTGCCCTATCCCATGGAGATCCGCGCCCCGCGCCAGGCCCTCACCCTGCTGCCGTGGAGCGAGATCACCCCCGAGCGCCTGGGCGACCGCCTCGCCGACGACCTGATGCGCCGCCCCCCCGACCGGGTCGACGCCATCCGGCTTCGGCTGCACGAGGAGGCCATCGACGGCCCGGCCTACTGCTACAGCCACGGCCTCAAGCGCCATGCCGGCAACTGCCAGCGCATCGCCCACGGGCATCGCTCGCGGCTGCATGTCTGGCAGCACGGCAAACGCGTTCCCGAACTCGAACGGCAGTGGGCCGACTGGCTGGCCGACCGCTACCTGGTCAGCGAAGAGGACATCGTCGACGGCGGCGAATCGGAGTACCGGGGGCAGCTGACCACCCGCTACCGAGCCGACCAGGGCAGCTTCCTGCTGCGGCTGCCCCGGGAGCGCTGCGCCGTGCTGCCCACCCCCACCACCGTGGAGCAGATCGCCGCCTGGCTCGCCACCGAGATCGCCCGCGAGAGCGGGCATACCACCCGGGTCCAGGCCTTCGAAGGCATCGACAAGGGCGCCATCGCCCAGGCATGACCCGGGCGGACGCCGAGGGGAACGGGGAGCACGGAGCATGAAGCAGAGCATCGCACGAGCCGCCGCAGACGCGTGCCGCCCCGGCTGCGGCGCCTGCTGCATCGCCCCCTCGATCAGCTCGGCGATTCCCGGCATGCCCGACGGCAAGCCGGCCGGGGTGCGCTGCGTCCAGCTCGATGCCGACAACCTCTGCCGGCTGTTCGGCGACCCCCGCCGCCCCGCGGTCTGCGCCCGCTTCGGCTTCGATCGGGAGCTGTGCGGCGAACATCGCGACCAGGCGCTCGAGCGTATCGCCGCCCTGGAGCTCGCGACCTGAAACGGCCGTAGCGCTCAGCTCCCACCAAGCAGGGAATCTACCTCCCTGTGGGAGCCACGCTCTGCGGGGCGATGCGCCGCGCAGCGGCGCCAGCGGTTGTCTGCCCCGTTGGTGGTTACCCCGGGGCGCCTGGCGGCGCCGATCGCTCGGCGGAGCCAAGCTCCCACAAGGCAGGCATCTGCTCGTCCTTACAGGAGCTCCCACAGCACGGGCATCTACCTCCCGGTGGGAGCCACGCTCTGCGGGGCGATTGCGCCGCGCAGCGGCGCTGGCGGTTATCCGCCACGTCAGCGACATCCACTGGGGCGCCTGACGGCGCCGATCGCTCGGCGGAGCCAAGCTCCCACAAGGCAGGCATCTGCTCGTCCTTACAGGAGCTCCCACAGCACGGGCATCTACCTCCCTGTGGGAGCCACGCTCTGCGGGGCGATGCGCCGCGCAGCGGCGCCAGGTGGTCATCGGCCAGCTAGGCGACCACCGCCAAGGCGCCTGCGGCGCCAATCGCGCAGAAAATCTGCGCTCCCACAGGGGGCGATGCGCCGCGCAGCGGCGCTGGGCGGTTATCCGCCACGTCAGCGACATCCACTGGGGCGCCTGGCGGCGCCGATCGCTCGGCGGAGCCAAGCTCCCACAAGGCAGGCATCTGCTCGTCCTTACCGAAGCTCCCACAGCACGGGCATCTACCTCCCGGTGGGAGCCACGCTCTGCGGGGCGATTGCGCCGCGCAGCGGCGCTGGCGGTTATCCGCCACGTCA
>NZ_JASCQN010000019.1:0-11222 GCF_030010475.1 Halomonas kalidii | reverse complement strand
TCGCGGCGGAACGGGTCGCCCAGCTCGCGAGTGCACATGATCTCGAGGATGCAGGTCTTGCCCTCGGTCATCTGCAGGTCGATGGCCTTCCGCAGCGCCGGCCCCACGTCCTCGAGCCGGTCCACGGTGATGCCCTCGGCACCCATCGCCCGGCCGATCGCGGCGAAGCTCTGGTTGTCCAGCTCGCCGGCCACGAAGCGCCGGTTGTAGAACTCCACCTGGTTCTTCTTCTCCGCCCCCCACTGGCGGTTGTGGAACACCACCGCGGTCACCGGGATCTCGTGGCGCACCGCGGTCATGGTCTCCATCAGGCTCATGCCCCAGGCACCGTCGCCGGCGTAGGCGATCGCCGGCCGGTGCGGCGCCGCCACCTTGGCGCCGATGATGGTCGGCAGCGCATAGCCGCAGTTGCCGAAGCTCATCGGCGCAAAGAAGCTGCGCGGCTTGTCGAAGCGCAGGTAGCTGTGCGCCACGGCGTTGATGTTGCCGATGTCGGTGGAGACCATCACGTCCTCGGGCATCGCCTTCTCCAGCTCGCGCAGCACCTGACGCGGATGCAGGTACTCACCGCCGGAGAACGGCGTCTCGCCCTCGGCCTCGTCGATGGCGTCAAGGCTGAACGGGTCGGTCTCGTGGGTCCACTCGTCGAGCTCGCGCTCCCAGGCCGCCTTCTCGCTGGCGATCCGCTCGGCACGCTGGGCCTTGCTGGCATCGCAGGCCAGCGTACGGCCGGCCAGGCGCTCGGTGAGCGCCTCGGCGGCTTCCCTGGCGTCGCCGCAGATGCCCACCGCGATCTTCTTCACCAGCCCCAGCATCTTGTGGTCGGCGTCGATCTGGATGATCTTGGCGTCCTGCGGCCAGTAGTCCAGGCCGTGCTGCGGCAGGGTACCGAACGGCCCCAGCCGGGTGCCCAGCGCCACCACCACGTCGGCCCGGGCAATCAGCTTCATGCCCGCCTTGGAGCCCTGGTAGCCCAGCGGCCCGCACCACAGCGGGTGGCTGGCCGGGAAGGAGTCGTTGTGCTGGTAGCTGTTGACCACCGGCGCCCCCAGCCGCTCGGCCAGCGCCTGGCAGGCCTCGACGCCGTCGGCCATCACCACCCCACCGCCGGAGACGATCACCGGGAACTCGGCCTTGGCCAGCAGCTCGGCGGCCTCGTTGAGGGTTTTGGTACCGCCCGGGCCACGGTCGACTCGCGAGGGCTGGGGGATCTCGCACTCGATCTCGCCGTAGAAGTAGTCGCGCGGGATATTGAGCTGGGTCGGGCCCATCTCGGCCATCGCCCGGTCGAAGCAGCGGCCGGTGTACTCGGCCATGCGCGCCGGGTGGGTGACGTGGCCCTGGTACTTGGTGAACTCCTGGAACATCGGCAGCTGGTGGCACTCCTGGAAGCCGCCCAGGCCGATGCCGGTGGTGCCCGCCTCGGGGGTGACGATGACCACCGGGCTGTGCGCCCAGTAGGCCGCGGCGATGCCGGTCACGCAGTTGGAGATGCCCGGGCCGTTCTGGCCGATCACCGTGCCGTGGCGGCCCGAGACCCGCGCATAGCCGTCGGCCATGTGGGCGGCGCCCTGCTCGTGGACCACCGGGATCAGCCGGATGCCGGCCGGGGCGAAGATGTCCATGGCGTCCATGAACGCCGAGCCCATGATGCCGAACATGTCGGTCACGCCGTTGGCGACCAGGGTCTCGACGAAGGCCTCCGAGGGGGTCATGGTCTGCTTGCCCTGCACGACGCTGCGGGTGTCTTGGCTCTCTGGGGTGCTCATCGGGTCCTCCTCGGCGCGCCGCCGATTGATGTTTTTGTGGTACAAAAAGTTCCGAATAACGAAACCTGATCAGAATCTAACCATCAATCGGCTGCTCGTCAACGACAAATCTCATAAAACGGTACAAATTGATTTATTTTAAGAAATCTGTGTATGCTGCCCCGACGCACTGGCGACCCATGGGCGCCAGCCACCGAGACAAGGCCACGCACCAACGGCCAGCGCCCCCAGGCGGGCCGAGGAGGCAGCAATGACAGACCTCATCAACGCCAGACCCGACACCCGGTTGTCAGCCCGGGCACTCTTCGGCATCGACAGTGATCTGCAGGTGCCGGCGTTCAGCGAACGCAGCGAGTATGTCCCCGAGATCGATGACGCCTATCGGTTCAACCCGGACGTCACCCTGGCGATCCTCGCCGGCTTCACCCGCAACCGGCGGGTGATGGTCCAGGGCCTGCATGGCACCGGCAAGTCGACCCATATCGAGCAGGTGGCGGCGCGGCTGAACTGGCCCTGCCTGCGGGTCAACCTGGACGGTCATATCAGCCGCCTCGACCTGGTGGGCAAGGACACCATCGTGGTGCGCGACGGCCTGCAGGTGACCGAGTTCCAGGAAGGCATCGTGCCCTGGTCGCTGCAACGCCCGGTGGCACTGATCTTCGACGAGTACGATGCCGGCCGCCCCGACGTGATGTTCGTCATCCAGCGTATCCTCGAGCGCGACGGCCAGTTCTCGCTGCTCGACCAGAACCGGGTGATCGATCCCCACCCCCACTTCCGCCTGTTCGCCACCTCGAACACCGTGGGCCTGGGCAACCTGTCGGGGATGTACCAGGGCACCCAGGTGCTCAATCACGCCCAGATGGACCGCTGGAACATCGTCGCCAACCTCGACTATCTGCCCCACGAGGAGGAAGCCGCCATCGTGCTGGCGCGGGTGCCGAGCAAGAACGACGAGAAGGGGCGCAGGCTCATCGATGCCATGGTCGCGGTGGCCGACCTGACGCGTAAGGGCTTCGCCGCCGGCGACCTCTCCACGCTGATGTCGCCGCGCACGGTGATCACCTGGGCGGAGAACTGCGAGATCTTTCGCAACCCCGCCCTCGCCTTCCGCCTGTCGTTTCTCAACAAGTGCGACGAGGCCGAGCGCCATACCGTGGCCGAGTACTATCAGCGCTGCTTCGGCGAGGAGCTGGACGAATCCTGGATTCACGAGGCGACCCCGTCATGACCCCGAGCGCCCAGCAGCTCGCGCGGCGGCAGCAGAAGGTCGAGGAGCTGTGTGCGGCCACCCTGCGCGCGCTCACCGGCGATGCCGATCTGCACTACCGCGGGCGACGCCTCTACCGGGGGGAAACCCGGCTGCCCATCCACGCCCCCCACCTGCACATCGACCCCGAACAGGACGCCCTGGCCGACTGCCGCGCTGCCGCCGATGGCATGGCGCTGCGCCTGCTGCACTCCGATCCGGCGCTGCATCGCCGCCTGAGTCCCGACGACCCCATCGAGCGCCTGGTCTTCGAGCTGCTGGAGCAGTTGCGGGTGGAGACCCGGGTACCGGCGGACATGCCCGGCATGGCCGACAACCTGCGGCATCGCTTCGAGAACTGGTCGCGCGCCTTCCATCGCTCGGGGCTGACCGAGGGTAGCATCGGCATGCTGCTCTACTGCGTGGCCCAGATGTGCTGGTCGCGACTGACGGCCCGGCCCGTGCTGGAGGAGACCGAGGACGCCATCGAGAGCATGCGGGTGACGCTGGTCGGTGCACTGGGCAGTGCTCTGGCCGGCATCCGTCGCCACCGCGACGACCAGCAGGCCTTTGGGCCCCATGCGCTGGCGATCGCTCGCCTCGTCGGTGAGCGGGTGCGGGCCGCACGCGCCGCCGCGGAAGACGACGACGAGGCCGCCGAAGACGAAGCCAGGCACGGCTTTGCCCTGCTGCTCGACTTCGACCAGGACGAGGGCGACGATGACGGCATGGCCACCGCGGCAACCGGCACCAGCAAGGTGTTCGAGGAGGCCGCCCTGGCCTATCGCGTCTACACCACGCGTTTCGACCGCGAGGTGGCGGCCGGCCGCCTGGTACGTCGGGCGCTGCTCGACGAATACCGTGAGCGCCTGGACAAGCGCATTGCCGAGCAGGCCATCAACCTGCCACGCCTGGCGCGCCTGCTCGGCGCCGTGCTCGCCGAGCCTCACCGCGACGGCTGGCGGTTCGGCGAGGAAGAGGGGCGCATCGACGGCCGCCGCCTCGCCCAGCTGGTCAGCTCACCCACCGAGCGACGCCTGTTCTGCCGTGAGCAATACAAGCCGACGGCCGACTGCGTCGTCAGCTTCCTGATCGACTGTTCGGGGTCGATGAAGCACCATACCGAGCCGGTCACCATGATGACCGAGAGCCTGATCCGCGCCCTGGAGATGATCGGCGCGCGCAGCGAGCTGCTCGGCTTCACCACCGGGGCCTGGAACGGTGGCCGCCCTTACCGGGAGTGGATGAGCCACGGCCGGCCCCCCGGCCCCGGGCGGCTCAATGAGGTCTGCCACCTGGTGTTCAAGAGCGCCGACCGCCACTGGCGGCGGGCGCGTACCGATATCGCCGCCCTGCTCAAGCCCGACCTCTTCCGCGAGGGCATCGACGGCGAGGCGGTGGACTGGGCCTGCAACCGGCTGCTCGCGCGCAGTGAAACGCGGCGCATCCTGGTCGTGATCTCGGACGGCTGCCCGGCCGACAGCGCCACCGGCCTGGCCAACGACGGCTTCTACCTGGACAACCACCTGAAGGACGTCGTGGCGCGGCGCACCCGGGAGGGCGAGGTGGAGATCCTCGGGCTCGGCGTGGGCCTGGACCTCAGCCCCTTCTATCGCCGCTCGCTTGCCACCGATATGTCGCAGGCCCTCGACGGAGCCCTGTTCCAGGACATCGTCACTCTCATCGCGGGCGGCCACCGGCGCTGAGGCCGGAGCCGGCCCGCTTCTCTACACACAACCACGGGGCAACTCACATGGCCAAGACCCGGATGGTGACCCAGTTCGGCATGGGCACCTCGATCCGCAGCCGGAACTACACCGCAGCCGCGGCGCGGGCGATTCGCGATGCGCTGTGGCACAACTCGCTCAACGTCGCCGATGCCTTCGGCTTTCCCAAGCAGGCGATGCTGATCGATGTCGAGGTCGGCGTGCAGCACCCCGATGCCGTCGATGTTGCCGCCCTGCTCGATATCTTCCCGTATGGCCAGCCCTCGATCACCCTGGTCAAGGGCGGACTCGACGTCACCAAGCCCGACGGCAGTGGGCTCACCGTGATCGCCAATGCCGCCGTCATCGTCTCCTTCGACATGGAGCCCAACCATGACTGAGCGTCGTATCATCCTCGAGATGGGGACCGGCAACGACCTGTACGGCGGCGACTACACCAAGGCGGCCTGCCGCGCGGTGCAGGACGCGCTGCACCACTCCTCCATCGTGCTGTTCAAGTCGCTGGGCTACGACCACCGGGAGATGCGCGTGCAGGTCACCATCGGCGTGCAGGAGCCGGAGCGGGTCGACCTGGACGTGGTCACGGCCGAACTGCCCCGCGGCCGGGCCGAGGTCAGCGTCGTGCGCGGCGGGCTGAACGTCCACGACCCGGACAACGACACCACCCATGTGATTGCCACGGCGGCGATCGCGGCACTGCTGCCGACCGACCCTGCCCAGTGGCGGCTGAGCACGGGTGACGGGGACTGATCGGCCGCCGGGCCGACGCCGCCGGTTTCTGCCTCCGCCATTCGTTGCCGGCCACAGGTCCCATCACTGTCTTCCAACTGGCCCCAACGGTTAGTGAACCGGCCCTGCTAGTGTCATAACGACAGCGACAACAGATCGCGACCGGTGGAAGGCCCTAGGCCCGCGCACCACGGATATTGCCACACAAGGTGGCATGCGCCTGGCTGGCCCACGGCTTTCCGAACAATAATCACAAGGATCCGCGAGTCCTCCATGCCTACGAGCCTCCCCCCGCCGCGTCCACTGGCCTGTTCGCTAGCCCTGCCGCTATTGGGTGCCGCCTCCAGCGCTCAGGCGGCCAGCATCGACCAGGCCGCCGAGGCCTTGATCGCCCCCGTGGCCTCACTGTTCTCCTCGCTGATCTTCTTCAGCCTTCCCCTGTTCGGCGCCGAGCTGCCGCTGGTGGTGCTGTGGCTGGTGGCCGGTGCGGTCTTCTGCACCGTCTATTTCAACTTCATCAACGTGCGTGGCCTCGGCCATGCGTTCAAGCTGGTGCGCGGCGACTACGCTCACCCCGGCGACCAGGGGGAGGTCTCGCACTTCCAGGCACTCGCCACCGCGGTCTCCGGTACCGTGGGGATCGGCAACATCGGGGGGGTCGCCATCGCGATCTCCCTGGGCGGCCCCGGCGTGCTGTTCTGGATGGTGCTGGCCGGCTTCCTGGGCATGTCGACCAAATTCGTCGAGTGCTCCCTGGCCACCCACTACCGCCGCCAGAATGCCGACGGCAGCGTCTCCGGCGGGCCGATGTTCTATCTCGCCCGCGGCCTGGCCGAGCGCGGCCTGCCGCGCCTGGGGCGCGCCCTGGGTAGGTTCTACGCGGTGGGGATCGTGATCGGCTGCCTGGGGATCGGCAACATGTTCCAGTCCAACCAGGCCTTCATGCAGTTCGTCAATGTCACCGGCGGCGCCGAGGCCAGCTGGTTCGCCGACAAGGGCTGGTTATTCGGCCTGATCATGGCCGCGCTGATCGGCATCGTGATCATCGGCGGCATCAAGTCGATCGCCCGGGTCACCGAGAAGGTGGTGCCCGTCATGGCCCTGCTCTACTGCAGCATGGCGCTGCTGGTCCTCGCCATGAACGCCGAGGCCATTCCCTACGCCATCGGTGCCATCTTCCAGGGCGCCTTCACCCCCGAAGGGGTCGCCGGCGGCACCCTGGGCGCCATCATCATCGGCTTCCAGCGGGCAGTATTCTCCAACGAGGCCGGTATCGGCTCATCGGCCATCGCCCATGCCGCAGTGCGCACTCGACAGCCGATGACCGAAGGCTATGTTTCGCTGCTCGAGCCCCTGGTCGACACCATCATCATCTGCAGTCTGACCGGCCTGGTGATCGTCACCACGCTCTACTACGACCCGGCCCTCACCGACGGCGCCGGCGGCATCGAGATGACCTCACGGGCCTTCGAGCGCAACGTGGCCTGGTTTCCGCTGCCGCTGTCGGTGGCGGCCCTGCTGTTCGCCTTCTCCACCGCCATCTCCTGGTCCTACTACGGCCTCAAGGGCTGGAGCTACCTGTTCGGCGAGGGGCGGCTGGGGCGCAACCTGTTCAAGCTGCTGTTCTGTGGCTTCGTCGTGATCGGCTCGATGATCCAGCTGCAGTCGATGCTCGAGCTCTCCGATGCCCTGGTGTTCGTGATCTGCGTGCCCAACATCCTCGGCATCTACCTGCTGGCACCGGTGATCAAGCAGGAACTGAAGCGCTACCACCGCAAACTGGCCAGCGGCGAGATCACCGACTACCGACCCCGCACCGCCCGGCCGATGCCCTCCACCAGTGCCACCGCGGCGCCGTCGGACCGGGCGAAGCCCTGAGTCATACTCAGGCATGCCCCACCACACGATCGCTGCCTCAGGTGAGCTCCGCCAGAATCAGACTCATGCCGATCAGCATCAGCACGAAGAAGGCGATCCGCCGCATCGCCAGCGGAGCAAACGGCAGGGGAAAACGACGCCCCAGATAGGTCGCCAGGGCGATGACCGGGACCGACCAGGCCGTGAGCAGCAGGATCTCGGTGTTCATCTGCCCCTGGGAGACCACGAACAGGGTACGTACGCCGGAGGTCACAGCGAAGAGCAGAATCAGCAGGTTACGGATGCGTACCGGCTCGATGGGCTGACGGTAGCAGTGATAGATCAGTGGCGGACCGGCGATACCGAACAGCCCCCCCAGCAGGCCGGAGAGGCCACCGAACAGGGCGAAACTGCGCCGCGGAGAGAGAGTGATCTGACGGCTCGGCCGCAGCAGCAGGCTCGCACCACCGTAGAGGATGACCAGCCCCAACAGCAGCCTGAGCAGCGAGGCGGCGCTGCCGCTGAGGTACTCGAGCAACAGCACCCCTGCCACGATCATCGGCACGATGCCGAGGCCGGCCGCCCGCACCGACGGCCAGTCGATGTGCTGCAGCCTGCCGGGCAGGGCCACCAGGCAGTTGATCAGCGTCATCAGGCTGACCACGGCAGCGACGGAGGCCACCGGGGCGATGCCCAGCCCGCTGGTCGCCCCCATCACGATCATGCCCAGGCCGAAGCCGGTCACCGTCTGGAAGTAGCCGGCCAGGGCGGCAATCCCCAGAAACGGCAGCAGGTGCTCGACACCCATGGCCTCAGTCGCCACCAGCCGACCGGCGGCGACTCTCGGCCGCCCGGGCCTGCACCGTGGTCACGGCAATGACGTGGTAGATGTCGTCGACGCTGCAACCCCGAGACAGGTCATTGGCCGGCTTGGCCAGCCCCTGCAGCAACGGGCCGATAGCCTCGGCGCCGCCGATGCGCTCGGCCAGCTTGTAGCCGATGTTGCCGGCCTCCAGGTCGGGAAAGATCAGTACATTGGCATTGCCCCTGACCCGGGAGTCCGGCAGCTTGCGCTCGGCGATCTCGGCGACGATGGCGGCATCGAGCTGGACATCCTCGTCGATGGCCAGGGCCGGACGCTGCGCCTTGACCCGCCGTGCGGCCTGCACGACCTTCTCCACGTTACCGTGGCGGGCACTGCCACTGGTGGAGAACGACAGCATGGCCACCCGCGGTGGCTCGCCCAGCAACGACTCGGCGCTGTCGGCCGCCGCCATGGCGATATCCGCCAGCTCGTCGGCATCCGGCTCGATGACCAGGCCGCAGTCGGAGAAGATGATGCCCCCTTTCAGGCTATGGAACGGCTGGCACAGCATCATCAGAAAGAAGCTGGACACCAACCGACACCCCGGTGCCACCCCAAGAAGCTGGATCGCCGTGCGTACCACATCGGCCGTGGTGTGCACGGCGCCGGCGACACAGCCATCGGCATGACCTTCACGGACCAGCAGGTTGGCGAAGCACAGCGGCTCGCGTACCGCCTCCGCGGCCTGCTCGCGCGTCATCCCCTTCCTTTCCCGCAGCGCATGGAGCGCCTCTGCCAATGAGCCGGTCAGGGAAGAGTCGGCAGGATCGATCAGCTCGACTCCTGCCAGGTCGACCCCGTGGGTGGCCGCCGTCGAGGTGATCGCCTGACGATCCCCTACCAGCAGGATGCGGGCGATGCCATCCTTGGCCGCCCTGACGGCCGCTCGGAGAATGCGTTCGTCCTCCCCCTCGCAGAGCGCGATGCGTCGGGGCGAGTGGCGGGCACGATCGAGTATCCGGTTCAGTGCTTTCATGTCACAGACCTCCTGCACTCGGGCATCACATAGCCCTGGAGAAAAAACCCCCGGCACTGCCGGGGGAAGACCACTTCCACTGGACGGTCTGGCCTCAGACGTAGTCCTGGTACTTCTCCAGCAGCCGCACCGGCGTCTTCAGCGCGTCGCGGCGGAACGGGTCGCCCAGCTCGCGAGTGCACATGATCTCGAGGATGCAGGTCTTGCCCTCGGTCATCTGCAGGTCGATGGCCTTCCGCAGCGCCGGCCCCACGTCCTCGAGCCGGTCCACGGTGATGCCCTCGGCACCCATCGCCCGGCCGATCGCGGCGAAGCTCTGGTTGTCCAGCTCGCCGGCCACGAAGCGCCGGTTGTAGAACTCCACCTGGTTCTTCTTCTCCGCCCCCCACTGGCGGTTGTGGAACACCACCGCGGTCACCGGGATCTCGTGGCGCACCGCGGTCATGGTCTCCATCAGGCTCATGCCCCAGGCACCGTCGCCGGCGTAGGCGATCGCCGGCCGGTGCGGCGCCGCCACCTTGGCGCCGATGATGGTCGGCAGCGCATAGCCGCAGTTGCCGAAGCTCATCGGCGCAAAGAAGCTGCGCGGCTTGTCGAAGCGCAGGTAGCTGTGCGCCACGGCGTTGATGTTGCCGATGTCGGTGGAGACCATCACGTCCTCGGGCATCGCCTTCTCCAGCTCGCGCAGCACCTGACGCGGATGCAGGTACTCACCGCCGGAGAACGGCGTCTCGCCCTCGGCCTCGTCGATGGCGTCAAGGCTGAACGGGTCGGTCTCGTGGGTCCACTCGTCGAGCTCGCGCTCCCAGGCCGCCTTCTCGCTGGCGATCCGCTCGGCACGCTGGGCCTTGCTGGCATCGCAGGCCAGCGTACGGCCGGCCAGGCGCTCGGTGAGCGCCTCGGCGGCTTCCCTGGCGTCGCCGCAGATGCCCACCGCGATCTTCTTCACCAGCCCCAGCATCTTGTGGTCGGCGTCGATCTGGATGATCTTGGCGTCCTGCGGCCAGTAGTCCAGGCCGTGCTGCGGCAGGGTACCGAACGGCCCCAGCCGGGTGCCCAGCGCCACCACCACGTCGGCCCGGGCAATCAGCTTCATGCCCGCCTTGGAGCCCTGGTAGCCCAGCGGCCCGCACCACAGCGGGTGGCTGGCCGGGAAGGAGTCGTTGTGCTGGTAGCTGTTGACCACCGGCGCCCCCAGCCGCTCGGCCAGCGCCTGGCAGGCCTCGACGCCGTCGGCCATCACCACCCCACCGCCGGAGACGATCACCGGGAACTCGGCCTTGGCCAGCAGCTCGGCGGCCTCGTTGAGGGTTTTGGTACCGCCCGGGCCACGGTCGACTCGCGAGGGCTGGGGGATCTCGCACTCGATCTCGCCGTAGAAGTAGTCGCGCGGGATATTGAGCTGGGTCGGGCCCATCTCGGCCATCGCCCGGTCGAAGCAGCGGCCGGTGTACTCGGCCATGCGCGCCGGGTGGGTGACGTGGCCCTGGTACTTGGTGAACTCCTGGAACATCGGCAGCTGGTGGCACTCCTGGAAGCCGCCCAGGCCGATGCCGGTGGTGCCCGCCTCGGGGGTGACGATGACCACCGGGCTGTGCGCCCAGTAGGCCGCGGCGATGCCGGTCACGCAGTTGGAGATGCCCGGGCCGTTCTGGCCGATCACCGTGCCGTGGCGGCCCGAGACCCGCGCATAGCCGTCGGCCATGTGGGCGGCGCCCTGCTCGTGGACCACCGGGATCAGCCGGATGCCGGCCGGGGCGAAGATGTCCATGGCGTCCATGAACGCCGAGCCCATGATGCCGAACATGTCGGTCACGCCGTTGGCGACCAGGGTCTCGACGAAGGCCTCCGAGGGGGTCATGGTCTGCTTGCCCTGCACGACGCTGCGGGTGTCTTGGCTCTCTGGGGTGCTCATCGGGTCCTCCTCGGCGCGCCGCCGATTGATGTTTTTGTGGTACAAAAAGTTCCGAATAACGAAACCTGATCAGAATCTAACCATCAATCGGCTGCTCGTCAACGACAAATCTCATAAAACGGTACAAATTGATTT
>NZ_JASCQN010000018.1:0-30309 GCF_030010475.1 Halomonas kalidii | reverse complement strand
AGGGTGATCGTGGCCATCAACAAGGACGAGGAGGCGCCGATCTTCCAGGTCGCCGATTACGGGTTAGTGGCGGATCTGTTCGAGGCGCTGCCGGAGCTGGAGAGCAAGCTGTAACCTCCCCGAGCATGCCGATGCCATACGGCATACCCAAGCATGGCCCCCCAGCAACTGCGCCAGGCCCGGCCGCGCCTGGCGCAGACCCAAGCGCAACGGCATGCCGCCATGTCAGCCCTGAGCGCCTCCCTCCGGCACATAACCATGCCGGGCGTGGAAGCGTTGCAGCTCTCGCGGCTGCGGCGTCTGCCCGGTGAATATCTCGACATAGGCGGGGATGCGCCGCATGCGAACCTCGAGCGCTTCCTGGGTCTTCATCGAGATATAGCCGATCTGGGTGAGGTAGATGGTGCGCCCCCGCACGTTGGCCGCCAGCGCTTCGTATCCGTGTCGCACGAACATCTGCGTCAGCGCCTCGATGCGCGCTTCGTCGGCGGCATCGATCCCCCGGGCCACGTCGTCCGACTGCAGCGCCCAGCTGCGCATCGCAAATTCCAGCTGCGAATCGAACAGCCCGGGATCGAGCCAGCAGTCGAAGACGTTGAGAATCGCTTCGATGATGCTCTCGGCATAGGCCTCGGTCTGCCTCACCAGGCCCTGGGTATTCTTCTCGCGCCAGCGCTCGATCAAGGCGTCCAGCAGCGCCTCGCGGTCCTTGAAGAACCAGTAGAAGCTGGTCCGCGAGAGGTTGAGCCGCTTGGCCAGCGGCAGGATCCGTACGCTATCCACGCCGGAATCGAGCAGCAGCTCGAAGGCCGCATCGAGCCAGGCGTCGCGGGAGCCTTTCCATTTGGCGTTGTGGTTATCGGCGGGTTGCATCGAGACGGTCTCTGTGGGGTGGGAATGCAGGGGAAGTACGGGGGAAAGCCCAAGCGTACATTGATGTCTAGTTTATGTACACAAAGTCATGCCGCCATCCTTCCATGGTGAGACGGACGTGAGGCACTCCATCATGGCCCAAGATCCTCTGCCACCTCCGGCCAGGATCACGGGCGTGAACACGGGCGAACCTCCTCTTGACGGCCATCGCCAGCGTGCAGGATCGCCACTCTGCGACGACACTGTGTCCGAAAGGCCGGAGACCATTTCATGCCCATGCCGTCACGCCCTTGCCCTGCTCGGCATGCCCCGGCGAGGCGGCACTGGCGGTGGCCGATGCCTGTGTGGCGCGATTGGTCGAGCTGGGCGATCATCGATTCAACGCCATCGCCGGCGCCCCCTACGCGCGACTGACCGATGACCGACACGGCATCAAGGAGACCTCATGAGCGACGCCCCCTCCCCCGATCAGACACGATGGGCCCGCTGGCTGGACCTCACCAGTCGCGAGATGGAGTACCTGCAGAGCAGTGCCGTGGCGGTGATGGTGCTCGGCGCCATCGAGCAGCACGGCGCCCATCTGCCGCTCTCCACCGACCTGGACATCGGCCAGGGACTGCTCGAGGAGGCGCTGACTCACCTTCCCGTGCGCTTCCCGCTGGTGATCCTGCCGCCCATGATGGTGGGCGCCAGTGACGAGCACCTGAGCTTTCCCGGCACCCTGAGCCTCTCGCCGGAGCTGGCCATCGCCACCCTCGAGGCCCATGGCGACGCCGTGGCCCGCGCCGGCCTGCACCGGATGGTGTTGATCAACAGCCATGGCGGCAACCAGGCGGTGATGGACCTCGCCGGCCTCCGGCTGCGCCGCCATCACGGCATGATGGTGGTCAAGGTCAACTACACCCGCATGCCGCCGCCCGGCACCCTTCCCGCCGGCGGCCTGCCGTCCGAGGAGCGGCGCCATGGGCTGCACGGCGGCGCCGTGGAGACCGCCATGATGCGTCACCTGGCCCCGCACAAGGTACGCCTCGACCAGCTGGACCATCCCCATTCCTGCGGGGAAGCGATGGAGGAGCAGGGACTGCTGCTGGCCCCGGAGGGCGAGGCCGCCTTCGCCTGGCTGGCCGAGGACCTGCACCCCGAGGGGGTGGTGGGCAATGCCCGGCTGGGCACCGCCGAACTGGGCGGCCGTCTGGTGGCCCATTACGGCAAGCGCATCGCCCGCATCCTGCGCGAGACCCAGGCGATGGACACCGGTCGCACCCGCGGCTGAGCGACCTCGGGGCCGGTTCATGACCCTCGGTCTCCGGGCGCCAGCGAAGCGGACGCCGGGAGATCCAGGGCGACCGCGAAACGTTCGCCGGCCTGCTGCCAGTCCGCCAGCCCCTCACGGGCCCGACGGGCGCCGCGGCGTAGCCGACGGCGCAGCTCGGCATCGTCGAACCAGCGCGCCAGGGCCCCGCGCAGCGCCAGGGCATCGCCGGGCGGCACGGTGATGCCCGCCGCCGGCGGCAGGGTGTCGGCGAGCGCCCCGCCGGTGGTGGTGATCACCGGCAGCCCCCGGGCCAGGGCCTCGGTGACCACCATGCCGTAGCCCTCGTAATGCGAGGGCAACACGAACAGGTCCGCGTGATGGTAGGCCTCGGCCAGGCCGGCGGCGTCCCGTTCGCCCGGCCAGTGCAGACGCTCGGCCAGGCCGTGGCGACGGGTCGCGGCGACGAGGCGGGCGGCATGCGCCGGGTCCCGGTCGTGGCTGCCGATCGCCTCGCCCACCCAGTCGCGGTCGGCGAGCCCGGCCAGCGCCTCGACCAGCAGCTCATGGCCCTTGCGCGGCGTCAGGCTGGCCACGCAGAGCAGGCGATGGGAGCGTTCGTTGTCCTCGAGATCCAGCGCGCTGGCAGCCAGGGCCGCCCGCTCGACCCCCGGCTCGACCACCCGGATGCTGGCCTCGGGCACGCGGAAACGCGACAGGCCCCGGGCGGTGTAAGGGCTGGTGACGATCACCCGGCGGATCGCGGCCAGGGCGCGGGCCTCGCTCGCGAACAGGCGCCGTTGACTCTCCTCGTCGATCCCGGTCTCGTCGGCCAGGGGATGGTGAACGAGGGCGGTGATCGCCAGGCGAGCGGCATGCCGCTCGACCACCTCGGGCAGCCCGCCCATGGCCAGGCCGTCGATCACCACCCGGGCCCCTTCGGGCAACGCCGCCAGGGTCGTGTCCAGGCTCCGCCGGGCCGTGGCGTCGGGGTCCGGGAAACGGCCGTCGAGTCCCGTCACCGCGACCCGCCATCCGCGGCGGCGCAGCTCCGCGACCATGCACGCGTCATAGACATACCCCCCGGTGAGCTGGCCGGGGTCGCCGGCGACGATCAGGGTGAGGTCGGGCATCGAGGTCTCCTCCATCAGGGCGTGTCCTCATAACTGGTCCAGGCGAGATAGGGCTCGTGCAGGGCCACGCTCATGGCGTCGAGCTCGCGATCATTGCATGAGCTAATGCCGCCCGGGCGCCTCGTCGTGGGCTAGGTTCGAGAGAATGGCCCCGCTGCCGGTCAGCATAGCGACAAAGGGCCGACATCGGCGACGAGGGGGGAGCCGAGCTTCGCACGGAAGGCGCTGCGGCAATAGATGGGCTGGCAAGTCACGGCCAGCCTGCTAGACTGGCCCTCGACGCTTGACGGGGTGCCGGTGAATCCGGCTGAGATGGCGCAGGTCGGCCGCGAGGCCACCACCAGCGCTGGTCCCGTGGAACCTGATCCGGTTAACGCCGGCGTAGGGAATCAGGCGGTGGGCCAGCCACGCAGCACCTTCCCGGCCCTCCTCCTTCACCTCGCCCGCGCTCCGGATCGCCGCTTCGACCGGAGGCAAGATGGGTTACCGCTTCGACGATCTGACCGCCGCCTGCCAGGACGACTGGCGCCGCTATGTCGAGCACGACTTCGTGCGCCAGCTCGGCGCCGGCTCGCTCGCGCAGGGTGCCTTTCGCCACTACCTGCAGCAGGACTACCTGTTCCTGATCCACTTCGCCCGGGCCTATGCCCTGGCCGCCTACAAGAGCCGCACCCTGGCCGACCTGCGCCAGGCCCATGAGGGGCTCAAGGCGATCGTCGACGTGGAACTCGGCCTGCACGTGGGCTACTGCCGCGACTGGGGCATCGACGAGGCCGACCTGGCCCGGCTGCCCGAAGCCAAGGCCACCCTCGCCTATACCCGCTATGTGCTGGATACCGGCAACCGGGGCGACCTGCTCGACCTGCACGTGGCCTTGGCGCCCTGCCTGATCGGCTACGGCGAGATCGCCAACTGGCTGAACGCCCAGGCCTTCACCGTCCGCGGCGAGGCCAATCCCTATGACACCTGGATCGCCATGTACGAGGGCGACGACTTCCAGGGCGCCATGCGCGCCGAGCTGGAGTGGCTCGATGCGCGCCTGGCCGACGTCACCCCGGCGCGCTTCCAGGAGCTGTCGGGGGTATTCCGCGACGCCACGCGACTCGAGATCGACTTCTGGCAGATGGGGCTGGACCGCACCGACTGACCGCCTGGCTCCATCGACAGACCCGCGCTGGCCCTGGTCAGGCCGGACGCGGCAGGCAAGATGAGGCTTGCCAAGCAATCGACCACCACGCTTGACGGGGTGCCGTTGAAGACGGCTGAGATCATGCGGCGCACGCGCCCGAGCATGGATCCCGTTGAACCTGAACTGGCTAGGACCAGCGTAGGGATCAAGCGACATGCAGGCTCGGCAAGACCGGACACCCTGCCCCTGTCACTTCCCACCTGTCCTCCCTGACAACACCCCCAGACGTGACACCCCATAGGGAGAACAACCGATGAGCAAGACCCAGCACTTCCTCGCCGAGACCGCCCGCGTCGACGCCGCCGCCGTCCAGCCGTTGCCCGGCTCGCGCAAGCGCTACGTCGAGGGCTCCCGCCCGGACATCCGCGTGCCCTTCCGCGAGATCTCGCTGTCGCCGACCAGGACCTCCGGGGCCGACGAGGAGAACCCGCCGCTGCTGGTCTACGACACCTCGGGCCCCTACACCGATCCCACGGCCGAGATCGACCTGCGCCAGGGACTGCCCGAGCTGCGTCGTGCCTGGATCGAGGAGCGCGACGACACCGAGTTCCTCGACGGGCCAACCAGCGAATACGGGCAGCGCCGTGCCAACGACCCCATGCTCGCCCAGCTGCGCTTCGACCTGACCCGTACCCCACGGCGGGCCAAGGCCGGCAGAAACGTCACCCAGCTGCACTATGCGCGCCAGGGCATCATCACCCCGGAGATGGAATTCATCGCCATTCGCGAGAACCAGCGGCGCCAAGCCCTGGGCACCGAGGAAGTCGAGCGCATCCTCGGCAACCAGCATCCGGGCCAGGGCTTCGGTGCGCGGCTGCCCGAGGAGATCACCCCGGAGTTCGTGCGCCAGGAAGTGGCGGCGGGCCGCGCCATCATCCCCAACAACATCAACCACCCCGAGTCCGAGCCGATGATCATCGGCCGCAACTTCCTGGTGAAGATCAACGGCAACCTGGGCAACTCGGCGGTGACCTCCTCCATCGAGGAAGAGGTCGACAAGATGACCTGGGGCATCCGCTGGGGCGCCGACACCATCATGGACCTCTCCACCGGCCAGAACATCCACGAGACCCGCGAGTGGATCATCCGCAACGCGCCGGTGCCGATCGGTACCGTGCCCATCTACCAGGCGCTGGAGAAGGTCAATGGGGTGGCCGAGGACCTCACCTGGGAGGTATTCCGCGACACCCTGATCGAGCAGGCCGAGCAGGGCGTGGACTACTTCACCATCCACGCCGGGGTGCTGCTGCGCTATGTGCCGCTGACCGCCAAGCGCGTGACCGGCATCGTCTCGCGGGGCGGCTCGATCATGGCCAAGTGGTGCCTGTTCCACCACCGGGAGAGCTTCCTCTACACCCACTTCGAGGAGATCTGCGAGATCTGCAAGCAGTACGATGTCGCCTTCTCGCTCGGTGACGGCCTGCGTCCCGGCTCGGTGGCCGACGCCAACGACGAGGCCCAGATGGCCGAGCTCAAGACCCTCGGCGAGCTGACCCACATCGCCTGGAAGCACGACGTGCAGGTGATGATCGAAGGCCCCGGCCACGTGCCCATGCACCTGGTCAAGGAGAACATGGACAAGCAGCTCGAGTACTGCGACGAGGCGCCCTTCTATACGCTGGGGCCGCTGGTCACCGACATCGCGCCGGGCTACGACCACATCACCTCGGGCATCGGCGCGGCGATGATCGGCTGGTTCGGCTGCGCCATGCTCTGCTACGTGACCCCCAAGGAGCACCTCGGCCTGCCCAACAAGGACGACGTCAAGACCGGCATCATCACCTACAAGATCGCCGCCCACGCCGCCGACCTCGCCAAGGGCCACCCGGCCGCCCAGCGTCGCGACAATGCGCTGTCCAAGGCGCGCTTCGAGTTCCGCTGGGAGGACCAGTTCAACCTCGGCCTCGACCCGGACACGGCCCGCGAGTACCACGACGAGACCCTGCCCAAGGACTCGGCCAAGGTGGCCCACTTCTGCTCGATGTGCGGGCCCAAGTTCTGCTCCATGAAGATCAGCCAGGAGGTGCGCGACTATGCCAGCGAGCATGGCCTCGACGGCGACCAGGAAGCCGTCATGAAGGGCATGGAGGAGCAGGCGGAGAAGTTCCGCAACAAGGGCAGCGAGCTGTATCAGGAGGTGTAGGCACCCCGCTTCCTACCCGCGATGTCACGCCGGCCCCAGGGCCGGCGTGTTCGTCTCGGTCGGAAGTCGCCGCTGGCCGGTGTTCCTGCCTGATCTGACGACCGAGCAGCCAATCGGCCCGGAAGCACCGTCAGGCCTGCCGCTCCGGCCCTCCTTCCCGTTGTGACTGCTGCCAGTCGTCGGGAGCGAATACGGCGGCCTCCGATGGCGGCAGCGGGGGCCGGCCGAGGATCATGTCGGCGGCCTTCTCGGCGATCATGATGGTCGGTGCGTTGATGTTGCCGTTGGTGACCGTGGGCATGATCGAGGAGTCCACTACCCGCAGGTTGTCGATACCGTGTACCCGGCAGTGCGGGTCGACCACGGCCATGGCGTCGGTACCCATCTTGCAGGTGCCGCAGGGGTGGTAAGCGGTCTCGGCACTGCCCGCCACCCAGTCGTCGATCTCCGCATCGCTCTGCACATGCGGCCCAGGCGTAAGCTCCTCGCCGCGGTAGGGATCGAAGGCCGGTTGGGCGAAGATCTCTCGCGTCAGGCGCAGCCCATCGCGATAGGCCTGGCGGTCCGCCTCCTCCTGCAGGTAGTTGAACACCAGCGTCGGGGCGGCCTCCGGGTCGGACGACGCCAGCCGGACCCAGCCCCGGCTCAGCGGCTTGTTGGCGCCCAGATGCACCTGGAAGCCGTGACCCTCGGCGGCGCTCGAGCCGTCGTAGGCGATGGCCCCGGGCAGGAAGTGGTACTGCAGGTCGGGATACTGAAGCCCGGCACGGCTGCGGATGTAGCCGTTGGACTCGAAGTGGTTGGTGGCTCCCAGTCCCTTCTTGAAGAGCAGCCAACGGGCGCCGATCAGCGCCTGGCCAACGGGGTTCAGCCAGCCGTTCAGGGTGATCTTCCGCAAGCAGCGGTGCTGGACCCAGACTTCCAGGTGGTCCTGGAGGTTCTCGCCCACCCCGGGCAGGTCGTGTACCACCTCGATGCCGTGTTCACGCAGGTGGTCGGCCGGGCCGATCCCCGATAGCATCAGCAGCTTCGGGGAGTTGAAGGCACTGGCGGAGAGGATCACCTCGCGGCGGGCCCGCACGCGCTGGACACGCCCCTTCCGGCGATACTCCACGCCCACCGCCTGGCGGCCATCCATCAGCACCCGGGTGGTCAGCGCATGCATCTCCAGGCGCAGGTTGTCACGCCCCAGCGCCGGCTTCAGGTAGGCGTTGGCAGTGGAGCAGCGCACCCCGCCGCGTACCGTCATGTCCATGCGACAGAAACCCTCCTGGCGGAAGCCGTTGTAGTCCTGGCTCTCGCCGTAGCCGGCCTGGCGCCCCGCCTCGATGAAGGCGCGGTAGAGCGGGTTCTGCATGTTGTTGCCGTTGCACACGCCCAGGGGGCCACCGCTTCCGCGGTAGTCGTCCTCGCCGTAGAGGCAGTCCTCGGCGCGCCGGAAGTAGGGCAGTACCTCGGCGTAGCCCCAACCCTCGGCACCGTGCTCGACCCACTCGCCGTAGTCGCCGGCACTGCCCCGCACGTAGGCCATGCCGTTGATCGACGAGGAGCCGCCGATGACCTTGCCGCGCGCCTGGTGCAGCCGGCGCCCCTTCAGCCCCGGCTCCGGCTCGGTATACAGCCCCCAGTCGAAGCGCGGCTTGTTCATGGGAATCGAGAAGGCCGTCGGCATCTGGATGAAGAGGGAGTTGTCCTTGCCGCCGAACTCCAGCACCAGTACCTGGTGCTCGGAGTAGGCGCTCAGCCGGTGGGCGAGTACCGACCCGGCGGAACCGGCACCGACGATGACGTAGTCGACCTCGAAGTCGCAGGAGGTGGCCATGGGAATCTCCTCGCCCTTTCCTGCCGTTACCGGCCCATCTTGACGGGATCGCCCGGCATCGACGTGTTGGCGCCCGGAAGCTCACGCTGGGTGTACAGGAACTGCAGGTGTTGCTCGTACTGGTCGAGGATGTCGGCAATCAGCTGCTCGACGCTGTAGCCATAGACGTCGTAGCCCTGCCCACCCTCGAGAATGTGCACCTCGAGCCGGTAGTAGTTCGAGCCCGCATGGGTATCGCGGATGGAAAAGGCCGGCATCGACGCCCGACGCGGCCAGATCTGGTAGGTGAAGTCCTGCTCCCCCCCCAGGTCGACGTTGAGCGCCAGGTACTCCTCCTCGCCACTGCCCTCGGCGAGTTCTACGCGGAAGCCCTGCTCGCCGAGTACCTCGCGGATCTGCTCCATGGCCGGGCGACCGACTTCGGCAAGGAAGCGGCGTGCCTGCTGGTGGTTGGGGAAACTCACCGCACGGAGCAGCCGCTGGTGCCAGCCACGCCCCTCGCCGGGGGTGGTCCTGGCCGAGAGGTGGCCGGCCATGCTGTGGCGCAGGCTGTCCTCCTTCATGCCCTCGACCTTCAACGCCTTGAACAACCCCAGCATCATCAGGAAGAGCACCAGCGCGAAGGGGAGTCCCATGATCACCACGGCGCCCTGCAGCGCTTCCAGGCCGCCGGCCATCAGCAGGGCCAGGGTCAACATGCCGATGATGGCGGCCCACAGGATACGCATCCAGGAGGGGGCGTCATGGTTGGGGTCGGTGAGCACCGAGGTGAGGTTGGAGAGTACCAGCGAGCCGGAGTCCCCCGAGGTGACGAAGAACACGATAGCCAGCACGGTCACCACCACGGTGGTCAAGCCCACCCAGGGCATGCCCTGCAGGAAGAGGTAGATGGCCGAGCCCGGATTGTTCATGGCCTGTTCCCCGAACTCCATCACCCCGGTGCCATTCATGACCATATCGATGGCGCTGTTCCCCATGATCGACATCCACGCCATCATGAAGGTCAGCGGCAGGATCAGGGTACCGGCGACGAACTCTCGGACGGTGCGTCCCCGGGAGATCCGCGCCAGGAAGAGTCCGACGAAGGGGCCCCAGGCAATCCACCAGGCCCAGAAGAACACCGTCCAGGCATTGAGCCAGTCGGAGGGCGGCTCGAAGGCGTAGGTGTGGAACGACAGGCTGATGAAGTTCGACAGGTAGTCGCCGACGTTCATCACCAGGGCATTGAGCAGGAACACTGTCTGGCCGGTGAAGAGCACGAACAGCATCAGGATCAACGCCAGCAGCATGTTGAATTCGGAGAGCCGGCGGATCCCCTTGTCGACCCCGGTGACCGCCGAGATCGCCGAGAACACCACGATCAACACCGCCAGGGCCGCCTGGGTGAGGGTGCTTTCGGGGACGTCGAACATGTAGTTGAGGCCGAAGTTCAACTGGATGATGCCGATGCCCAGACTGGTGGCAATACCGAAGACGGTGCCCAGCACCGCCGCGATATCCACGGTGTGGCCGATCCCCCCCTCGATGCGCCGGCCGAACACCGGGTAGAGGGCCGAGCGAATCGTCAGCGGCAGCCCATGGCGATAGCTGAAGAAGGCCAGCGACATTCCTACCAGGGTGTAGATGCCCCAGCCGGATAGCCCCCAGTGCAGGAAGGTCAGCTCCATGGCATGACGCGCCGCCGCCACCGTGCCCGGATCCCCCTCGGGCGGCGCCAGGAACTGGGAGACCGGTTCGGCGATGCAGAAGAACAGCAGGTCGATGCCGATACCGGCGGAGAACAGCATGGCCGCCCAGGTCACCACGTTGAAGTCCGGCTTGGAGTGGGCGGGCCCCAGCCTCAACTTGCCGAAACGCGACAGGCCGATGGCAATGACGAATACCAAGTAGAACACCACCGCCAGGAAGTAGAACCAGCCGAAGGTGTCGGAGATCCAGCCCAGCACGGCGAAGATGACGCCGCTCGCCTGTTCGGTGAAAATCATCGTCCAGAGGGCGAAGATCAAGATGCCGGTCGCCGAGCCGTAGAAGACGGTGGGATTGATGCGATCCTTCTGGGCAGCCTCCTCATGGTCACCGGAAGCGGTCGTCGCCATGTCGAACTCCTTTCGCAGCGAGCGACTCGGCCACCGTACATGGCGGCAAGGCTCACGCCTTGATGTCGGCCACTCGAAACCCTCGCCAGATTCTTGGCCGGCTTCCAGAACGGTGAAACGTGCCGGCCCCCTGCCTCGCGTTTATGGTATAGGCAATATGCAGCGGTCTTGTCCAAGGCGATCGTCGCGCCCAGCGTGCCGGTCCGTCCCGGGTCTGCCATGCCGAGGTTCTTCATAGCCCCTTGAAATTCGCGGGCTCCTGATTCAGCGACCGGCCACGCAAAGCGCCCCGCGGCGTTAATCCACGGGGTGCTCGGGTCCCGGCAGCCGGTGCGCTTAGAAGCGGTAGGTCAGGCCGACGCTGGCGGCGTCGAAGGTACTGTCGTCCTGGTCCAGGTAGCGCATGTAGTCGGCACCGACCGCCAGGTTGGGCGTCAGGTCGAACTCGGCGCCGGCACCGTAGGAGAAGTCGGTCTCACGCTCACTGCCTTCGAACGGGCCGACGGTGAACGAGCCCTCCATTTCGCTGACGCCCGCCAACCCGTAGAGCCGAAACTGATCGCCGAGTGGCAGGATGCCCTTGGCATAGGCACCGACCACATGATCGAGTTCGAACTCCACCCCGCGGTTGGTGTCGGAACCGCCGGTCCCCAGGTGGCCCTCGACGGCGAAATAGTCGTTGAACTGGACACCGCCGCGCAGGCGAAGCCCGGTGCTTTCGGCCGAGGGCCCACCATCGGGATTCAACTCCCAGAACATGGCATCACCACCGATGTAGGGCTGAATGCTCATGGGCTGTTGGGCCTGGGCGGTCGTGGACAAGGCCCCCGCGGCCAGCAGAGCGGAGACAGAGGAAATGGCAAGTGTCTTCATGGAGCACCTCAAATTAAGAAACAGCGTTTCCATACGCAACAGCCATTCTGGTACAGCGCATATCCGTGTGCAACCCCTCGCCTCACCCGCGTCGCGAAAAGCTCAGCAGCAGGATGCCGCCGAGCACGATGGCCCCACCGACCAGTTGGCCGGCGGAAAGCATCTGGCCCAGCACCAGGTAACCCAGCACCAGTGAAGCGACCGGCTCCACGTTCATCACCGGGGCGTTGCGTGCCATGTCCAGCCGGGGCAGCGAGACGAACAGGATCGCGAAACCCACGCCGTAGAGCAGGGCCAGGGAAAGCAGTCCCGCCCAGCCGGTGGTGCTGGCCGGCAGGGCCAGGCCGCCCGGCACCAGCCCGCTGACCCCGGCCAGCACCATGATGCCGAACACGATGGTCATGGTCAGCAGGCTGCGCACCGAGTTGCTCACCGCGGCCAGGCGGTGCTGGGTGATCCACAGCGCACAGGCGAAGGCCGTGGCAGCGACCAAGCCGAAGCCGACCCCCACCGCCCAGTCGGGCCCCATGGCCTCCGGTGAGGCGAGCCAGGTCGGGATGTCGAGCACCACGACCAGTCCCACCAGGATGATCGCCATGATCACCACCGCCCGGGCGGTGGGCCTCGGTCCCCCCAGCGCCCAGGTGAGCAGCGCCAACTGGAGGGGAAAGGTGTTCATCAACAGCAGCGCCACCACCACCGGAATACGCGCCACCGCCGAGTAGAGACAGAGACTCTGTATCGCCACCAGCGCCCCCACCGCCAGTTGCCAGCGACGGGTGCCCGGGGGCAGCGCGATCCGCCGCCGCTTGATCAGTACCAGCCCCACCAGTACCACCAGCGCCACGCTGGAGCGCGCCAGGATCGCCACCAGTAGCCCGGTGCCCTCGTCGAAGGCCAGCCGGGCGGCCACGTGGTTGGCGGCGAACAGGGTGGCCAACCCGAGCATCAGCAGGATGGCCAGGTGGCGGGGAAAGGGCTGAACGACAGCCGCGACGGCAGGCGAAAGGGACATGGGACGCGATTCCGGTGTGCGACAGGCTAACGAATGGGCCAGAATGCCAGCGAAGCCGATAGAAGGCTAACGGCATTCACGACTCTCTGACGCAGCGCAGCATGCTAGACTAACGTCTTCTTGCCTTTTCCGCGCCGTCTTTTCTGTTCTGCCGCCTCAAGGACTGCCGATGAACGACCCGGTGCTGGTCATCAACTGTGGCTCTTCCTCGATCAAGTACGCCCTGATCGCCGCCGACCCCGATGCCCCGCGCCTGGCGGGCCTGGCCGAACGGCTGGGCGGCAGCGATGCCCGTCTGAAGGGGCACGACAGCCGCAGCGAGCCGTTCGAGCGTGCCTGGCCGGCGATGATCATGTCCAGGCCCTGGAGGCGATCCTCGACGGCCTCGAGAGCGTCGGCCGTCAGAAGGCCCCGGATTCGCCGGTGACCGGCCCCGCCACGGTGTTCGTCTTCCCCGGCCTCAGCACCGGCAACACCACCTAACAAGGCGGTGCAGCGCAGCGCCCGGGTGGTCAGCGTCGCCCCCATGCTGCAGGGCCTGACGGAACGCGCTCTATCCCGCTCGCCTCTGTCGGCCTAGAGTGGAAGCATACTTTGTTCTCTACGCAGCAAGGAGGCACGCCCATGACCGCGCAAGACCGACCCACGGCCTTGGCAGGAAACGGGAGACGCGCTCAGCTATCGCTCTTCGCACGCAACTTCTTCAAGCACCCCCGCATGCTGGGCTCGATCATCCCCAGTTCCCCCTTTCTGGTTCGGCGATTGGTCGAGCGGATCGACTGGCAGAACACCCGGGTCGTCGTCGAATACGGGCCCGGAGTCGGGACCATCACCCGGGAGCTCCTGCGCCACATGCCACCGGAGTTGACCCTGCTGGCGCTGGAGACCAATCAGGAGTTCGTCGACTTCCTCCAGCAGTCGCTGCCAGATCCCCGGCTCCGAGTGGTGCGGGGCTCCGCCGAGACGATCCAGGCCGAGCTGACCCGCCTGGGGCTGCCCGCCGCCGACTACGTGGTGGCCGGCATCCCCTTCAGCACCATGCCGGCCACGAGCCGCGAGTCCATCCTCATGAACAGCCTCGACGCGCTCTCGCCCCAGGGCTCCATGCTGATCTACCAGTTCTCCTCCAAGGTACTACCCGACCTGCACCGCGTCTTCTCCGACGTAGAGTGCGATTTCGAGCCCCTCAACATTCTCCCGGCGAAGCTCTACTACTGCCGACCCTGAGGCGCCTGTTCGACCACTGCACCGACTGGAGAGATGGACCGCCCTCACCTCCTGATACAACCAGCAACGGGTGATGAGGGCTCGGCTCGTTCACGGTGCGGCATACGCCCCGCCAGAAAGGCACTCCGCCCCGCCTCGACCGCCAGCTTCTGAGGCCTGGGATCGCCGGGATCCCTTGCGCCACTGACGTCCATCCAGCGGGCATTGACTCTGCAGGGCGGCATCACATGCCATTTTCGCCCTTCCTATCGAGCCCATTGGCGGACACCTCCGGAGCGTGAAACGCTTGAAGCCCGTCCTCGGTGCCTCAGGCGCTGGCTATCCGGGGATAGGGAGAAGGCTACCGGCATTCCCGACTTTCTGACTCAATGCAGCATGCTAGACTGATGTCTTCCTCGCTTGCCAGCCCTGCCTTTCCAAGGACTGCCGATGAACGACCCGGTGCTGGTCATCAACTGTGGCTCTTCCTCGATCAAGTACGCCCTGATCGCAGCCGACCCCGATGCCCCGCGCCTGGCTGGCCTGGCCGAACGGCTGGGCGGCAGCGATGCCCTTCTGAAGGGGCACGACAGCCGCGGCGCACCGTTCGAGCGTGCCCTGGCCGGCGATGATCATGTCCGGGCCCTGGAAGCGATCCTCGACGGCCTCGAGGGGCACCGGCCCGGCGCCGTGGGGCACCGCATCGTGCATGGCGGCGAGCGGTTCACCCGAGCCACCCTGATCGATGGCGCGGTGGTGGCGGCCATCGAGGAGACCGCCGCCTTGGCCCCCCTGCACAACCCGGCCAACCTCCAGGGCGTGGCGGCCACCCGCCAGCTGTTCCCCGAGCTGCCCCAGGTCGCCGTCTTCGACACCGCCTTCCACCAGACCCTGCCGCCGCGGGCCTACCGCTACGCCCTGCCGGAGGCGCTCTACCGTGACCATGGCATCCGCCGTTACGGCTTCCACGGCACCAGCCACGCCTACGTCAGTACCCGCGCCGATGCCCTGAGCAGCCTCGATAGCGGCGGCTGGTTGACGGCGCACCTGGGCAACGGCTGCTCCACCGCCGCCGTCCGGGGAGGCCGAAGCCTCGATACCAGCATGGGCCTGACCCCGCTGGAGGGCCTGGTGATGGGCACCCGCAGCGGCGACGTGGACCCGGGCCTGCATTCACACCTCGCCCGCCGGCTCGGCTGGACCCTGGAACGCATCGACGAGGTGCTCAACCGCGGCAGCGGCCTGCTGGGGCTCTCCGGGCTGACCCACGACATGCGCGAACTGGAGGCCGCCGCCGAGGAGGGCCATGCCGGTGCCCAGTTGGCCATCGAGGTATTCTGCTATCGTGTCGCCAAGTCGCTGGCGGCGCTCTCCTGCGCCCTGCCCCGCCTCGACGGCATCGTCTTCACCGGCGGCATCGGCGAGAATTCGCCGCTGGTGCGGGAAAAGGTGGTCGGCCACCTGCCCCACTTCGGCCTCGGCCTCGACCGTGCCGCCAATGCCGCGACGGTGCGCGGCCGCGAGGGGCGTATCGACGGCCGCCACCCTGCCGCCCCGCGGCTGTGGGTGATCCCCACCGACGAGGAGGGCCGTATCGCCGAGGAAACCCGCCAGCTACTGGGAGGTACGTCCCCATGACGCCCAGCGAGATCCCCGACGCGCCCCAGACCCTGCTGCTGGTGCCCACCAGCGAGGGTGCCGGCCTGACCTCCGCCTGCCTGGGGCTGATCCGGGCGCTCGACGCCATCGGCCTCAAGGCCGGCTTCCTCAAGCCGCTGCGCCAGGACGAACTCAACGGCCCCGGGCCCGACCGCTCCACGGCGCTGGTCGCCAGTACCCTGGGGCTACACCCGCCGGCGCCGATTCCCCAGTCACTGATGGAACGGCTGCTACGCGAAGACCGTCTGGACGTGCTGATGGAGCAGGTGGTGGAACTGCAGGATCAGGCGATCGCGGCCCATCGCGAACACCCACCGGAACTACTGGTGGTGGAGGGTCTCGTTCCCACCCGCCACGGCACCTACGCCACCCAGCTCAATACCCAGATGGCCCACGCCCTCAATGCCCGGGTGATCCTGGTGGGTACCGGCGACATGGCCGCCCCCCGGGCCCTGGCCGAACAGCTCGACATGCACGCCCGCGCCTTCGGCGGGGTGAGTTCCAGTCGCACCCTGGGCTGCATCCTGATGCGTCTGCACAACCTGCCGAGTGCCGGCCAGCACGAGGTCGCCCTGGCCCCGGGCACCGCCCCCCCGATACTCGACGCCGCCCAGCTCGCCGAACTGCGTCGCCATTCACCGGCGCTGGGCACCGACCGTTTCCACCTGATCGGCGCGGTGCCCTACACCCCCTCGCTCAATGCCCCGCGGGTGCTCGACGTGGCGCGTGCCCTGAACGCCCGCTTCCTCAGCGAGGGCGAGGCGGCGAGCCGACGGGTGCTCTCGACCAGCCTCTGCGCCCGCAGCGCCGCCAACGCCCTGCATGTGTTCCGGCCCGGCAGCCTGATCGTCACCTCGGGAGACCGCGACGACATCGTGCTCGCCACGGCGCTGGCGGCCATGAACGGCGTACCCATGGCCGGGGTGCTGCTGACCAACGGCTACCTGCCCGGCGAGAACATGATCGAGATGTGCCGCCCGGCACTGAAGACCGGCCTGCCGGTGCTCACCGTGGATACCGATAGCTTCACCACGGCGCAGGACCTCGGCCAGATGGGCAACGATATCCCGGTGGACGACCCGGAGAGGGCCGAACGGGTCACCGCCTTCGTCGCCGCCCACCTCGACCTGCAGTGGCTCAAGGATCACCTCAATCATGGCTACACCCGCCGGCTCTCACCCTCGGCGTTCCGCCACCAACTGGTCAAGCTGGCCCAGCACGCCGATCGACGCATCGTGCTGCCAGAGGGCGACGAGCCACGCACCGTGGAAGCCGCCGCGATCTGCCAGCGCCGCGGTATCGCCCGCTGCGTGTTGCTCGGCAAGCGCGAGGAGATCGAGGAGGTGGCCCGCAACCGTGGCATCGAACTGCCCCCGGGGCTCGAGATCATCGACCCCGACAGCATCCGCGACCGTTACGTGGCCCCCATGGTGGAGCGGCGCACCGGCAAGGTGAACGAGCTGACCGCCGAGGCACAGCTCCACGACAACGTGGTGCTCGGCACCATGATGCTGCAACTCGACGAGGTCGATGGCCTGGTCTCGGGGGCCGTGCATACCACCGCCAACACCGTGCGACCTGCCTTCCAGCTGATCAAGACCGCTCCCGGCTATCGGCTGGTGTCGTCGATCTTCTTCATGCTGCTGCCCGAGCAGGTGGTGGTCTACGGTGACTGCGCGGTGAACCCCGACCCCGACGCCGAGGCCCTGGCCGAGATCGCCCTGCAGAGTGCCCGCTCCGCCAAGGCCTTCGGTATCGAGCCCCGGGTGGCAATGATCAGCTACTCCACCGGGGAGTCCGGCAGCGGCGTCGACGTGGAGAAGGTGCGCCAGGCCACCCGCCTGGCCCGGGAGCAGGCGCCGGATCTGATGATCGACGGCCCGTTGCAGTACGACGCCGCCGCCATCGAGAGCGTCGGTCGACAGAAGGCCCCCGACTCGCCGGTGGCCGGCCGCGCCACGGTGTTCGTCTTCCCCGACCTCAACACCGGCAACACCACCTACAAGGCGGTGCAGCGCAGCGCCCGGGTGGTCAGCGTCGGCCCCATGCTACAGGGCCTCGACAAACCGGTGAACGACCTCTCCCGCGGCGCCCTGGTCGACGACATCGTCTACACCATCGCCCTGACCGCCATCCAGGCGGCCCAGCACGAGATCACGAATCAGGGCAAGCGAACGGTGTCAGGCACCGATTCGACCCAAGGCGGGTGACGAGGGCTCGGCCTGGCCGCGGCGCGGCATACGCCCCGCCAGAAAGGCACTCCGCCCCGCCTCGACCGCCAGTTTCATCGCCCTGGCCATCTGGATCGGCCGCGGCGAGTGGGCGATCGCCGAGTTCATCAGGACCGCATCACATCCCAGCTCCATCGCCATGGCGGCCTCGGAGGCCGCACCGATGCCGGCGTCGACCAGCACCGGAACACCGGCCTGCTCGATGATCAGCCGGATGTTGTGCGGGTTCTGGATGCCACAGCCTGAGCCGATCAGCGATCCCAGTGGCATGACCGCGCAACAGCCCAGCTTCTCCAGCTCGAGCGCCACGATGGGATCATCGCTGGTATAGGCCATGACGTCGAAGCCGTCGCGCACCAGCGCTTCGGCGGCCTTGATGGTTTCGACCACGTCGGGATAGAGCGTCTTCGCGTCGCCCAACACTTCGAGCTTGACCAGGTTGTGACCCTCCAGCAGTTCGCGAGCGAGCTTGCAGGTCCGCACGGCATCGCGAGCGTTGTAGCAGCCTGCCGTATTCGGCAGCAACGTATAGCGATCCGGCGGCACCACATCGAGCAGATTCGGTTCACCGGGCGCCTGCCCCAGGTTGGTTCGCCGCACGGCAAAGGTCACGACCTGCGTACCGCTCGCCTCTAGCGCCCGGGCCGTCTCTTCGAAGTCCCGGTACTTTCCCGTTCCCACCATCAGGCGAGAGTCGAAGCGTCTACCCGCCACCACCAGGGGCGCATCCTCAGCCGGTTGTTTCAGCATTCCGCCATCCTCGTCGATTTGCATCAGCCACCTCCGATGGCATGCACGATTTCGATACGGTCGCCATCGGAAATGCGCACCTCGTCGTGGCGACTGCGCGGTACGATTTCCTCATTCAGCTCGACCGCCACGCGCCGCCTTTGCAGTTCATGAGCCACCAGTAGTTGGTGGATCGTGGTCTCCGGGTTCAACAAGCGACACTCGCCATTTATCCAGACACGCATCAGATACTCACCACGCCGAACATAATGAACACCAGCACCAGCGCCAGCAGGAACAGGGTCTCGGCCACCATCAGGATGACCGGCTTCCACCCCACCACGGCCAGCTTCTGGAACGAGGTCTTGATCCCCAGTGCCGCGATGGCCGTGACCAGACACCAGCGGGACAGGTCCGTCATGCCGTCGGCGACGCTCAGCGGTATCGCGCCCAGGCTGTTGATGACCACCAGTACCACGAAGGCAACCAGGAAACCGGGCAGCCTCGGCACCTTGCTCCTGCCTTCGTGGCCCTCGCGATGGCGGAAGAGGAAGGTGAAGCACATCACGACCGGCACCAGCATCGCCACACGCATCAGCTTGACGAACGTCGAGACGTCGCCGGCTTCCTCCGAGATCATGTACCCCGCCCCGACGACCTGGGCCACGTCATGGATCGTACCCCCCAGAAACACCCCGGCCTGCTGGTCCGTCAGGCTCAACACCCCGACGACCAGCGGATAAAGCACCATCGCCGCCGTGGACAGGGTCGTGACGCCCACGACCGTGAGAATGGTGTTGCGTTCGCTGTTGGCCCCGCGCGGCATGACCGCCGACAGCGCCAGCGCTGCCGAGGCGCCGCAGATGGCGACCGCGCCTCCCGTCAGCAGCCCCATGTCACGATGCAGCCCCATCAGTCTGGCCAGCAGTGCCCCCATCAGGATGGTCAGCACCACGCCGGCCACCACCGTGACAATCGGCCCGATCCCCAGGGAGGTGACCTGTTCGATGGTGATCCGCACGCCGAGCAGCGCAACGCCGAAGCGCAGGATGGTCCGGGCAGCAAACTCGATCCCCGCCACGCAGCGCCCCTCCTCCGACAGGAAATGCAACGACATACCGAACAGCAGGGCATACAGCAGCGTGGGACCACCATAGTGGTCGGCAATGAACGTCGTGGCCAGGGCAATGGTGATGCAGATCAGCACGCCCGGCATGACGTGCGGGACCCCCTCGGCCGCCGTTCGCGAAAAGGTGATCGGGCTACGCATGGCTCGCTTACCACGTTCAATGATCATGTTGTCACTTCCTTTCAATACTCCAGGCACGAACTTGCCCGCAGTGCATGAAATGCACCGTGAGACGCTCGACCTGGTTCAAGAAAAACTGGCGATGGACTCGGTCTTGATGCGCCCTTCCGCCGAGGGTTACTCGGGTGGTGGCACGACCACGACCGGAATGTGACTTCGCTTCAGGACCCCTCGGGTCACCTTCCCGGCATAGGAGGCGGTAAAGCCGTGCTTGTTGGAGGCCATCACGATCAGGTCGCAGCCCAGCTTCGAAGCCATGCCGACAATCACCTTGGCCGGGTAGCCCTCGGCCACCTCCAGGCTGGCAACCCGGGTGTCGCTGGACTCATCTCCCTCGCCATGGAGGCTCCAGAAGTTTGCCATCTTGTCTTCCAGCTGCTGCCTCGCTTCGTCCAGACGCTTGCGGATGAGTCCCTGCAGGGTCTTCTTGTCGCGAATATTGACGCGCAGCGTGTTCATGACGTCATCATCCAGCGACTTGACGGCGTGAAGGACATGCAGCTTCGCCCCGGTGGCGAGTGAAAGCCTGAATGCCTGCTCCAGTACCACATGGCTGTCACTGCGAAGCCCGACACAGCAAAGAATGTTTTCGATTGACCTGTCCATATTTCCTCCGTCACCTCAAATGACAACTGCACTTCGCCTGGCCAACTTCCGGAGCCGACATACCAATGCCCAACCTAATAGCCCATCACTCCCGGCAGCCAGAGAGAAATCTGCGGCACATAGGCAACAATGAAGAGCGCGATAATGGATGCGGCGGCAAACGGCAAGGCGCGATAGGAGATTTCCTCGATGGAGGCCCCGCCAATTCCCGAGGCAACGAACAGGTTCTCGCCGAGCGGCGGTGTCTGGAAACCGATCGCCAGTGCACAGACGACCACGATACCCACATGGACGGGGTCGGCCCCCAGCATGTACATGATGGGCAGCAAGACGGGCGTCAGGATCATGATGGCCGCGAGGGTCTCCATGAACATGCCGACGAACAGCAGGAACATGATGATCAGCGCCCAGATGATGTACATGTTCTGGGTGAAATCCAGCATGGCCGACGCGATGTAAGCCGGGACACGCTGCTCGACCAGAAGCCGGCCGAAGACCGTCGCGGTGAACAGGATCAGCAGCACGCGCCCACTGATCCAGGTCGTGGTTTCCAGCGTCTTCATCGCCGGCCGGAACTTCAGCTCCTTGTGGATGAAGATCCCCACGATCAGCGTATAGAAGATGGCAACGATGGCCGACTCCGTCGGCGTGAACACCCCGGAGTAGATACCGCCGAGGATGATGACGGGCGCCAGGATCGACCAGATACCACGGTGCAGTGCCTTCTTGATCGCCTCAGTCGACCAGTGATCGGTCAGGCCACGATACCCATGTTTCCTCGACAGAAGATAATTCATGATCAGCAGGCAACCGGCAATCACTATGCCGGGAAAGATTCCGGCAATGAACAACTTGGGAATCGACAAGGTCTGGAAGCTGCCGTGTGCCGCCACCGCTTCCGGGGGCGGTGTCATGCCCATGCCGGTGATACCGAAGATGACCATGGGGATGGAGGGGGGGATCACGACGCCCAGGCCGCCGGAGGAGGCGGTAATGGCGGATGCATACCCCCGATCGTAGTGCCGCTGTACCATGGCCGGGATCATCAACATGCCAACGGCAGCCGTGGTAGCCGGCCCCGAGCCGGAGATGGCGCCGAAGAACATGCAGGCGAAGACCGTTGCCGCCGCAAGCCCGCCCGTTGCCGGCCCGGCGAACGCCTCGGCAATGTCGACCAGCCGGCGTGAGATCCCCGCGGCTTCCATCAGGGCCCCGGCGAGGATGAAGGCGGGCAATGCCATGAGCGGGAACGAGCCAACCGAGGTGAAGGCGATCTGGACAAAGGTGGCCGGATTCTGGCCGATGTAGAGGAAGGCCGCCAGGGCCGATACACCAAGAGACGCTGTTATGGGAGCTCCCAGCAATAGCAGCAGGAAGAAGGTGCCAAACAGCACATATACGATAATGGGATCCATGACGTTGTCTCCGATCACTCAGCTCTTGTCGTGAGTTTCATTTTGCGTGCGCTTCATCTCTTCGATTTGCGCATCTTCCGGATCCATGATCTGCCGGTTCATCACATGCTTGACATACATGTTCTGTAGAATGCGAACAGACATGACCAGGAACGCAAGCGGGAGGATCAGGTAGAAGTACTTCATTGGAACCCCCATCGTCTGGGACTTCCAGAACACATTCATGCGATTGAACACGAAGTCGTAACTCAGATAAACGAAATACAGATTGAACCCCACCCAGATCAGGTCAGTGACTATATTGCAAACCTTCTCGACAACACGAGGAAAGAACTTGAACTGGAATGTCACGCGATTATGGGCCGACATCTTGGCCGCGTACACTGCCCCCATATAGGCAAACCAGACGAAAGCATAGGTGGCCAACTCATCGCCCCAGGCCAATGAGCCGCTGAATACATTACGCAGCACAATCTGAACAAACAGCAAGACCACGAAGAACACCAGGAGAAACTGGCATATATAGTTTTCCAGATTGTCGAAAATCTTCAGTAGAAGCTGTTTCATGACGGTCGCCCCCGATGCCTTGCCTGATGTTTTCCGAACGCTGCACTGACGTCACCCAGTACAGCGTTCACGGAAATTCGGCTGTTAGTTCAGGTCCCGACCCAGCGCCTGTAGCGCCTCCGCCAGTCGCTCCTCGCCGCCGATGCTGTCATAGAAGCGCGGCCAGATGCTCGAGGCACGCTCGATCCATTCGCTCTCGCCATTGGCGGGCTCGATGATCTGCATGCCGTGCTCCTCCACCAGGGCCTGCTTGATGCTTTCCTCCGACTCCAGCAGGTAGTCATAGCTGTAGGCAGTGGTTTCCCGCCCCGCTTCCAGCACGACCTCCTGCATATCGGGGCTCAGGCTCTGGAACTTGGATTCGCTCATGATCAGCGGCTCCAGCGAGAACACATAGCAGATATCGGTGATGTAATCCTGCACCTCGTAGAACTTCATGGCATTGATGGTGATATAGGGGTTGTCCTGCCCATCCACGACGCCCTGCTGCAGGGCCGTGAAGGTTTCCGACCAGGCCATCGGCAGCGGATTGACCCCCCACTCCTGATAGGAGGCAATCATGATCTCGTTGCGGGGCACGCGAATGGTAAGCCCTTGCAGGTCATCCGGGGTGGCGACCGGCTTGCTGGAGTTGCTCAGCACACGACACCCCGAATAGGCCCAGGAAAGCACCCTGACGCCGGCATCCCGGATGGTGTTTTCGGCCAGCTGCTGACCGATCTCACCCTGGGTGAGGGTCTTGGCGTCTTCCGGACTGGTAATCACATACGGCAGCGTGAGAACACCTACCGTGGGGGAAAAGGGAGTGATGTTGTTGATCGCCAGGACCGAGAGATCCAGCAATCCCATGCTGGCACTGCTGACCGTATCCTGCTCGCTACCCAACTGGCCGTTGGGAAACATGTCGACGGTCACCTGGCCATCCGTCTTTTCATGGATCAGTTCGGCAAACTTCTCCCCCATGGCATACTGGGTACCGCCCTGGGCATCTCCCAGCGCCATGCGCCAGGTTTCGGCCAGTGCATTCTGGCTGATGACGGCACTGACAGCCGCCGCGGCTACGGAAAACACTATCTTGTTCATGCCACTCTCCCAGCAATGTCTTGTTATTGACTTGTACTCACCCTGGAGCAGCCACTCGGTTCGTCTTGTCTGAATCGGGCTGTTCCATGAGGTTCACTTTACCCCCCCGACACCGGGGCACTAGTACCAGACACCACCCGTCGATTGGTCCAGCCCCCGGCATGGTGATGACATCGACCGATCAGGCCACCATCGCCGCTGAACGGGGTGATGCAACCCACTGATTTTTCGATTGTCCAACTGGACATCGAGGCACTTTCTTGGCATGTTCGAAGGTCGTGGGTGCCGGCGCCCGAGCCCCACTTCCTTGCATCGACTCGCCAGACCCTTCCCGGGGATGGCTTTCATCGTGGGCCAACCATGAGCCAGCTACTGTTTCATCTCGATTCAAGCCTTCCGACGAGCCTCCAGCAGCAACTGCGTGAACAGATCGTGCATGCCATCCTGGATGGACATATCCCGCTCGATGAGGCACTTCCTTCCAGCCGCAAGCTGGCGCGCGAGCTACAGGTGGCGCGTAACACCGTGATGCTGGCCTATGAGCAGTTGCTCGACGACGGCTATCTGATTGCCAAGAGTCGCAGCGGCTACTTCGTGAATCCGGAAATCCTGGAAGGTCGAGCCGAGAAACCGGTGCGTCTCAACGATATCGATGCCGAGCGTATGCCCTGGGAAAGGCTGCTCACGGTCCGGCCCTCGCAGCAGGAAACCATCCGAAAACCCAGTGACTGGCATCGATACGACTACCCCTTCCTGTACGGGCAGATCGATCCGGCGCTCTTTCCGACTCAACACTGGCGGGAATGTGGTCGTGACTCCATGAGCGTGCCGGCCATTCGCAGCTGGTCGGTCGACCACCTCAACGATGATGACCCCCTGTTGATCGAGCAGATTCACAAGCGACTGCTCCCCCGGCGTGGCGTCTGGGCCAAGCCCGAGGAAATTCTCGTCACGGTCGGCACCCAGCAGGCACTGTGGATCGCCGCCATGCTGCTGTTGAAGCCGGGTCGGCAGTTCGGAATGGAGAATCCCGGCTATGTGGACATGTACAATATCGCCCGGATGTTCACGGACGATATCCGCCTGTTGCCGGTGGACGAACAGGGCATGCGACCGGTCGAGGAGCTGACGCAGTGTTCCCTGGTCTACACGACGCCCAGCCACCAGAGCCCCACGACGGTGACCATGCCACTCGAGCGGCGGCGGCAGCTGCTCGACATGGCCGAGATCGAGAACTTCCTGATCATCGAGGACGACTACGACAGCGAGACCAACTACCTCAGCAACCCCACGCCGGCGCTCAAGAGCCTGGACCGGCATAGCCGGGTCATCTATGTCGGCAGTCTCTCCAAGACCCTGGCACCCGGCCTGCGACTGGGCTACATGGTCGCCCACCCGACGCTCATCCGCGAGGCCCGCGCCCTACGGCGACTGATGCTGCGCCACCCGCCGACCAACAACCAGCGCGCCCTCGCCCTCTTCCTCGACCGGGGTTATCACGACGCGCTGCTCAGGCAGATCCACCAGACGTTCGAGAACCGCTGGCACTGCATGAGCGAGGCGCTGAAGCGTCATCTGCCGACCTTCCATACCCCCTCGACGTTCGGTGGTTCCTGCTTCTGGGTCCGCGGCCCCGAAGGACTGGACTGCACGCGGCTCCAGGCACTGGCTCGTGCTGAAGGCATCCTGGTCGAATGCGGCAACCTGCACTACTTCGATCGTCCCGGCAGCGAATACATGCGCCTGGGTTTTTCCGCCATTCCCGAAGAACGCATCGAGCCAGGCATCGAACGCCTGGCTCGATTGATCCCGAAGGCCATGGAACGGTCAGACTAGTCGCTATACAGTGAGTTACGGTCGGCCAAACGTAGCCAGCCTGGTCACAACACCTCGTCCTTAAGATAGTACCAGCGATAGAGAAACCGCTGTCCGAACCGCCGGAAGGGGGCGAAGGCCTGGGACTCGACCATTTCGCGGATATTCGGGAAGGGCAGCTTGGAGGTGAAGATCGGCAGGTCGAGTTGCCTGCCGTCGCCGGCGATCCACTGGGCCAGGCGGCGCCCCGCCTGGGCCGAGTACATGACCCCGTTGCCGCCGTAGCCCAAGGCATAGAAGATGGTTTCGCTGGGGTCCGGCTGATGAATGCGCGGCATCATGTCGTGGCTGACATCGACCCAGCCCCACCAGGAGTAATCCAGTGGAATGCCCTTCAGCGCCGGAAACTTCCGGACCATGTTGTTGACCAGCACATCCTCGTATTTCTGCTGGGGGGCATCACGCCCGGTAATGGCACTGCGGCTGCCGATCTGCAGCCGGTTGTCCGGCAGCAGGCGGTAATAGTGCCGCAGCACGCGCGTATCGGTGATGACCTGATGCGTCCTGAAGCTGCAGGCCTCGATCTCGTTCGCCGTGAGCGGCCGGGTGACGATCGAGTTGGAGAGGATCGGCAACAGGCGATTCTTGAGCTGGGGGTGCAGGCTCTGGGAGGTATAGCCCCCCGTGGCGATGCCCACGGCACGGGCCCTGACCGTCCCACCCGGGGTCTTGAGATAGTGCACGCCGTCGCGCGTTTCCCAGCCCTGGACGGGGCTCGACGGGTGCACCCTGGCCCCCAGGGCCCTGGCCTTCCTGAGATAGCCGAACGCCAGCTTGCCGGCGTGGATGCCGATGCCCTCGGGCTCATGCATGGCGCCGGCGGCTTCCTGATCGCCGACCCAGTCCCGCTTGACCGTGTCGCCATCCAGGATCTGCGCATCGTAGTCGAAGACGTCGCGCAGCAGCCTGGCCTCCTTCTCCAGCACCGGCATGACCTTGTCGCGATGGGCGATGTAGAGGTGCCCGCCGGGCTGGGGGTCGCAGTCGATATCCTTGATCAGCGACTTGAAGGTCTCCATCCCCTCGACACACTCGGCATGCAGCTTCAGTGCGGTATCCAGACCATAGCGCTCGATCCACTGGGAGCGCTTGAGGCGTCCCGAGGCGCACTGCGCCTGGCCGCCGTTGCGGGTGCTGCAGCCCCAGCTGGTGCGATTGGCCTCGAGCACGGTCGCCCGGATGCCGTATTCCTGCGCCAGGAAGATGGCGGTCGTCAGACCGGTGAAGCCAGCCCCGATGATCACCACGTCCACATCCATGTCCTGGGTCACCGGGCCGTCATCGGCCGGGGGCTCGCCCGCGGTGCCGATCCAGTAGGTCGGCGCGTAGTCACGCCCCTGCCCCGGTGTGGTGCTCTTCAGCGGATCATAAGCCGGATCATAAGGCTGGGATGGTGCGGTAACGCTGCGTCGCTCTTCTCCCGCCTTGCTGGTCATTGTCTCCATGATCGACTCCTGTGTGTCGGGATACCGCGGCTCGCACCGTCCTTAGTCGTTGTGGCCCGCAATCGGCGGCCGGTTCTTGCGAAAGGCGTTCTTCACGGCGATCTTGCCGTCGCGGAAGGTAAAGGCATCGATCATGCGGGCCTCGGAGCGAACCCCGTCGGGGGTCGTGCCCTTGTAGGTGGTTTCCGAGAAGCCGCGGTCACCGATCACGAAGTGCTCACCATCGACCCAGCAGGCATCGGGGGCGGTCTTCCAGGCGTTCTCGAGCCCCTGTCGCACTTCGGCCTGTCCGACGAAGCTCTTGCCGACCAGTTCCGGGCCGGCAATGGCATGAAACACACAATCATCCGTCATCATCTCCATCACGGCATCGATGTCATGACGATTCAGGGCGTCGCTGAAGGCCTTGAGAAATTCCACATCCGGCTGGCGCATTTGCCTCTCCCGTAAACTGGTTGCTTGTCAGGTGTTGCCAACTCGCTCTGGCTGCATTGCTGCGTCTTCCACTTTCCAGAGCCTGTCAACGAGAGTACTGATCCTCCGCGCGCGCGCTTAGCGCCAGTTGGCACCCAGTCGTTGGGCCAGCGGGGGGCATGGACACTCGGCCGAGCGGCGATGCCGGCCGATCATCACCGACCAGGCCTCGGTCCGGGCGATAGGGCGAGGGATCGATCAGCGAGGCGCGTCCCAGCAGTTGGTCGACCAGCAGCCGCGTCGAGGCCGGCGCCAACACCAGGCCATTGCGGTAGTGGCCGGCATTGACGTGCAGGCCTCGCACGCCCGGCACGGCACCGATGAAGGGAATGCCATCCGGCGCCGCCGGCCGCAGCCCGGCCCAGTGCTGTTCGATCTCGCAGTCGGCCAGGGCCGGCAACATGGCCGCGGCGCTGGCGAGGAGTGAGGCCCGGGCATCCGCGGTGGTGGTCTTGTCGAAATCCGCCTCCTCCAGGGTCGAGCCGATGAGCACACGGCCGTCACCCCGGGGAATCAGATAGCGACCGTCGGCGAGCACCACCCGTTCGAGCAGTTGCCTGCCAGGCGCCATCGGAGACGTGCGAAACACCATCATCTGGCCCTTTACCGGACGAACCGGCAGTGCCATGCCGATGCCGCCCAGCAGCACACCGCTCCAGGCCCCGCCACAGAGGATCACCTCGCCCGCGGCAAGGCGACCCCGTGACGTCTCCACTCCCGTCACGCTGCCCCGCTCGATGCCTAGTCCCTCGACGGTCACGCCCTCCTCGAGGGTCACGCCGGGCAGTGACATCAGCCGGGCCCGCAGCGCCCGGCAGAGCCGGGGATTACGAATGCTGCCCAGGGTCGGCATCCACAGCCCCGAGCGGAAGCCGGCGGCCAGCCAGGGTTCCTTGGCGTAGATGAAGTCGGCCTCGACCGACTCGAGGGGCTTGCCCAGGCGTCGCGACCAGGCGAACGCCTGGTCGCCGTCGTCGACCCGCAGATAGAGCAGTCCCTTCCGGCGAAACTCGGGATCGATGCCGGTCTCCTCGCGCAGACGGGCCGCCAGTTGGGGATAGGCCTGCTCCGACCAGCGCGACAGCTGGGAGACGGCTTCGCAGTACCGCCAGGGATAGAGTGGCGAGACGATGCCGCCCCCGGCCCAGGAGGCCTCCCGGCCACACTGCCCCCGCTCCACCAGGACCACCGAGTGGCCGGCCTCGGCCAGTTGCCAGGCGGTCATCATGCCGATGACGCCTCCGCCGATGATCAGAAAATCCGTCATGAGTCTTCTCCCCCGGAAATCAAGAAACCCCGGTCCGACGAGCTGCTCGCCTGGCGACCGGGGCTATCCTGGCGCTGTCTCGGCAAATATCTCAGACGTAGTCCTGGTACTTCTCCAGCAGCCGCACCGGCGTCTTCAGCGCATCGCGGCGGAACGGGTCGCCCAGCTCGCGAGTGCACATGATCTCGAGGATGCAGGTCTTGCCCTCGGTCATCTGCAGGTCGATGGCCTTCCGCAGCGCCGGCCCCACGTCCTCGAGCCGGTCCACGGTGATGCCCTCGGCACCCATCGCCCGGCCGATCGCGGCGAAGCTCTGGTTGTCCAGCTCGCCGGCCACGAAGCGCCGGTTGTAGAACTCCACCTGGTTCTTCTTCTCCGCCCCCCACTGGCGGTTGTGGAACACCACCGCGGTCACCGGGATCTCGTGGCGCACCGCGGTCATGGTCTCCATCAGGCTCATGCCCCAGGCACCGTCGCCGGCGTAGGCGATCGCCGGCCGGTGCGGCGCCGCCACCTTGGCGCCGATGATGGTCGGCAGCGCATAGCCGCAGTTGCCGAAGCTCATCGGCGCAAAGAAGCTGCGCGGCTTGTCGAAGCGCAGGTAGCTGTGCGCCACGGCGTTGATGTTGCCGATGTCGGTGGAGACCATCACGTCCTCGGGCATCGCCTTCTCCAGCTCGCGCAGCACCTGACGCGGATGCAGGTACTCACCGCCGGAGAACGGCGTCTCGCCCTCGGCCTCGTCGATGGCGTCAAGGCTGAACGGGTCGGTCTCGTGGGTCCACTCGTCGAGCTCGCGCTCCCAGGCCGCCTTCTCGCTGGCGATCCGCTCGGCACGCTGGGCCTTGCTGGCATCGCAGGCCAGCGTACGGCCGGCCAGGCGCTCGGTGAGCGCCTCGGCGGCTTCCCTGGCGTCGCCGCAGATGCCCACCGCGATCTTCTTCACCAGCCCCAGCATCTTGTGGTCGGCGTCGATCTGGATGATCTTGGCGTCCTGCGGCCAGTAGTCCAGGCCGTGCTGCGGCAGGGTACCGAACGGCCCCAGCCGGGTGCCCAGCGCCACCACCACGTCGGCCCGGGCAATCAGCTTCATGCCCGCCTTGGAGCCCTGGTAGCCCAGCGGCCCGCACCACAGCGGGTGGCTGGCCGGGAAGGAGTCGTTGTGCTGGTAGCTGTTGACCACCGGCGCCCCCAGCCGCTCGGCCAGCGCCTGGCAGGCCTCGACGCCGTCGGCCATCACCACCCCACCGCCGGAGACGATCACCGGGAACTCGGCCTTGGCCAGCAGCTCGGCGGCCTCGTTGAGGGTTTTGGTACCGCCCGGGCCACGGTCGACTCGCGAGGGCTGGGGGATCTCGCACTCGATCTCGCCGTAGAAGTAGTCGCGCGGGATATTGAGCTGGGTCGGGCCCATCTCGGCCATCGCCCGGTCGAAGCAGCGGCCGGTGTACTCGGCCATGCGCGCCGGGTGGGTGACGTGGCCCTGGTACTTGGTGAACTCCTGGAACATCGGCAGCTGGTGGCACTCCTGGAAGCCGCCCAGGCCGATGCCGGTGGTGCCCGCCTCGGGGGTGACGATGACCACCGGGCTGTGCGCCCAGTAGGCCGCGGCGATGCCGGTCACGCAGTTGGAGATGCCCGGGCCGTTCTGGCCGATCACCGTGCCGTGGCGGCCCGAGACCCGCGCATAGCCGTCGGCCATGTGGGCGGCGCCCTGCTCGTGGACCACCGGGATCAGCCGGATGCCGGCCGGGGCGAAGATGTCCATGGCGTCCATGAACGCCGAGCCCATGATGCCGAACATGTCGGTCACGCCGTTGGCGACCAGGGTCTCGACGAAGGCCTCCGAGGGGGTCATGGTCTGCTTGCCCTGCACGACGCTGCGGGTGTCTTGGCTCTCTGGGGTGCTCATCGGGTCCTCCTCGGCGCGCCGCCGATTGATGTTTTTGTGGTACAAAAAGTTCCGAATAACGAAACCTGATCAGAATCTAACCATCAATCGGCTGCTCGTCAACGACAAATCTCATAAAACGGTACAAATTGATTT
>NZ_JASCQN010000017.1:0-82826 GCF_030010475.1 Halomonas kalidii | reverse complement strand
CGCTGAGGAAATGGCGATGAAGCGATTCGTGGTAGGAGAAGCCCGAGATCAAAGCACGTTGTTCCCCGCGCTTTTGGACGACTTCATCGCAGACGATAACCCGGTCCGTGCTATTGAGGCGTTCGTGGAGGGCCTCGATCTCAGAGGGCTTGGTTTCAAGGGCGTCGATCCGCATGCGACAGGAAGGCCCGCCTATCATCCCGCTGTACTCCTGAAGCTCTATATCTACGGCTACCTCAATCGTATCCAGTCGAGTCGTCGCCTGGAGCGCGAGACGCAGCGTAATGTCGAGCTGATGTGGCTGACGGAGCGCCTGACACCGGATTTCAAGACGATCGCAGACTTCCGAAAGGATAACGGCGAGGCCATCCGCCGTGTCTGTCGAGAGTTCATCGTGCTTTGCCGGCGGCTGGACCTGTTCTCACAAGCCATCGTGGCCATCGATGGCAGCAAGTTCAAAGCCGTCAACAACCGCAACCGAAATTTCACTGCGACCAAGATGAAACGTCGCCTTGAGCAGATCGAAGAAAGTTTCAACCGGTACCTTGGTCAGCTTGATGCAGCCGACCGAGATGAGCCTGCTCTGGCCGAGGCCAAAACAGCGCACCTGAAGGAAAAAATCACGAAGCTCCGGGAAGAGACTGCACGATTACAAGCAGTTGAGGAGGAGAGGTTGAAGTCTCCCGATCAGCAAGTATCTTTGACGGATCCAGATGCCAGAGCGATGGCCACCAGTGGCAGAGGTACCGGAAATGTGGGTTACAACGTACAGACTGCGGTGGATAGCCAGCACCATTTGATTGTGGCCCATGAGGTGACCAACGTCGGGCATGACCGGGGGCAGCTCTCTAATATGGCCAAGCAAGCGCGGGAGGCCACTGGCATCAAGGAGCTGAAGGTCGTGGCTGACAGAGGCTACTTCAAGGGCGAGGAGATTCTGGCCTGTCACAAGGAAGGGATCACTACCTATCTCCCCAAGCCGCTGACATCGCCAAGCCAGGCAAAGGGCTTTTTCCCAAGAGACGCATTTCGGTATCTCCCTGAGAGCAATGAATATTCCTGCCCCGCTGGACAGCGGCTGACATGGCGGTATGAAACGTTAGATAAAGGGATGAAGCTGCATGCTTACTGGAGTTCGGCATGTGCAACCTGTGCCATGAAAGAAAAATGCACGACTGGCAAGCAACGACGGATCAAGCGCTGGGAGCATGAAGATGTGCTTGAAGCCGCACAGTCACGCCTCGATTGGAATCCAGAGATGATGCGCCTAAGGCGACAAACGGTGGAGCATCCCTTTGGCACGCTGAAGGCTTGGATGGGGGCGACACACTTCGCGACAAAGCGGCGCAGAAATGTGAGCACGGAAATGAGTCTTCATGTGTTGGCGTACAACCTGAAGCGTGTCATAAAGATCTTGGGAGTCAATGGATTGATGAGGGCTGCGAGGGCGTAACAGCCCTTTTCCCATGTTTTCAAGGGCCATAAGGGTGGGATAGGTGCTTTCTGATGGTTTCATGATTTCCAGATCTCACTCCAGCATCAGTCGGCAATCATCCAAGCAATGGCTTGTGTGGACTCAACAGGAAGCTGAGGGGGAAGGTTCTGGCGTCAGACCAGATTTTTTCTGTTTTCACACGGCCAGGACCCTAAGCGGCCATGCAGGCAAAGGCAGCACGATTGTTCATCGGTGTTATGTAGCGAGCGTGATGATTGGTGTTATGTAGCCAAGATATACTTAATTTGTTGGTTTTTCAGTAGGTTAGAGATGGTTCTTCGTGCAGCATAACATTATTGAACGCGCAGGCGCGTTCATCCTTGTTATCGCGCACGCTATCTAATATCACTGTTAGCTGCCCGTCATATCTAGCCAGGAATTTATATGAGCAGAGAATTCCCTCAATGGGAAAAATATGAAAGGCTTGTTGCTCAATTGGTTACGCATCAGATTTCAACAGAATACTGCGTGACACCTAATGCATCCATAAAGGGAAAAATTAGTTCACGTAAAAGGCAGGTCGATGTGTTAATTGACTACAGGCACGATACAGACAATCGCAATCGAATTGTCATTGACGCTAAAGTTAAGGAGCGGCGCATTGATGTCAACGATGTGGAAGCTTTTCTTGGATTGATGGAAGATGTTGGGGCTACGCATGGGTACTTAGTTTGCCCAAACGGTTATACGGCGTCAGCAGAGCGCAGGGCGCAAGAAGCTGTTTCACTTCGATTATTACCATTGGATAGGCTGGAGGATTTTGATCCATCTACATGGCCATCTTGTAGTTCAACGTCTCGCTGTAAAGGAAAAGTATTTTGGAATGGTTACCCGTCAGTAGATATGCTTTTGGTTCCTCTGGAAGCGGGATCCCATTCGACAAAGATGACTTCCTATGTCCATTATGTAGGTATATGTGATAGGTGTCGTAATTTTCACATTAAGTGTATTACATGTGGCTCTATACTTACTCCTTCATATGACGACGAGGAAGATATCGGTGCTCAATGTCAGTGTAAGATGCCTTGGTTTTGGCTAGCCTCGGTTGAAAGTGACGATCATGGTGATCAGTCTGCGGAGCTTCATCTAATTGAGGGTGTAAAACAAAGCATCAGGACTGTGAGTCGGAGAACATTGTGAGTAAGAAGCATTCAGCTAACAAGCGCATGTTGTCGGACTGGTTTACCGCTGCGCTCCAAACCAGCCTCAAATGCGGGCGTTATGCGTGATTTAGCCACCATCACGCTCAAAAATTTAATTGGTGGTTATACTTAAGGAGTGATTACGATGCAAAATACTAATAAAGGTTGTGGATGCTCTAAGGATGCAAGAAATACAAAACTTGATGAGGAATACCGTAAGTCAGGGAGGAAGAGTATTCTTAGTCAGATCGAGCGAGAGGCACGAGAAGCTTTAGCAAGTTTACCTGGTGAAAAAGAATTGGAAAAAACAAGCAAAATCGGTCGCCAGCTAATTGGGCGACTATCTGACTTGTATGTTTCAGCTTCATTAGCTTCAAAGTGGGAAGATGAAGAATTAGAAGCATTTATCAATGAGATGGCTTGGGTCAAACATGTTTGTGATGTCCAGGTTAGTTATATGGACAATTCAGATAGGCCTGGTGCATCCGGCTCGAAGAACTGCGTAAAAGTATATGATGAGTGCATTGATAATCATGGGTGCGATGATAGTGGATGGTTCTGCGTATGTTGCGCGCCGTGTAGTATTAAATACTCAAAATGTATTTTGACCGGTGGGCTTTTTGAAATGTCATCGTACAATCAATTTGCCTAACAAAGCATTGCACCGGACTCCGCATACTGGCGCGAATTTTTGCAAAAAATACGCAGAAATCGCACCAGTATGCTCCGCCGGTGAATGCGGCGTTAGTGGCGTGGTCTCGTCTCTTTTGGGTGGCTATGAGTCAAGGACTTGGGGAAAATTGGAACCAAACAACGGCAGCTCTCGTGCTGGACGAAACATCCAGAGTCGGCGCCCGGCGTGGCGACTGAGATTATCGCAATTCAGGATAAGAACAAACTAAACATCTGAGACACCTGGAATTCACTTAAATACTGTTTTCTCCATTTCAGAGGGGAGGAAGCTCGTGGTTATTTTCGTGCAATCAGACTGGTGTATGAAGAGGTATTATAGCAACGAACAAGTTGCCAGGCTAAATACTCCTGGCATGCTAGTATGTATTGTAGGCTATTTGTATATTATCTAGAAAACCAGCATGTTTAGGGGGCGAAATGATCGATAACTGCGACGCATACAAAGATATAGCTAATAAAATATCAAACGCAGAGGCAATTCTTTTTCTTGGTGCCGGAGCTTCACTCACATCAAGCCGAAGCGATGGAAATTCTCTGCCCACCGGTAATCAGCTTAAGCATTTAATTGCAAAGTGTATGTCGTTAAATATAGATAAAGATGATTCGCTGGCAGATATAGTAGCTGTTGCAGCTCAACGACCTGAAGAGCTTTCCAGGATATTCGAGCAGCAGTTTAAAGGCTGTACACCATCAGAAGAGTATAAAATAATAAGAACTTATCCGTGGAAGCGAATATATACACTTAATATTGACGACTCCTTCGAGAATACAGGTGATAAATCACCTGGCTATTCACAAGGGCTAAGAGTAACGCAAAGGAATGATTACCTTCCTTCAAAGGAAAGCCTAGAATCTGTTTGCTATGTAAAATTAAATGGCGATATTAATTTTCCCGATAATGGTTATATATTTACACCGGAAGATTATGGAGAAGAGTCCGCCAATGCATCTAATTGGTACGATGAGGTGGGAAGAGATTTTGCAAGAAACACCTTCATTTTTATTGGAACACAGCTTGATGAGCCTACCTTTCAACATATGGTTCAGAGATATAAAAACAAAATATCTGGACCCTACAGCAGGTCTTACTTAGTTGTTCCAAATATATCAGATGCAAAAAAGAGACGATTTGAATCGGAGAATATTTATATAATTAAAAATAACTTAACGGAATTTATTAATGAGCTATTGAAAAGAATCCCAGATGGGCTAAGTGCTTCTTCAGTTATAGATAAGAAATATCCATGGTTAACAAAAAAAGGCTTATCTACGAGGGATATAGAGATATTATCGGAAATATCGATTATATCACCTGAGACCTTGAAAGGTCATAATGTTCCAGACCATCAGTTTCGTGAGTTTTACGAGGGATTTAAGCCTACATGGGAAGATATCATAGACCAAGTTCCTGCGCAACTCAACTTCCTTAAGCCTATAATGGAATACGCGAATAGCGCAAAGCCTGGGAAACTGATTGTATTGAAAGGAAATGCTGGCTCTGGAAAAACCACCACACTCATGCAGACTGCAATTAGCATATCTAAGACCTACAGGGCTTATTATCTAAAATATTCAAGCGATCTTAAGAAGGCGGTTCGGCTAATAAATGAAATAGAGCCCGGAAATTATTATATATTTATCGAGAGAATTTCACCCTTTATTAATGAGATCAGAGATCTTCAGAATAGCAAAACTCTTTCGAGAGTGATAATTGTATCCGCAGAGCGCAGTGGTGTATGGGAGTCACGCATAGTTGAGCACCTAGAGGAAGACAGCTACGTGCTTTTTGATGTTTCACGGATTGAACGGGAAGATGCGGCTCGGATACTGACCAAACTAGAGCAGTTTGGTGATTTTTCTAGATTGAGAAAAATGCCTGAGAAAAAAAGAATTAATGAGATATATCAAAAAACTAGTGGCCAGCTTCTTATTGGACTACTTGAGGCAACTACTGGAGAGGGTTACCAAAATCTGATACGGAAAGACTATCATAATCTTAGTGAAGATTCAGAAAGGCACTTGGTTGCTCTGATAGCTCTAGCAACAGCAAATAGCTCTCGTTCAGCGGGTGAAACTATTTCTATTGCTATGCAAGATCTTGGATTTGATAAAAACCTTGGAAATTATTATTTGTCCCTTAAAGGCATTGTTGTTAAGAATAAAAACTATTTCGAGCTGCGACATTCTGTATACGCGGAAACCATTCTGAAAAACATAGTCGATAAAAACAAACTGACGAACGTTATACTTGCTTATTTAAAAGCTTTCTCGCATTTTACTCCGCCAGTCGTTTCTGGTCTTAGTCGAAGCGAGCAGCTGGTTTTTAAAGCATTAATAAATGCAAAATATCTTTCTTCGCTTCTGGTTACTAAGCATAGAGTTTTGAGTGTTTATAAGTATTGCGAGAAGCTTTATGAGCAAGATGGATTATTTTGGCTTCAATATGCACGGGCCCTGAGAATGCATAAAGATCATGAGGGGGCATTCAAAAAACTAAAAATTGCCAAAGAAGTATGGGGTAGTTCCGCTCAGATTATGCACGCATTGGCTCAGCAAAAAATGATTATGGTGTTGCTTAAAAAGGTGCCAAATCCGTTGGAGATGATGAGCGAGGCCGTGGGTGAATTCCGGCAATTAGAGTCGATGGAAAAAATTGTAAAGGCCTACCCGATTGTCACGCTTGCTGAGTGCCACGTTCGGGGTGCCTTCTTGCATGAGGGTGTGGATACAGCTCTGGGTTTGGCGTCAAAATATCACAGAGAGATAGGTCAGTATATGAAGAAACATCCTGAGAATTCACGCCTCAAAGAAAGCAGTGAAAAATTGATGAGGTTTTACACTACCAAGGATATTGACTCAATTAAACCGGATTTTGATGATATTTGAAGATGCGGAACTTACTTCAAAGTTCCAGCCACTAACCAAGCCAATCACGGCGACAGCTTTTCCGTTGCGGCTTCGCCTCCACTGCAAAGCTGCGCGTGTTGGCGGCGTTATAGCTCATGATCAATTATCGAACCTATCCAGCAATAATGGTGGCGTCAGTTTTGGCGATTACCTATTCAGTGTCTATTGTATTTTCCATTCTATGGCCTGAAATTTGTTGGTTACCAAGAATTGGGGGAAGTTTGGTAGGTGTCGCTGTGGTTGTACAAGGTTATGTAGAGGTTAATGAGAAGAAATTTTGTGCGCCATGGCGTTGGGAGTTGAGCCGCAAGCAATTTTATCTGCACTTTGCAAACACCTCTGCGGTTATTGGTACTATTATCTGGACGTTTGGGGATCTTTTCCCTCAAATACTTTGGTTCCCAAATACACCATGTACTGGGTAAGGCTATAACAAGCGGCTGTTGTCGCCCCTTCGGGGCTGGGACGGCCTTTCCGCGGCTTCGCCGCTACAAGCCCGCCCCAAAGCCGGGAGTTAAAACTAGGGTGCTTTTGTGCAAGATTCGTTAGTGTTAACAATATTTGCTGGTGTTGCAGTTTTTGTAGTCAGTCAGTTTTTCATGAAGTTTGTTCTGGATCCGGCAGTTGCGCTGAAGGAAGTACTTGGTGAAATGAGCCATTTCTTCCTCCTTCATCAGGCGAAAATAACCAATGCTCATGGTAGTGACGAGCTTCAGCAGGGGGTAAAGAGATTATCTGCCCAGCTTCTCGCTAAAAAGGAAGCCATTCCCTGCTATACCGTGTTCTCTTGGCTGCTGGGTCTACCAAAAGAAACGGCATTGATAGAGGCCGCAAAAGAACTCAATCAGATTTCTTACCACTTAATGCAAAATATGCCGGATCCGAGAGGAAACAGCGGGCTGGGTAGCCCAATAGTAATCAACAGATCAATGCGAAGGATCCAAGAGCAAACAGGAACACGAGTATCCTATGAGTAGCTGGGTTGCGGGGACAAGTTTTAACCAGTCGGTCAACCGGACGCCAAAAGCGTGCCGCTTTTGGATCCCTCCGCTGCGCTCCGGCGCCGGTTACCAATAGCGTTATATGAGGACCCACTAAAAGTCCGGTTTTGGCCGGTTTCTGCCTGTTAGTAATTTTTTTATTAGCTTGTGTTTCCCTGTTGCCGGTTCCTGAAAGAATCTTTCACCCCAATAGCCGGCCCCATCTATTGAACGCAGCTACAGCGGCTCCTGCAAGGTGGTTTCGGCCAGGATAATGCGACGAATTTGGGCCATTCTGCCCCCTTCAATCGCGCAGAATATTTGCGCTCCCACAACCCCATGTTGCAGACAATTCTGGCCGATTTTCGACTGTTCTAATTGTCTGCATTAGTTTAATTTTTCCTATGATGTCCGGTTCATGAGCCACCAGGTTGCCTTCCTCAGGCGATCAAGCGCCGAAGCGTCGGACCGCCCTAAAGGAACTACAAGGCCGGTGTTCAGCGCTGGTGTCAAGATCAGCGAAGCCGGCAATTCTCTCCCTCGATGTTCAGGGTGGTGGGGCGGTGAGGCAGCCGATCCAGCATTGTTGTGGTACCTGATCCGTACGCCCGCTAATGTGGGAGGAGGAGCGCGGTGAGGCACCGTGCGATCTCAGCCACCGTGGCAACGAAAGTAGTGAGGCGCTTGAACAGCGACGGGACATGAACGACAACCGCTACACGTTTGAACCCATTGGGGTGATACGTTCCCCGCTGACCAGTCGCAAGGAGGCGCCCCGCCAGGGAGATGAAGGGGCTCCGGAGGCGTGGCTGGAGCTTATCGCTCCGGTGGCGGAAGGGCTTGACGGCATTACGGCCGGCGACGAGCTTATCGTTCTGACCTGGCTTCACCGCGCGCGCCGCGATGTGCTCAAGGTGCATCCACGCCGGAGGCGCGAGGCGTCGTTGATTGGCGTCTTCGCGACACGCTCGCCGGATCGCCCCAACCCCGTGGGGCTGCATCGGGTTGCGGTCCTGGAGGTCGCCGGGCAGAGGCTGAGGGTTGCGCCCATGGAGGCAATCGACGGGACACCGATCATCGACATCAAGCCTGTGCTCAGAAATATCGAGGAAAGGTGAAGTATCTGCTACTGATCGACCAGAACGAGACCGTCATGCTGACCCCGCGCAAGGAAGAGATGGGCCAGATGCACACCGCCTACCTGGCCTACACCGAGGCGATGCACTGTATTGCTGACGGTGTTTGAGGGCTTTGCTGATGAAAAAAATTCTATTCCTCGTGGTTTCGCATGTGCTGGTTGGGGCGGTGGGGTTCGCCATTGGTATCTACACGCTACCCATCCTGATCGCGCCGCCGCCACCATCGGTGGAGGAGCTGGAGACGGCCAGCCAGCAGGCCGTATACACAGGGGAGTTCCAGCGTGACCTCGAGGGCAGCGATCTGCTGCACTGGGGAGAAGGTCGCGTGTCGGTTGGACGCCAGAGCATCGTCTTCGTTGGCAAGCTCGCTCCGGGGCCAGACTACAAGCTGTACCTCTCGCCCGAGTTCGTCGACACGGGGGCAGAGTTCGAGCGTCTCAGGGAGCACATGGTGCGGGTTGGCGACGTCAGGACCTTCGAGAATTTCCTCGTCGCCGTGCCCGAATCGGTGGATCCGGCGCGTTACAACACCGTCATCGTATGGTGCGAGTCGTTTGCACAGTTCATCACAGCCGCCCGCTATCGATAGTCGCTGGGCTTTCCCAGTCCGGTAGACACTCCGGCGCTCGAGCCAGTCGAATCCTGTCAGCGTTCGAGGTGTCCGCGAATCAACCGCACAAGACTCCTCTCGCCTGGCCGGAAGGTGCTGTTCACCACGGCAATGTCCCCGGCATCGCTCACGGCAAGCTTGCGCATCAGCATCCCCTGCAGGCTGCCGTTGAATCCCGGATCCGACGCCCCGCTGTGCGGCACGATCTCCGGCGCAGCGAAGTGTTCACCGCCATCCGTTGAACGCGTCATGCCGAGCCCTCGGGACCGATGGCCCGGACGGGGGAACAACTCCCAGAGCACATACAGGTTAGCGCCTGAAATCGCCAGCGACGGAAAGCCGACGCTGGCGAACCGTTCGGCATGCGCGCTGGAAATGTCCTCCGGCGCGCGGAAGCGCTCGCCGGCGCGTGCCCGGGTGTAGCGAATATGCGCCCGTTGCCAGGGGCCGTCCGGACTTTCTGCGTACACCAGGTGCACGATATCGTCGCCGTCCACTGCGAGTTTCGGCGCGTCCGCATGTCCACCGGTCGCGTCCACGGTACGGGGCGCCTCGAACGACTCGCCCCGGCTGTCGGAAACCGTGTAGCGAATATCGGCTGCCGGGTCCTCGCCGACGGTCCATGCCAGATGTACCCGTCCGTCGCCGTCCACGGCGATACTCGGCGCGCGGGCGGGGAGGTCGCCACCACCGGCGATATGCTTCGGCGCCGAGAAGGTGCGGCCGCCATCGCTGGAACGGCTGATCCGCAGCCTGCCTTCATACTCCGTCCAGGCCACCCAGACCTCCCCGTCGGGCCCTTCCGTCAGATCCAGGCTGCCGTTGTCCCAGCGCCGGGTGGTCAGCCGTCCCTTGCCTGCTCCGTTCTGCGTGTTGGAGAGATTGATCGGCGCGCTGAACGTCGCGCCGCCGTCTTGCGAACGGGCGAACAGGATCTCGCCGCCGTGCGTGCCACCCGAGAAGATGATCTCCTGCCAGAGCACGTAAACGCTGTCCGGTGTGTTGGCGGCCATGACCACGCGCGGGAGCCAGGAGAACGTATCGGCGCTGCGCGATATGTTGGTATGAGCATCGAGTTGCGGTTCGCCGTCGCGGTCGTAGCGCTGCAGGAACACCTCCTGCTGCGCCTGGTCGGCCCAGACGACCGCTGCCATGCCGTCCTCGTGCAACGCTACCGAAGCGTCATCCACGTAGCGGAAATCCGACGCGTTCATGCGCCAGGGGCCCCTGTGGGCCTCTCCGGTGGCCACCTCCAGGGCAGCGTGCCAGACGATGTCGGTGCTTTCCCCGGACTCGGCCACCGGCGACAGTAACGCCAGCACCAGCGCGATGACAGCGCCGGCGGTGGCCGGCGGTATGCCGCGGCCACGCGAAGACGACACCCTCGCCCGACACTGGTCCTGATACTCCTGCATCGCTGCTTACCCGGTACGGAGTCAATGACAGCCTCGACGCGCTGCTGCCGTGGCAGTGGAAGGCGACCCTACCGATCTGAATCAGCCCCGAACAGCTGGGATTCGTGGATCGCTCATGCACATCGCTGCGTGGTTCGTGTCCTGGCTCATGCCATCAACGCCCTGTGGCTGTGCTCCAGCTGACGCTGGGCCTCGGCCAGCGTGTGGGTCTTGCCGCTCCAAGGCAGACGCTCGCCTACGTGGTAGATGTGGTACTCGTCCTGGCATCGGTCCTCGTCGTCCAGGATCTCGTAGCGGTGGATCTCGTCGCCGAACTCGTTGCACCACCAGTCGGCAGGGAACTTGGTCCAGTACATGACATCACCTCCACTGGCGCCTCAGCGCCAGGATGCTCCAGTTCACAACAGCGCGCTTGCACTCGGCTTTGATCTCGTGTGCTTGGCGGGCTTCACGCGCCGTCTCGAGCTCGTCGATCATGCTGATATCCCTTGCGCACTGCCGACGTCGCCATTCGGATACATGCAGAGACCGTATGGAAACATTCAGTAACATATAGTCTAGTAAAATTGCATCAGTTTGCCCACTAGAATCTTGAGCTTTCATACCTCACGGCTTGAAAGGCTGATCTACCACGAGACCTCGCGGGTGCGCCAGCGCATCAACGGCGAGCAGCACTTCACGCCCTGAGCGGCGCTCAGCCAAAGGTGCCAGCTTCCTACGACTTTTTTCTCAGGGTGCGACTACGCATGCCGAGGCATCCTTTAGTAAGCTTGTTGTAAATGAATGTTTCCAGTCGGATTCCCATGGTATCCCGATGGAGGCATGCCGGCGGCCCACGACCGCCAATAGGGGAGGGGGCCAATGAGCGGTACCTCCCAGCGGTAGCGTGCCCGAATTCCTCGATATTCCCTTATCCCAGAGGGCTGCGCACGCCGGCATAACGCGCAAGCGCGCGAATCCTGCATAGGCAGCCGAGCTATACTTAGGTATTGGCGAAATCAATAGGTTAGGGGAGAAGAAGCGCGCTCGATAACATTGTTGAACGTGCCGGCGTGTTCATCCAAAATCAGAGCGTGCAGCCTAATCATTGTTATGCATATCAGGACGTTCTATGTCGTTAGTAATTCACCGGCTCACTACTCATGACATTGAGCTAATGGAGGCCCTGTCGACGATGTTCGGCGAAGCCTTCAACGATGTCGAGACCTATGCTGGGAATCGTCCAAGTGCGGGCTACCTTCGTCGGTTGCTCGGGGGCGACTCTTTTATTGCGATCGTAGCCTTGAAGGATGGAAGTGTCGTTGGTGGCATCGCCGCCTACGAACTTCGAAAGTTTGAACAAGAACGCAGCGAAATCTACATCTACGACCTAGCAGTTTCTACGGCACACAGGCGGGAAGGAATCGCGACGGAGTTGATCGAGGAACTGAAAAAGGTATCGATGGAGCGCGGTGCATGCGTGATTTTTGTGCAAGCTGATACGGGAGTTGAAGACGAGCCCGCCATCGCGCTGTACACCAAGCTTGGAACCCGTGAAGATGTCTTACACTTTGACATTCAAGTCGAGGCTGGGAGCGACACCGCATAACAAGGCGCTGCTGTCGGACAAATTTTCCGCTGCGCTCAAAATTTGCCACAGAGCGCAACGTTATGCGAAAAAGGAGGAGCTGTGCATCAATTAGCAGCCCAGTGGATTGTGGGGTTACTGGGAGATAGGAATATCCCCTTTCTGATCTGTGGTGGACTCGCTGCAAAGGGATATGGGTCTGAGCGTGACCTGAATGACATTGATCTTTTCGTTCCCGGCGAACATTTTTCGTCAGTGGTTCAGGCCGGCCAAGAATTTGTATCCAAGGCCGCCGCTCACCGCCAGGAGGAAGGCTGGGATCTAACCTACGTCCAGTTCAAGTATGAGGGTATCAAAGTGGAAGTGGGCAACGCTAACGGTCCACGAATCTTTGATTTAGGCAGCCAGACCTGGATCCCGCTCAACATAGATTTCTCTCGTTATAAAACAATACACTTGCTGGGCCTAGATTTGCCCCTTATGTTGAAGCAAGATCTGGTCCGGTATAAATCTGCGCTCTCGCGGCCGGTAGATATCGAGGATATCCGTGCCATCGGAGAAAGCGCATAACCATGCCATGCACCGGATGCCAAATCTGCTTCGCACCAGTTTGTCACCGGTGATGGCGGGCGTTAAGCACCCGAGCCGAGTGACCCACGAACAATGGATGAGAATCAAATACTGTTTACAATTCACGGGCAATTTCTACAATCTGGTTGCGAAGCCATACATTAGCAGGATCATAATGCTGCCTTTCATGCCAGATAATAGATGGCGTGAAAGGCTGTATTTTTATAGGTAGTTCGAGTATTTCAATAGGGACTGACCTGGCAATTCGATGGGCCAATCTACGTGGAATGGATAGGATCAAATCACTTTCGGCCACAATCATGGGAGCAACCAAGAAGTGAGGGGTTCGTACCGCAATTCTCCTCGTGAGTCCATGTTGCGATAACGCGTCATCCACGGCACTCCTTCCTTGCCCGGTAATAATCACGGACAGGTGCGACAGCGATACGAAATTTTCGAGAGTTAGTTGTTCGGCGACTGCCGGATGACTTTTGCGAACGACACATACAAAATCCTCATCATAGAGTGGCCGACAGTAAAACCTTGCAGGTAGCCCCTGAAAAGAGCCAATCGCCAGATCGGCGCCTCCCTGAGCAATTAAATCTACGTTATCGCCCGCTGGTGACGGCATGACCAGATCAATCCCGGGCGCCAACGACGCAAGTTTAGAAACCAGCGCAGGCATCAACAACAGGGCCAAATGGTCCGCTGTTGCAATTGTGAATCGTCCTGATGCGGTGCTTGGATGAAATTCGGAAGGTGCGACGATTGCTCGTGCATCATCAAGCAGTTTGGTCACCGATCCTGACAATGCTATCGCTCGTGGCGTTAACTCCCATCCATTAGCTGTTCGCACCAGAAGCTTGTCGTTTAATAATCGGCGCAAGCGACCTAAGCCCCGACTCGCTGCAGGCTGGCTAAGCCCTAATCGTTCGCCAGCACGAGTGACGCCGCCCTCCTTCAGCAATGCATCAAACAGCTTGAGAAGATTCAGATCAACCCCACTTAAATCCACTTTTTGCATGCCCGAAATTCCCCTCATGCATTTTTAATATGCAAGTAGACTATATATCATTACTCGCGACGAATCCATCAAGTTTCTTAACCAGGAGAGGAATAATGAGCACTACCGAATTGTATGTTGTGACAGGCGCTACAGGCCGCACAGGGTCTGCTGCAGCGAACACGTTACTCAATGCCGGCAAACGTGTGCGCGTTGTCGTGAGAGATGAGTCACAGGGGGATACGTGGGCGGCCCTCGGGGCCGAAGTCGCTGTGGCCGATTTCACAGACCACATTAGCTTATGCAAAGCCTTTTCTGATGCGGACGGTGCGTATATAGTCAGTCCCCCGCAATATTCGTCAGACAAGCTTTTTTCACAGGCCGAAGCCATGGCCCGTTCCATTGCGGACGCGGCCTCAGACGCGAAGTTGCCCAAGCTGGTTGCCCTTTCTTCAATCGGTGCAGAGCAACCAGGCGGCACAGGCTGGATCGCCATGAATCGTATGCTTGAGGAGTCTTTAAGCGGTACAGGAATACCGGTAACATTACTGCGTGCAGCCTACTTTATGGAAAACTGGGGGGCGCTCGTTAAAATCGCTGTAGAACAGCGTCAATTACGCAGTTTTCTTTCGCCGTTGAATCAAAAGTTTCCGATGATCGCAACAGAAGATATCGGCCGCATAGCGGCCGAATCTCTCTGTAAAAATTGGGACGGTGTGCGAATTATTGACCTGGAAGGTCCCGCCAGGTATTCCCCGAATGATATCGCGGAGCACTTATCCCTGAAACTCGGAGAAGCGATACAGCCTGCCTCAATACCGGAATCAGACTGGGCGCTATCGATAGCTTGCCAAGGTTTTTCATCAGCGGCCATTTCCGGATTTATTGAAATGACCCAAGGGATTAACTCTGGCCATATAGCCTTCCATGATAGATTGAACATTGAGCGTCTTACGGGGTCCGTAAAGCTTGATGCGGTGATTGATGCACTGGCTGTAGGGTAAGAGCCTCTCTCCTACTGGAATACAGTATAATGCCAAGTGATCGGGCATGGGGCCGTGCCCGATCACACTCGTTCCAGAGACAAATGAGCGATTGTATTTATGCTGTCAGTTCGAGAAAAATGCATCCCCAGAGAAAAATATTACCCTTGGTAGAAATCTTCTGATTGAATATGAAACCTTTGCAAGGATTTGTGGGGCGCAGTCAGACGAAGAGCCCGGTGAGTTGCGTTAGCTGTACGGCGCTTAACAAGTCACTGTTGCCGGACAATTTTTCCACCGCTCCGCGGCTCCAAAATTGCCGCAAAGCGTTGGCGTTAGAACACAAGACTATGAAAGACATCCAAAGCTTGATCGACAAGATCCTTCTCATAGGAATCACGGTGCTGGATCAGAGCAATCAGCCGATAGCTCAAATTCAGGTGTTCGGACCTATCCAAAGCGTCGATGCGGATGGCATTGTCATCAAGCGCAATGGCACGCAGGCTGAGTTCGTGATCCCCCCAGACTTTGAGAATCTGTCACCTGCTGAGCCGGGTGAGTATCGGCTCCGGTCTACAGGAGAGGTAGTGGTAGACCCAGATTACCTCTCGTCATGGACCGTACACTGCGGCAGTCGAGATGAGCTAGAACAATACTCAAAGTTTTGGTTTAGGGGCTATGAGCGGCAGTGGTTTTAACAATTTTCAGCGGTTGGAGCTTTCCGTTGCGGCTTCGCCTCCACTCAAAAGCTGCGCGTGTTGGCGGCGTTATAACATAGAGGTATTCATGCGTACAATTTCAGCTTTGTTTGCGTTAGTGCTAGTTTCTGGCTGTTCTGCAAAATACATGCAGAATGATCTATCCGTGCCTGATTCTAAGTTATCAAGCGGAAAATCTGTAATTATCGCAACGCCAATGAATGGGCGCTACGGCAATGAAAATTACCAAGTATCAGGTGAAATGACAGCTAGCGCGACACGCGCAGCGTTTTCTCGGTACTCAAACAGAATTATCGTGTCGTCATCTTGCAGCGACATCGACTGCCTAAAAAATCAGCAGTCCTTTGATTACTATGTGGTTCCAGAAATTCTTCATTGGGAAGATAGAGCCACGGAGTGGTCTGGTCTGCCTGATAGAGTCGAAATAAAAGTAGCAATTTACGATGGCGAAACTTTTGAAACTTTAGCATCAACAATATTTTCCGGAAAAAGCAAGTGGGCTACTTTTGGTGGGGATCACCCGCAAGACCTGCTGCAGGAACCTCTAAATTCATACATTGAATCGTTGTACTAATTTCTAACTATGCGCTCACATCGCTCGCTTTACTTTCCCGATTTTATCGGGGGAGGATCGCTGGTTTTCCGCAGCGCTATAAACCAGCCTAAAAGCACAGCTCTTGCCCATGGAGGGGGGGCAAAAGCTCACCCCCGGGCAGTGTTGCCACATGGATAACAGAGCTGGCTCTGTGCTCCCACGAGTTTCTCGATGATGGCGGCATGTTCGCCGAAGAAAGACGCCGAGGCCCGCCCCTATGGGGTCAGACCCCAGACTCATCGCCAGGCGTGTAATCGTGCACGTGGCGAGCGGATTCGACGCCGCCGGGGTCTGACCCCCTAGGGCCTCCCAGCGCTGGAAGCCCACCGCCAAGATGCTCTCAACATGCTGATTTTTCAGTAAGATACTTGGGGATCCCTCAGGGGCTGACCCCTAGGGCCTCCCGGCGCTGGCAGTCCACCGCCAAAACACCCTCAACATGCTGATTCGTCAGGTCGGTGACACCCGGTTGACCGAGACGATGCTGCCGCTCCAGATCATCTCGTAGTGGGCGGTTTGCACGATGGCCATGACCGGCCTCGGGGTCATGAGGCCCCAGCAGGTCGCCCCGGGAGCGCGTACGGAGGGGTAGCGCAGTCCCGGCGCCCCATCTTCCTTGAGCGCCAGCCCCAGCCGGCGCGAAGCGCTGTAGTCCACCGGCGAGTAGATCGGATGCTCCCTGGGGATCGCCAGGCCATCCACCATCCCGGCCTCCTCGACATCACACGCCAGGCCGCGGAACACGAAGCGCTCGAAGCTCAGGTCGGGGACATTGCGCCAGTACGTCTCCTGGTGATGCCGGACCTCGGCCAGGGCCGTGTCGATGGTGTCCCCCAGGTACAGGACGCCGAAGCTACCGTCACTGAAGCGCGAGCCATCGAGGTTCACATGGGTGAACGGCGCCACCGCGTAGGAGCACCCGCGGATGCCGAAGGGGATCTCCTCGGTCGGGATCAAGTTGAGGTTGCCGGCTTCATTTTGCAGCCGCGGGTTGGTCAGCGCCTGCAACGCGTAGAGCGCCTCGAATTCATCGGCATTGGCCACGTCGTCGAAGACGCTGATCGTCGGGAACTTGGAGTTCACCAGGCGATAGGCGCACCGTTCCCCGCCCGGCATCCGGGGCAGGGCCCCCAGGTTCACCATTGAGCGCCCCGCAGGGCCTCGATCCGCTTGAAGGTCTCGTAGAGGGACACGAAATCTCCTTGCGACATCACCTCCAGCGGCGTGCGGCCATGGAAGAAGGTGTTGTGGTTGGCCATGGCCATGAAGCCGTAGAGGTTCTCGGGGTTGTCGAAGATCACGCGCAGCGCCGAGTGGATGTTCAGCACCAGGCTGATGCGGGTCAGCTGATCGGCATCGAGGCTGACCTCCCACTCCGGGTCGCGCCGCTTCGCCCGCGCATAGGTGCTCCGGGAGACACGCAGGATCGCCGCGCCCTGCTCACCGGTCGCCCCCCACTTCTCCAGAATCGCGACAACGGCCTTCAGCCCGGTGGCGGCGGTGGACTTGCTGTGGGCGGTGTCTTCCATCACGCTCATGACGGCGCCCTCCTTGTGTCTATAGATACTACCATAGACAAAATGTCTCTCGAGATACAGCGTCAACCACCCGGCTGCTAGGCTCGCTTCGACCGCGCCAGCCAGCGCCTGGCGATGGCGAAGGCCGCCACGTAACAGGCGGCCCCTGCCGCCAGGGCCGCACTCTGGCCGATATGGATGGACAGCAGCGGCGCCAGCGACGCCCCCAGCACCGAGGTGAAGCCGTTGATGCCCCATGCCCAGGGAATCCAGCGTGCCTGTCCGGCGAGTTGGCGCAACGCCCAGGGGAAGGGGCGGCCCATGGCCCAGGCCAGGGGCAGCAACAAGGCGACCAGCAGCGTAACGCGCCACGCCAAGGGCGGGGCACTCAGGGCATGCACGGCCAGAAACGGCACCAGGGCCAGCGCCAGACCCACGGCCACGGCGAAATAGATCCGCCCCAGACTGGCGCGGCTGGCGTCGGCCGGCGTCATGGCGCTGCCGATGCCGGAGCCGATCAGGAAGGTAGCGAAGACCAGCGCCGCGGCAAGCACCGGCTCCCCCAGGTACAGGATCAAGCGCTGGAAGACCACCAGCTCCACGACGATATAGCCCAGGCCGAGCGCGGTGAAATAACCGGCGACCGAGAGCCGATCGAAGGGGCGCTGGATCGCCGGTAACCGCCCCAGCGGCACCAGGACCAGCAGGAACGCCAGCACGGCGACGACCACGGTGGTCACCACCGACAGGATCAGGGTCCAGTCGAGATAGCTCCAGCCGCGTCCGCCCAGTTCGCGGACCAGCCGCGGCGTCTCGCCCCAGGCCAGGGAGCGCCATGGGTAAGGGCGGTCGAGCTCGGCCGGCGCGGCATGGAACAGGCGCGTGGCCGGCGGCAACGGTCGTCGCTCGAACAACGCGCGGGCGATGTCGTGGAACACGGGGGAGTCCAAGCGGTGATACCGATTGGCCTGCTCGCGGGCCAGGCCAGGCAACCAGGCGACGTCGAAGCGCCAGCGCTCGGCGAAGTCCCGCAGGGCGGCGATGTCCGCCTCGGCCAGTGGCCGCGGCGAGGCCAGGATCAGCAACGCCTGCAGGCCACGCAGCACGGCCACGTGTTCGCCCGGCGCCGCCGCCCCCTGGCGATGCAGGGCGCGCTCCAGGGTGGCCATCACGCGGGGGTAATAGCGGGGCGGGTCGTCGAGCGGCAGCGGAATGGCGAGCAGGCCGTCGGCCTCCAGCCGCGCCAGGGCGAGCGCCAGGCCGGCCACCGTGAGGACATAGTCCTCGGCGGCGGCGTCGCCTTCCTCCCAGGCCGCATCGAAGGCGATGACCGAATAGGGGCCGTCGGGGGCGGTGACCAGATGCCGCCAGGCGCCATCCTCGACCAGCGTGATACCGGCCTCGCTCGCGCCACGCGCCCGGGCGATCTCGAGCAGACGACCGTCGGCTTCCACCCAGGTGACCGCCCGCCCGCCGGCGGCGACCGGGGTCTGCCAGGCGCCGCTGCCCAGCACCAGTAGCCGCCCGTGGGGGCGCAATTGCCGGGGCAGCCCGGCCAGCGAGGCGTGCCTGTGTGCCGCGTCGACCGGCCATCGGCGCACCAGGGGCACCACCCGATCGCTGCCGACCACCGCCACGTCCACCGACGCCACGCTCTCGGTCCAGCCCAGGCTCAGGCCCGGCGCGTAGCGCAGGCTATCGGCCCGCAACAGGGTCAACCGGCCCGGCAGGCCGGAGTGGACCGCCAGGGTTTCCACCCCGGGCAGCTCGCCTATCCGCGACAAGGCCTTGAAATCCGACACGGCGGGTTCCGGCGGACGAGCGGCGGCCATCAGGGCCAGCGCCAGGCCCAGGGCACAGGCCGCCCCCGCCACCCGCTGCCCGCGAACCCACCCGATCACGCTCCCCAGGGCGAACAGCAGCACGGCGACCACCGCCAGCGCCATGGCCACCGGCACGGTCGCCAGCAGTAGCGCGGCCCCCAGGCTGCCAACGCCGCTGCCGAGCAGATTGGCCGCATACAGGGCCCGGGTACGCTCGGGCCAGCGCAGGAACACCTGGCCGATCGCCAGGCCGGCCCCATAGAAGGGCACGAAGGCCGCGAGGTCCACCAGCAGCAGACGCACCAGCTCGCCCAGGTCCCAACCGGTGAACACCGGGCGCAAGGTGACCCGAGACTGCACCACCAGCAGCAGCAGGAAACCGGCGGCGGTCACCCCCAGCCCGGTGAGAAACCAGCCATCGCCGCGGCTGAAGGGGTAGCGCCCGGCCAGGGCCAGGGTGGTGCCCGCCGCCCCCAGGCCCAGCAACGCCAGGGCAATGGCCAGCCCGGCGAAGTGGTACCAGTGGCTGAACTCGAACAGCCGCAGCAGCAGGACTTCCAGGGCCAGCAGCGCCGCGGAGACGCCGGCCACGGCCACCAGGTCGAGCCGCCCCGGTGTCGCCCGTTCCACCATCAGTGGCCACCGGTCAGCGGTACGAAACGCACCGACGCCAGGTTGCGGGTGCTCACCTCACCGTCGGCGTTCTTCTCCACCAGCAGCAGGTTCTGGACCCAGCCGGCACGGCCCACCGGGATCACCATGCGCCCGCCGGGACGCAGCTGGGCCACCAGCGGCGGAGGGGTGTGGGAGGCCGCGGCCGTGACCACGACGGCATCGAAGGGCGCGCCTGCCGCGTGGCCGTGGTAACCGTCGCCATGCAGCACGGTGATATTGCGATAGCCCATCCCCTGGAGACGTTCGGCGGCGCTATCGGCCAACTCGCGGATGATCTCGATCGTGACCACCTCACCGACGATCTCGGCAAGGATCGCCGCCTGGTAGCCGGAGCCCGTGCCTACCTCCAGCACGCGATCATCGGCGCCCAGTTCCAGTACTTCGGTCATGTAGGCGACGGTGTAGGGCTGGGAGATCGTCTGGCCGTGGCCGATCGGCTGGGGCTCATCCTCATAGGCGCTGCGTGCCGACACCCTCGGCGCGAAGCGGTGCCGGGGCACGCGTCGCATGGCCGCGAGCACGGCCTCGTCCGCCACCCCGCGATCCTCGATCTGGTCGCGTACCATCGTCGCCCTGAGCTCGACGAACTCATCGTCGTCGAAATCCGGACGGGGAGGGGCCTGCTCCGGAGGGGAAGCCAGCAGGAGCACCGTGACCTCCTGCGCGGCAGTCGGGGCACAGGCCACCAGGGCCGCCAGCAGCGCGGCGCGAATCCAGCCGGCTTGCGACGATGCCTGGACCATCGCCGGCTCCCCTTTTCGGCCCCCGGATTCAAAGGATAGGCCACGATCGACGACGGCAGCGGCAGCAGGTCCCGCGCGATCGGCCCGTTGTCAGATTTTGACGACGGGATGCTGTCGGCAATGGCTGACACGGAATGATGTGATGGCGCACCCCCAGACCGCACCGAAGCCGCTACCCTGCCAGGGTTGACCATAGAGGGTGTGCCATGAGCGTGAAACGCTGCGTATTTACATTTCGCTCAACCGAGGTCGAGCTGTTACTCACGCGTGACCCTGTCACGAGGGAGTGGCTCGCCACCATGAACTGGCATCTGGACGAGTCGCCAGAGCCGAAGGTGCACCCGATGCCGCCACTGGCCGCTACGCTCGACGAGGACGCGGCCTGGGGCTGCGCCCTGGACTGGGCGAGCCTGAAGATCGACGAAGCCTGGTTGTCCGTCATCGGTGCACACGTCGACGTGTGACGAACAAGAAAAGCCCCGGCTCGTGGCCGGGGCAACCCATCCGCAAGACAGAAACCACCTACACTCGTATCAGCCATCCGCCGGCACCAGGCAGCCATGTCGACATCGGCCGCGACGCCTGGGAGGAGCCCTAGTGAGCGGTACCTTCCGGCGGTAGCGTGCCTGTTCGGAAATTTCACCTCGCGCTTGGCAGGGCAACGGTTTTCGTTGGAGCGCAGCGCTGCTGTGCGATTGATTGCCCCAAGACGCCCCAGTCCTGGTTGAAGCACTGGTTTTTTGCAGGAGCCAGGCTCCGCCGGGCGATCGGCGCCGCTGTTCCGCAAAATGCAGCACGCCGTTTATTGGTGTTAGGCTGCTGCGGTGTTCTTGATGTCAATATAAATAAGTGGGTTATGGTTGTGTCTGGGTAGGCGCGTTTATTGACTCGAACGTGCCGGAACGATAAGCCAACCATAGAACGCGCAGTCTAATCGCTGTTAGCTGTACAAGGATTTTCATGCCATTGAACCGTGTCACTCAATGGATTGCTGGCATTGGTCTAACAATCGTGGCTGGATTAGCAGTGGCCGTTCTTGTTGTCTATATGACACTTCCTGATTTATGTGAAAACGAGCGCCTTATTGCATCCGTATCGCCTGACGGAAAATATGAAGCAATCAGCTTTCGCCGAAATTGTGGTGCCACCACATCTTATAGTGCTCAGGTTTCAGTTATACGTGCGGGGAAGGAGTTACCAAATGAATCCGGGAGCGTATTAGTAATTCGCGATAAAGATCGGATTCCAGAGCTAGGGTGGGACGGGCCGGGTAAGCTGGTGGTTATTTATCCTTATTACGTTGATGCAAGTAGCGTGGATGAGGCGCCACATGAGATTTCTGTTGAGTACATCCGAGTACGTGAGTGAATGGCCAGCTAAGCAGGGGCTCTTGCCGGACAATTTTTTCCACCGCTTCGCGGCTCCAAAACTGCCGTAAAGCTTCGCGACAGGCCACGGCCGGGGCCTGTCGGTCACGCTCCAAGAGATGTCCGATCAACCGTGTTGCAATGGAGGAGACGTCATGGCTAGCCGAAAGATCCCGGCGGCACCAGGTTTGGGTGGAAGGGTCCGGAAGACCAGCGTTCGTCGCGAGGTTATCACTCAGAATCACGGCCCTGCTCGCACATTTGGCCCGTGCCCGCTGACCGTCCCGGCAGGACAGAACCTCTGCACCGGAGGTTCGAGCATGACCGCGCTGCTCGGCCCTGACTTGGGAGACGGTCAGCGGCGCGGGACCCCGACCAACGCCCACAGCCTGCAACCCGTGATGGGGTTGCTGAACGCCCATAGTCCCAAGGGATGGAAGGCAGGCCACCTCCTCAACGCCGAACTCGGTGGCAGCGGTTCAAGCAATGCCAACCTTACCCCGCTGACGACCGCCGCGAATAATGCCCACCGGGTGTTCGAGGGCCACATCAATCGGATGCTCCTGCTCTGCTACCAGATTGATCGGGCATATCCGGACTATAACGCTTGGTACGGCGTCCTCTATTCGGTCGCGGTGTCGCCGCTCCAGTACGCCAACGCTCCCGTTCCCGCCGACATGCACAGCTACGCTTACTCACACATTTCCCTGAATTATCGTTTCGTCAAGCTACCGAAGTTCCCAGCGGGAGGTCCACCACCCCATAATGTGCCTCCCCCGCCGAATGTGAGCACTCACGTGTCTCTTGCAGGACCGGCCGATCCGAGATTGGCGGATATCCAAGGTGTCGTTCGCCCGAATTTTGCCCCCAGCGTCAATATTGCCAACTGGGTGGTTGCGCCCGGTGGCATCCAATTCAGCGTCGAGATCCACAACGAGCCCTGATACGGCTAGGGAATGTTCATCCGTATTATGCGGCATGCACGATGATTGGTGTTATGTGGACGAGCTATACTTAATACTACCGAATTTCAATGAGTTAGGAGGAGGGTGACGTGCGGTATAACATTATTGAACGTGAATGCGTGTTCATCCAATATCAGAGTGTGCAGTCTAATCACTGTTAGCCGTCGAGGAAAGCGCATGAGCTACGATCTGAACTTTTGGAAGTATAAGAAAGATGTTTACCTTGACCATCAGTTGGTTTACGAAAGCTTGTGCGAGGGGCTGTTTGTTGACGGGCTTGAAGAGCTTCCGATAGAGAAGATGCTCGCGCGTCTGGAGCAGCTATTTGCCGATGGGTGGCATCGGCAAAGTAAGTACGACTGGGAGTCGCAGACGCGCGGCGCCTTCCAGATCTTTGCCAACAGCCAACTATTTCGCATCGACTGCTACGGCATGGAAGGAGAAGACATGAACCGCTTTATCGACCTGGGAGAGGAGTTTGGCTGCCCGCTCTACGACCCTCAGGTCGGGAGGCGTTTCGATGGCCATGGCTAACAAACGCTTCGAGTCCGACGGCCTACCCTTCTGCTGCGCTTCAGGACAGGCCGCGGCTCAAGCTCCGCGTTAAAAGGCAGTGCAGATGAGTGATGAAGAACACTATGTTGAGTGCTGTAAGCATGGGAAACAGCAAGCAACTTATGTTTGCCAGCACATAGTGCAAAGTCTCAGAGATGGGCAGCCGAAAGGGTTTTGGTCGTCAGGGGAGAGCCCGGATAATCCCCGGCCAGATTCGTGGTGCTCGGCCTGCGAAGAGGTCGTCAATCGGGTAGGTGAGTGGAATGACGAGTCGGAGTCATTCGCTGGTGTAAGTTTGTTGTGTGGCGCCTGCTACGACCTCGCAAAAGAAATGAATTTGCAAAACCAAAAGAAGTGGTGGGAATTCTGGAAGCGGTAGCTTTTAACCAGTATGTCAACGGGACCGGTGTTCCGTTGGCACTCCAAACCGACCCGTTACGTTGGCGTTAGGTGTCACATCATGTCACTGAAGCCCAGGAAAATTCTATACATCTTGCTCGGAAGTGGCAGTCTATATGCAGGCTTCCTCGCATCGATTGCGATCCTGTCCATAGCCCAAACCAGTGCCGACAGAATGGAAATTGGCGACTGGCTCGTAATGGGCCTTTTTGCAGCAAGCTTGGTTGGATTGGTTTCTGGCGGCATCACGATTTTGGCTTTACCCGTTTACAAGCTTTCCAACAAGATTCTGCTTACTGTTGGTATGACCTTCGGTTATCCCGTAGCAGTGATATTTCTATATGCTGCTTTAAGCTCTGCAAGCTCGTCTGGAGTCCTTGCAATGTGGTTATACATCGCCTTTTGTCCTATTGTTGTCAGTATCATGCTGGTGGTGGAAGTGTGGTACATTGATACCCAACAAGGCGCTCAAGCAAGGACGCGCTGACTCGCACCGTAGCCGCGCGTGCTGTTAACGTTAAGGAGCATAGATTATGGGTAAAAATTTCAAAATTAATGCTGACGAGATCAAGCCACTTGCGAAGGGGCGTGGGGCTTGTTTTGCCACCGATATGATAACAGTCGAAGGCCGACCAGTACGCTTTATGTACCGTGAGTATCCGGACAATGATGTCGATAGTGGCTGGCGGTTCATGAGTGGTTGCGAAAGTGATGAATACATGGAGAACGCTGACAATCACGGTGTTTATGACGTCAATACAATCGCCAACTACGATCCTTCGATCATACCTTTCTTGGATGCAGAAGTTGGTTCGGCATTTGAGAGGTTGCCAGGTGCTCAAGACTTCGTGTTGGTCGAGGACTGAGAGCCTTGATAAATAGGTGAGGCCGACCGGTACTACGCTGCACTTGCCGCTGGGCAAGATCAATCGACCCCAAGCGGCCTGGCCGGCAAAGGCAGTATTAGCGTTCATCCGTGTTATGCGGCATGCACGATGATTGGTGTTATGTGGACGAGCTATACTTAATACTTCCGAATTTCAATGAGTTGGGAGGAGGGTGGCGTGCAGTATAACATTATTGAACGTGAATGCGTGTTCATTCAATATCAGAGCGTGCGGTCTAATACCTGTTATGCATCCATGGAGCAGGTTTGCCGTGATTGAACGAGTATTAGCATTTTTGAGGGGCGGAACGATTGGCTTCAATAAGCCTGAGTTGCTTCTATTGGATTCAGTGATTGATGCTTTGCCCAAGGCGGAGTCTGATATATTAGGAAAACAAGTAAAGTCGGTTTCTATTGTGCAAAGGCATAATCCAGGAAGGTTAGTGGCTGCCTACTACCCGAAAAGGTCATGCGTACCATTACTACCTTATCCAGGGTGCGAATACTGCCTCGCTAAAGTGAGCTACAGATTCAACGGAACAACCAGAATAACAAATGTTGTGTTGCATGATGGCAAGTTCATGACATTTGAGAGAAATGTACCACGAAAAAATGATCGTATAGATGCAATTGTTAAGGTTTCTCTGCACCCGAGTGGCTACAAGCCAGTGGCTCAAGAAATAGATGCGGAGGAGCATGGTGGCAATGCATAACAAACGCAGGCACCGGGACAAAATTTCCGCTGCGCTCCAATTTTTCCCGTGCTGCGGGCGTTAGGCCTCAAAAATGCTATCTGTCGCGGTTCCTAAACTCGAAGTCGCGTGCGAGCTATTCGACCGCGCAATTGAACTGCACCTTCGCGGTGATTCGTATTTCACAGCACTGCATTTTGGCGCGTGCGAGGTGCCAGTCGCTGCAGGAGTCTTTGTCAAGCCTGTTTTCGATCTGACCTGCTCCCCGAATCAAGGGCCTCAACCATTATGTTTGACACCGTACTGACGCCAGGCTGACATCGGCCTATTGTGGAAAACAGTCTGTCGTGATAACGAACGCACCATGCAAAGAAACAAAAATTCAAAACGTCACGCTATCCATCGCCATGCGCGCACCAGCAGGCGGCCATTCAGGGTAGCGGGAGGGAGCAGATGCGACTGAAGCTTGGATCGGCGCTTGAAGAGTCGCTCAGCAATTACCTGACCTTTGCGGTCATCATTGCCGCCATACTGACCGTACCGCTGACGATCGCTTACTGGTTAGAAGTGGAACACTCCCTGATCACTGTCGCCGATTGGCTGATCTGGGCAGTGTTCGTGGTCGAGTATGCTTTCTACATGGCCATCTCGCAAGACCGCTGGAAAACCACAAAAGACAACTGGCTGTCGGTATTGATTATCCTGTTGTCCTTTCCACTACTTCACGAGATACTCAAGTTCACTCGGCTGATAAGACTTCTCCGCCCACTGCCGCTGCTGCGACAGTCGGCCCTGCTCCGACAGATTGAACTGTTCCGCCTGTCCAGCGTCCGCAACGCCGGCAGCAATGCAGCGATAACAGCGGCCAAGGACAAGCTGGGGAAGGAACACTGGGCTGTCCGCTTCATCGTTCGCGTCGAGTACTATCGTTCACGCCTTGTTACGGCTCTGCTGAAACTCCTGCCATTCATAAAGTCCAGCACCATTCGCAAGCGGCGTCGGGAGGAGCGCTCAAAGCGCCGGGACATGAGCGAATAGCCGGCCAACTGTCCGGTGAGTCGATATCGCGTTCATCCTCATCCTGGAATCTCTGCAACAGGCCGCCTGACTCGCCGGACAATGCCGGCAATCAGCAGCTAATAAGGGACACCCATCTACTCGATAAGGCGACGTTAATTGGTGATCCGTATTCGTCGAACGAGCGTATAACAGATCGCTCGAGTGCGCTTCGGCCCTGGCCCAGGACAGGCTTTTAGCTCCGCTCCAAGCCCGCCGCTCAGCTTCGCGTTAGCGGCGCCCTGCTGAGGCTGTAACTTCATGCGAAACGCGTTGTGGTCGATAGCGCACTCGTCGATTCCTGTTTTTCTTGCGCTGCTCGCGGGCTCGGCGTCTATCGCTGCTGCCGGCGAGAAGGGCGTGCTCTTTGTGTTCCCGCTCGCTGCTTGGGGCGTGCTTTATCTCGGGGCGCTAGGCTTCCGGTGGAGGATGTTCGCCAAAGGGCCTCGGTGGGCTTGGGGTGGAGTGGCTATCGCGACCGTGGGCCTGGCAGTGCTTTGGATGGCCAAGGTTGCGGTCCTCATCGTGCTCGGGTGGTAAACGTAATGATTTCGATGCCTGGTGCTTGATGCGGTGAAGCGAATGGAATCCAGCTAACATCAACTTATAGCCGACGGCTTCGCCGCGGCTGAGCTTCGCGCTAGGCGATGCGAAGGGAGAGTGGTTTTGGGGCAGGGCGACCGCCGGCCAGATGTCCCGGGGTCGAATGGCAGGCGTCAGCGGTCTGCTCACCAGCCCGTTACCTCGGCAGGGCATCCGGCCAAGGTATCTTAGCGAGGATGACACAATGGATCCTATCGTACTGGTCATTATCGTGATCTTGGCTGTCGCTCTGCTGGGTGGCGGCTACGGTTATCGCAGCGGCAACAACATCCTCGCCGGGGGCGGCGGCATAGTCGGGCTCATCCTGATCGTCCTCCTTGTTCTTTTCCTGTTGGGCCGTTTATAACGGTGATTGAATGCCCGTCCGGGGACGATTACGCGCAGGCTGCCGAACCAGTCGTTGCAGCAGGCGGGGCCGATAATACGGCTTGATTCTAGAGGAGACTCAGCATGGACCGGTTCACGGGCGGTTGCCTTTGCGGCAACGTCCGAATTGTGGCGTCGGGCCTCCCATACCGGGTCGGCCTTTGCCACTGTCTCGACTGCCGCAAGCATCATGGGGCCCTGTTTTACGCTTCCGCGGTGTTCCCCCAGGATGCGGTGACGATCGATGGCGAAACACGCGACTACGCCGGGCGATTTTTCTGTCCCCGCTGCGGCTCGTCCGTTTTCACACGCACCGCAGACGAAATCGAAGTGCACCTGGGATCCCTGGATGCCCCCGACCAACTGAGGCCGACCTACGAGAGCTGGATCGTCCGTCGCGAGTCCTGGTTGCCGCCGTTTCCGCTCACGAGACGATACGAGCACGATCGTGACGCCACGGGTCGCTCTGAGGAGTAGGTGGCACGAGCGGGGCGAAGGCGCCGTGACGGCTTCACGCTGATGCTGCGCACCACCCAACAGAAGGGCCCGCGAGAGATCGTGGGCCCTTTTGCTTTAGGCGGGGGAGGGGGCCAGGCGGCTCCCGACTCCTCCCGAAAGTGCTCCCACGCATGGTGATACAGCACACCGGCATGCCGTTGCTTATCCTGACACTGGGGGATCACTGCTGGAAGATATTCGGCCAGTGCTCATCGGCCGCGGCGATGTTGTCGGGAATGTTCCTTTCCCAGCGCCACTGGAACCACCTGTTGAAGTTCAGATAGAGCTTGCCGTCGACGATCTTCCACGCCTCGGGAATGGTCGCGGCGGCCTCACCGCGTGCCGCCGCCCAGGCGCACCAGCCGCCGTACTGGGGCGCATAGGCCTCGGGGTCCGCCTGGAACCGGTCGCGATGCTCGGCCGACGCGAACTGCCAGGTGGCATTGTGCCACTCCAGCTGATAGTCGGGCGAGCCCTGTACCGGCTGACCCTGGGTGAAGTAGGCCACCGGATCCGTGCCGCCGATGGCCAGGCCATCGCGGGTAAAGATGCGCCCCTCGGCGAGCGCCCCCATGGACCAAGCCAGGCCGATCATCAGGACAGCTGCCATCCACCAACCCGTACGCTTCATGGTGCACTACCTCGCGACCCGTCGCTCACGAGGGTTCTGTCGAGAAACGGTCCTCCGCCTTACAGGCGATGTTGGTCCCCTCCGCGGGCCCGGCGGCGCCGAGCCCCTGTCGACGCCACGGCGTTGACCGGCTGGCCCGGTGATCACGCGGGCCAGCGGGGGAAGGGGAGACTTACCTGCTAGACTGAATTCGAGCCTGGTGGCGCATCGGGCCCAGGTCAGCGAGGAGAGCAGATATGGGGTCCAAGGCAGAGCGGGACGTGGAGAAGGGTTACCCGAAGGCCGACTTCGTGGCCAAGCTACGGCGCCTGGCAGATGCCATCGAGAAGGGGGAACGTTTCGAGATCCAGATTGCGGGCGAGCGCATCTATGTGCCCGTCCGAGCCGAATTCACCATCGAACACGAACGCTCGGATGATGAGGAGGAAATAGAGTTCCAGCTCAAATGGAAACGTTGAAGGCTTGACTCGGGTCGCGTGCGGCTGAGCGAATGAGTACTCACTTGACGAGTCACCTATGACAACCGCTACCTGGTTTATCTTGATCGGTTCACTGCTGCTGGTAGTGGGCTTTACCTTCTCCTACCTCAAAAGCGTGCCCGCCACCTCGGCCATCGTCTATCTTCTTATCGGATTCGTTGTGGGGCCCATGGGCTTCGACTTGTTTCATTTCAATCCGCTGGAAGAGTCGGCCTTGTTGGAGCTTTTGACCGAAATCGCCGTGCTTATTTCATTGTATTGCGCCGGCGTAAAAATGCCGGCGCCGGTGACCCTGAAGCGATGGCGAATTCCCCTGCAGCTGGCGGTGGTTTCGATGGCGCTTACCGTGGGATTAGTGACGCTGTTCGGCTACTACTGGCTCGCTTTGCCCCTTGGGGCTGCCGTGTTGCTGGGTGCCGTGGTCGCACCGACCGACCCTGTACTGGCGACCGAGGTCCAGGTTCGCCATGCCGATGATACCGACGAACTACGTTTTGCATTGACCTGCGAGGCCGGAATGAACGACGGCAGCGCCTTCCCGTTCGTGATGCTCGGCCTGGGGTTGCTGGGGCTGCACGATCTTGGCGACGCCGGCTGGCGGTGGCTGGCGGTGGATGTGTTGTGGGCAAGCGGTGCAGGTGTCGGCATCGGTATCTTGGCGGGCGTTGGTGTCGGTTGGCTGGTGAACAAGATACGCACCCGCTTTGTGGACACGGCCTTTCTGGAAAGCTTCCTCGGCCTGGGGCTGATCGCGTTCGCCTACGGCATCAGCCTGTTGGTGGATGCCTGGGGCTTCTTGGCCGTTTTCAGTGCAGCGGTGGCGCTGCGCCATACCGAATTGAAACTGGCCGGCCTCAAACAGGGTTACTCGGTACCTGTTGAGACACCTCTGGAGGGTGAGCCGCAAGCCACCGCGCACGAGCACGTGAGCGAAAGCTCTCTGGAGTTCAACGAGCATCTGGAACGGCTGGCAGAAATCGTGCTGGTTCTACTGATCGGTGGCTCGCTGTACTGGGATTCCTGGAGTTGGCGGGCCGTGGGCTTCGCGGCGTTTGTGTTTCTGGTCGCCCGCCCCATCAGCGTGCATCTCGGCGTGCTGGGGAGCAGGGCACCCATGCGTATGCGCCATCTGGTGGGCTGGTTTGGCGTTCGTGGTATTGGCTCGCTGTACTATCTGATGTACGCCATCCAGCACGGGCTGCCAGAGGACGTCGCGCTGGAATTGATCCACCTGATCCTGGTGGTGGTCGCCTTGTCGATTCTGGTTCACGGGGTCAGCGTCAAGCCCACTATTGCGCGCTTTTGGCGTTCGCGGACGCCTCGGGAGTAGCTGTGATGTCACCTTGTCGCGACCGGCTGCTCCTGGCGCCGTAGTTCGAACTCCCTATGGCGGGCAGAGTGTGGACTACACTCGCAGAGAAGCACCTGGTCGCCGACCTCGACAGGGCCGGACGGAGGATATCGAGCACGGCGCGGTAAAGCGGGGAGGAACCATGGCGGAGATTGAGCGCTACGAGGTGGTCTGCATCGGCGGCGGCTCCGGTCTGACGGCCGCCTATTACGCTCAGCAGGACGGCAAGTCGGTCGCGCTGGTCGATGACCGTCCCGATCAGCTCGGCGGCACCTGCGTGAACCGCGGTTGCATCCCGACGAAGGGCTTGATTCAAGCCGCCGAGGTGATGCAGACGATCCGGCACGCCGGGGACTTCGGTATCCACCTGGATCAGTCGTCGGTTCGTGTCGATTTCCAGGCCGTGCTCGGCACGGTCCGCCGGCGGCGCGAGAACGACGCCGCTGCCGTGCGCCGCTGGGTGGAGAGCGCTTTCACCCCCTACTATGGCCAGGCACATTTCGTGGGTGACAAGCTGATCGAGATGGAGGACGGGCGCCGGCTGACCGGCGAGCGGATCTTCATCGCGGCGGGCGCACGACCCGCGATCCCGCCGATCCCCGGGCTGGCGGAGAGCGGGTTCCTCACCAACGAGTCCGTCATCTTCGACCTCACCGAGCAGCCCGAGCACCTGATCATCCTCGGCGGCGGCTACATCGGCTGCGAGTTCGCTCACTTCTTCTCCGCCCTGGGCACCCGCGTCACGGTGATCGACCACTCCGAATGCCTGCTGGCCGAAGACGACGACGTGCGGGCGCTGTTCACGCAGGAACTCGCCAAGCGGGTGGAGCTGGTGCTGCAAGCCGAGGCACGCCAGGCGCTGGTGCGCGACGGGCAGTGCGGCCTGGTCGTCGCCACCGACGACGGCGAACGGACCGTGCTCGGCGATCGGCTCCTGGTGGCCACCGGTCGGCGTCCCAACACCGATCGCCTCGCGCTGGAGCAGACGGGGGTCGAGCTCGACGACCGAGGCTTCGTGGTGGTCGACGACGGGCTTCGGACCACGCACCCCGACATCTATGCCTATGGCGACGTCATCGGGCAGGGGATGTTCAAGCACACCTCGAGCTACGAAGGTGAGCTTGCCTACCGCAACGCCCACGGTGCCTCCCTTGCTGTCGACTACACCGCCAACCCGCACGCCGTGTTCAGCAGTCCGCAGATCGGCTCGGTCGGGCTGACCGAGCGCGCCTGCCGCGACCAGGGCCTCGATTACGTGGTCGCCCGGAAGGATTACGCCGATTTCGCCAAGGGCAAGATCGTCGGTTCACCCCCGGGCTTTGCGAAACTACTGGTCGAGAAGGGCAGTGACCGGATCCTGGGCTTCCATCTGATCGGGCCCCAGGCAGCCGACCTGATTCACGAGGTGGTGGTCGCCATGAACACCCCGGGGGCCAAGGCGGAGCGAGTGCGCAACAGCATCCACGTCCACCCGACGCTCGCCGAGTTGGTCAGGCAGGTGTTCGACGCCACGGCGTAGGTGCCGGTCAGCGCCGCGTGTCCCGGCAAAGTGCGATGGACCAGAAAAAAGCCGATGTCATGGTGAGGCTAGCCCAAGCCGCATGACCGACGTAATCTCAAAATGAGGTTAGCGTTAGTGCCATATCCTGGTCATGGGCTCGGTGATTTCTCAGTGTTATTTCATGAGTAATATCAGGTAGTATCTGAGGGCATACATGTATGAATGAATTGCCTGCTTAAATGTCGGGGTGTTTGTCCCAATGTCGCCTAACCTTGTTTTAGGCGAGTCTTTCGCCGGTGCGTTTTCAATAAGGGGACAAGACAAGGGGGACAAGACCATGCGACACCCTCATGTGACACGGGATTTGACGAAGGCCATCGTGCTGGTGGCGGGGATCGGGGCCACGCTTTCCCTGGCGAGTGCGGAACCGGTCCAGATCGAAGCCACGGTGATGCCCAAGGAGGAGGTACGTCTCGACTTTGCCGATGGAAGCAAGAGATTTGTCCAGCTACTCAATCGTGAGGGCGAAGCGACCGGCAGTGGACCACTCGATGGCACCACCGTGGCGGAATACGGCATGCATGACATCGTGCCCGGCGTGGGAGGCGACGCCAACGGCTATCTGGTATTCACCGCGGGAGAAGGCGACATCGCCTACGTCAAGTGGCTATTACGTGCCGTATTCGTTCCTGGCCCCGAGGGCAAGCCATCGTTGCTCAACAGTGGCTTGTGGGAGGTCATTGGCGGTACCGGCCAGTTCGAGGGGCTCAATGGCGCGGGGAGGTTGCATATCGAATTTCCGTCACAGACCGATCGTGTCTTCGTGCTGGAAGGCGAGATGCTGTCGGCCGCAGAGGAATAGCCCGGTCATTGCATTCCGGTGACCAGGAGGCGTCACGATAGGAACGCCTCGCTGAGACCCGGACACGGCCATCTCGATGGGGACGCGGACCGCAGGCGGCGTATACCTTGAACTTTGGCGTTGTATAGGAGCGCTGACCATGAGAGCGGCAACACTCGAGGGTGCCGAGATCGATTTGACGCCGGACATGCTGACCGGTTTGAAGATGCAGCTCCAGGGGCCGCTGTTGACCCCGGACGACGCGGACTACGAGGCCTCGCGCCACCTGTGGAACGCCATGATCGACCGGCGGCCAGCGGTGGTGGTGCGCTGCCTGGGTGTCGCCGACGTGATGGCGGGCGTGCGCTTCGCCCGTGAGCACGACCTGCTGCTCTGCATCAAGGGGGGCGGCCACAACATCGCCGGGCTGGCGGTGGCCGACGGTGCGCTGATGCTCGACCTCTCGCTGATGCGCGGGGTCTGGGTCGACCGCGAACGCCGGGTGGCCCATGCCCAGGCGGGGTGTGTGCTCGGTGACGTGGATCGCGAGACCCAGGTGCATGGCCTGGCCACCGTGCTCGGCTTTATCTCGACCACCGGCATCGCCGGGCTCACCCTGGGGGGCGGCTTCGGCTACCTGAGCCGGCGCTGGGGCTATACCACGGACAATGTGCTGGGCATGGAGGTGGTCACCCCCGACGGCCAGCTGGTGCATGCCAGTGCCGACGAGCATGCCGACCTGTTCTGGGGGTTGCGTGGCGGCGGCGGCAACTTCGGCGTGGTGACCGGCTTCGACTACCAGCTGTACCCCGTCGGCCCGGAGGTGGTGGGGGGCCTGGTGGCCTGGCCCGCCAGCGAGGCGCCGGCGGTGCTCGAGCTCTATCGCCGCCTGGCCGAGCAGGCGCCGCCCGAGCTGACCCTGGTCGCCTTGCTGCGTCCGGCACCGCCGGCGCCCTGGTTGCCCAAGGAGTACCATGGCAAGCCGATCGTGGCGCTGCTCGCCTGCTACAGCGGCCAGCCGGAGGAGGGCGAGGCGGTGGTCGCGCCGATCAAGGCGTTCGGCCAGCCCATCGGCGACGTGCTGGTACGGCGACCCTATGTGCAGGTGCAGAAGCTGCTCGATGCCACCCAGCCCAAGGGGCGGCGCTACTACTGGAAGAGCGAGTACCTGCCGGGCATCGAGCCCGCGCTGTGCGACAAGGTCATCGAGCATGCCGGGCGCATCCGCTCGCCGCACTCGGCGGTGATCCTGTTCCAGCTCGGCGGCGCCCTGAACCGGTTCGACGACGACCACTCGGCCGTGGGCAACCGAGATGCGCGCTACGTGTTCAACGTGGGCGGCGCCTGGGAGCCACCGGAGGACGATGCCGCGAACATCGCCTGGGCCCGCGAGGCCTGGCACGACCTGAAGGCCTTCTCCACCGGCGGCACCTACATCAACTTCCTGACCGAGGACGAGGGCCCGGAGCGCATCGAAGCGGCTCTCGGCACGGCCTTGGGGCGGCTCGCCGAGGTCAAGCGCCGCTGGGATCCGGACAACCGCTTCCGCGTCAATCGCAACATCGCCCCCGGCTGAGCCGGCGACCGGGTCATCGCTTGCTTCGATGCGCACACATAGAACGCGCAGTCTAATCACTGTTATGCACGAGGAGGCAAAGTGTTGGATCAACCGGTACTAGAATCGGCAAGGCTTCGTCTGAGGCCTTTCGAGCTGTGTGATGCTGCGCGCGTCAGAGAACTCGCGGGAGATGAGCGTATTGCCGACGTTACGGCGCATATCCCTCATCCCTATCCCGATGGTGCAGCAGAGCGATGGATCGCTACTCACCGCAATAGCTGGGAGCGCGGTACTGGCATGATCTACGCCATGATGCTCACCGACGGCCCCCTCATCGGGGTCGTGAGCATCACGGATATCAGCAACAGTACGGGAGAGCTGGGCTACTGGGTCGGCGTTCCGTACTGGGGCCATGGCTACTGCACCGAGGCAGTTCGTGCGCTCGCCTCTTTCTCTGCCGAGTTCGAAACTCTGGCGCGCCTTCAGGCAAGGCATCTTACGCGCAACCCTGCCTCTGGTCGGGTGCTCTTGAAGGCGGGCTTTAATCACTGCGGCCGCGCTGTCACTGCCTGTGGCTACCGCCAAAAGAATGAACCTGTCGAAATCTACGAGCGTCGGGTGCATAACCATGCGCTTCAGCCGACTGCGCCGAAGCGGCACGGCGGCTGAGCTTTGCGTTATGAGCATAGAATAAGGAGGTACCAATGGCCCTGTCGTTCAAACCGCTGACCAAGGCAACTTGGCGCGATTTCGATGCGCTATTGGGGGCCTACGACGGTTGCAAGGGGTGCTGGTGCATGCACTGGCGCCTGTCATTTGCCGACTGGAAGCAGCAGCAAGGCGAGGGCAATCGCCGCGCAATGCAAGCTTACGTGGATTCCGGAGATGTACCGGGCATCCTCGCTTATGAGGAGGGGCGTCCTGTCGCTTGGTGTGGGTGTGGACCGCGTGAATGGTATCTTCGCCTCAACAAGTCACCGGTTACTAAGCCGGTAGACGATCAGCAGGTGCTATCGGTGAATTGTTTCTTCGTAGATCGCTCGGCCCGGAGAAATAATATTCAGCTCGCGCTTCTCGATGAAGTGTCTCGTTTCGCTAAGAAGCAGGGTTACAAGGTAATTGAGGGGTATCCTGTCGAACCGGGAGGCAGGCGCCTCGATTCCAGCACCTCGCTTGTCGGATTTGCGAAAGCTTTTGAAGACGCCAGCTTTCGGGAAGTGGCCCGCCGGAAGAAGGATCGGCCAGTCATGCGTAAGGATGTTTAGGCCTTGTCTGACCATCGATCGAGGACTTTTCAGACAACGCTTAAACCAGCTGCAACTCGGGCCGGATTTTCCGCTGAGGCTCCAAGTCCGGGCGGATACGCTGGCGTTTGGTGCAAGTAGAATTGGAGGGATAATGCTGCTGCTCGACCATGTGTCTATCACAGTGAAGGATCTTGATCTCTGTGAAAAATTTTACGAAGAGATCATGAAGGTTCTAGGCGCCGAGAAAATCTATGCTACGGAAAATGCCATTGGCTTCGGAAGTCGCTGTAGCGCTGCCGATGATACTCACACATATCTTACGGTGATATCATCGCCCCATGCGAGCGGAGATTCGAAGCGTCATTGGTGTTTCAAGGCAATGAACCGTGAGACCGTACTTATGTTTCATCGGATCGGCCTTCAGTTCGGCGGAATGGATAACGGTGCCCCAGGACTTCGTCCTCATTACCATGAGCACTACTTCGGTGCTTTTTTGCTCGACCCTGAAGGAAATTGCCTGGAGGCAGCCTGTCACCGGGCAGAATAGTCACCGAACAAGGCCAATGACCGCACCACCCAACAAAAGGGCCCGCGAGAGATCGTGGGCCCTTTTGCTTTAGGTGGGGGAGGGGGCTAGGCGGCTCCCGACTCCCGGAAGTGCTCCCACGCATGGTGATACAGCACACCGGCATAGCCGTTGCGCTGCATGATCTTGAGGATCTTCGCGGGATCGCGGTTATCCAGGGCCTTGTGCAATTTCGCCCGCTGCTCGTCATCGAGGGCTTCGTACCAGTGGTAGGGCTCGCCCTGTGCGTTGCCGTCCTCGGCCTTGCGCATCAGGTCCATTTCGATGCGTCCGCCATGTCGATACAGGATGTCGTAGCCCTCCTGCAGGTGGAGCGTCGGCACATCGCACGGTTTTTCAAGGCCTTCCAGCACGTTGTAGTAGTAATAGCTCAGCGGTTGCATATGGCTCCTCCAGCGGTATGCCGTTGCTCATCCCTACTAGCCTGCTTTCCTGTTCTCCATCCTGCCTGAGGCAGGGCGGCGAGCTCAAATGAAAAATGCACGCCATCCGCGCACCCGCTTCACCCTGGGCTCGCCGCCGCGCTGGCAGCGAGGAGCAGTGCCGATACGCCGCGCCACGCCAGGCCTGGTGCGCGACGACGGGCTTCGGACCAATCCGGGAAATGGCCGCGGAATTGCCGGCTGTTCTTGTCTTTGGGGTGACGGCTGGGTGGTTATTCTTCAGTCTCAGCTTCTTCCTCCTTCGCCACCGGTCGATGGGGCGCTCCGGAGCAAGGCGCTGTGGGCCGCGTGAAGCTCGCCGAGCGCAAGCGCGCCGTCGTGAACTGGAGCATCCTGGCGCCGACGCGCCTGTGGAGGTGATCGCCATGCACTGGACCAAGATCCCCGCCGATTGGTGGCGCAACGAATTCGGCGACGAGATCCACCGCTACGAGATCCTGGACGATGAGGGCCGCTGCCTGGTCGAGTACCACATCTACCACGCAGGCGAGCGTCTGCCTTGGAGCGGCAAGACCCACACGCTGGCCGAGGCCCAGCGTCGGCTGGAGCACAGTCACAGGGCGTTGAGGGCCTGATCGAGGTCGGCGATCAGGTCCTCGATGGCCTCGATGCCCACCGAGAGTCGGATCAGCCCACCCTCGATGCCGAGCCGCTCGCGGGTCTCGGCGGGCACGGAGGCGTGGGTCATGATGCCGGGATGCTCGATCAGGCTCTCCACTCCGCCCAGGCTCTCGGCCAGGGAGAACAGCCGGCAGCGCTCCAGCATGCGCCGGGCCGCCGGTTCGCCGCCACGTACCACCATCGAGAGCATGCCGCCGAAGTCGCTCATCTGGCGCTTGGCCAGGGCGTGCTGGGGGTGGCTGGCAAGGCCCGGGTAGATGACCCGCTCCACGGCGGGGTGGGCCTCGAGCCAGGCGGCCAGCGCCCGGGCGTTCTCGCAGTGCTGGCGCATGCGCAACACCAGGGTCTTCAGCCCGCGCAGGGCGAGGAAGCTGTCGAAGGGCCCGGCGATGCCGCCCACCGCGTTGTGGAGGAAGGCCAGGCGCTCGGCGAGTTCCTCATCGGCCACCACGGCGACGCCGCCGACGATATCGGAGTGGCCGCCCAGGTACTTGGTGGTGGAGTGCACCACGATGTCGAAACCGAGCTCCAGGGGGCGCTGCAGTACCGGGCTGGCGAAGGTGTTGTCCATCACGCTGATCAGGCCGTGGTCGCGGGCGAAGGCGGCGACCCGCTGCAGGTCGACGAGCTTGAGCAGCGGGTTGCTGGGCGATTCCACCCAGAGCATGCGGCTGTTGTCGTGCAGGGCGATGTCCAGCGCGTTCTCGAGGCTCAGGTCGACGAAGCCGAAGTCGAGCCCGGCGGAGCGCCGGCGGACGTTCTGGAACAGCCGGTAGGAGCCGCCGTAGAGGTCATCCATGGCGATCACATGGCTGCCGTGGTCGAGCAGCTCCAGCACGCAGGCCGTGGCCGCCATGCCCGAGGCGAAGGCGAAGCCCGCCGTGCCGCCCTCCAGGTCCGCCATGCAGCGCTCGAGCGCCAGGCGGGTGGGGTTGCCGCTGCGCGAGTATTCGAAGCCCTGGTGGTGGCCGGGGCTCGCCTGCACGTAGGTGGAGGTGGCATAGATCGGCGTCATGATGGCCCCGGTGCTCGGGTCCGGTTCCTGGCCGGCATGGATGGCCCGGGTCGCCAGCCGATGCAGCCCGTCCTGGTTTGCGTCGCTCATCCCCATCTCTCCCATTCAGTTCCGTTCAGTCGATCCGCCGCCGCAGGTAGTTGAGCAGGTCGATCCGCGTGATCAGGCCATGGAAGCAGTCGCCCTCGGTGACGATGGCCACGTGGTCCTCCTGGAACACCGCCACCAGGTCGTCCAGGCTGGCGCCGGGGGTGAGCTCCTGGAGCTGGGTGATCATCGCCTCGCGTACCGGCGCCGTGAAATGATCCACGTGGCCATACACCGCCATCAGCACGTCCGATTCGTCGATGATGCCGACCACCCGGTCGCCCTCCATCACCGGGAGCTGGGAGACATCGTAGAGCTTCATGCGCGTGTAGGCGGTGGTCAGCGGCTCGTCGGGCGCCACTACGATGGTGTCGTGCTCGGCATAGGGGTGGCGGATCAGGTCGCGCAGGTCGCCGTAGTGGTGGCGCTCGATGAAGCCCTGGTCCTCCATCCAATGCTCGTTGAACATCTTGGACAGGTACTTGTTGCCGGTGTCGCAGACGAAGGTCACCACCCGCTTGGGGTGGGTCTGGGCACGGCAGTAGCGCAGCGCCGCGGCCAGGCAGGTGCCGGTGGAAGTGCCGCCCAGGATGCCCTCGCGCCGCAGCAGCTCGCGGCCGCACAGCAGGCTCTCCCTGTCGCTCACGGTGATCGCCTGGCGCACCCGGGAGAGGTCGGCGATGGGGGGCACGAAGTCCTCGCCGATCCCCTCGATCAGCCAGCTGCCGCTCTCGGTGCTGAGCCGGCCGGTGCGCACGAACTCGGCCAGCACCGAGCCCTCGGGGTCGGCGAGGATCAGTTCCACCTCGGGGGCGGCCCGGGCGAAGCAGCGCGACAGGCCGGTGATGGTGCCGCTCGAGCCGACGCCGCACACCACGGCGTCGAGGCGATTGTCCATCTGGCTGAGGATCTCCGGGCCGGTGCCCCGTTCGTGGGCCAGGGGGTTGGCGGGGTTGCCGAACTGGTTGACGAACACCGCGCCGGGCGTCTCCCGGGCGATGGTCGCCGCCTTGTCCTGGTAGTACTCCGGGTGGCCCTTGGCCACGTCCGAGCGCGTCAGCACCACCTCGGCGCCCATGGCCTTGAGGTTGAAGATCTTCTCGCGGCTCATCTTGTCGGGGATCACCAGGATCACGCGGTAGCCCTTCTGCTGGGCCACCAGCGCCAGGGCCAGGCCGGTATTGCCGGCGGTGCCTTCGACCAGGGTGCCGCCCGGCTGGAGCTCGCCCGAGGCCTCGGCGGCCTCGATCATCGACAGCCCGATGCGGTCCTTGATCGAGCCGGTCGGGTTCAGGTGTTCCAGCTTCAGGTAGAGCTCGCAGGGGCCGGTGTCCAGGGTGGCGACCCGCACCATCGGCGTGTTGCCGATCAGGGCCATGGCATTCGCGAAAGGTTGCATCGCTGCCTCCGGAAGTGGCGCCTTCCCAACCTCAGTGTAGGCGCCCCGGTGGGTTCGGTAGCGATGTGGTGGAGCGAGTCCGCCGGCTATGCCTCCTCGCGCACCAGATCGATCAGGCTGCCGCTGCGGATCATGGCGATCTGGCGCTGGGACAGGCCGTGGTGCAGGGTGTAGTGCTCCGCCTTGGTCCGGTTGTGCAGCGTGACCTCGTCGCCGCTGTCGAGGGCGCCGAGCGGGTCGTCCAGGGCCAGTTCGTCCCCCTGGTCGATGCGCTCCAGGTCGTCGGGGTTGGCGAAGGTCAGCGGCACGACACCGAAGTTGGCGAGGTTCTGCCAGTGGATACGGCCGTAGGAGAGGGCGCAGACCGCGCGCAGCCCCAGGTAGCGGGGGGCGATGGCGGCGTGTTCGCGGCTCGAACCCTGGCCGTAGTTCCGGCCGGCGACGAGGAAGAAGCCGTCGCCGTCGAGCGCCCTGGCGCGCCGGCTGAAGTCGGGGTCGACGGCCCGGAACACGTACTCGGCGATGGCCGGGATATTGCTGCGCAGGGGCAGCACCTCGGCCCCGGCGGGCATGATCTCGTCGGTGGAGACGTCGTCACCCAGCTTCAGCAACACCGGGCCGGAGAAGCGGGCGGGAATGGGCTCGAACTCGGGCAGCGACTTGATGTTGGGCCCCTTGATCAGTTCCACCAGGCCGCTGTCCTCGGCGGGGGCGACGAGCATCTCGCGGTTGATGGCCAGCGGCTCGGGTTCCTCGAACCGGGGGTACGCCATGTCCAGATCGCGCGGATCGGTGATCCTGCCGGTCAGGGCGGAGGCGGTGGCGGTCTCCGGGCTGCACAGGAAGACCCGGTCCTCGGGGGTGCCGGAGCGGCCCGGGAAGTTGCGCGGTACGGTGCGCAGGCTGTTGCGACTGGTGGCCGGCGCCTGGCCCATGCCGATGCAGCCGTTGCAGCCGGCCTGGTGCAGGCGGGCTCCGGCGCGGATCAGCCGCGACAGGTAGCCGTGACTGGCAAGGTTCTCGAGGATCTGGCGCGACGTGGGGTTGATGTCGAAGGAGACGCCCGGCGCTATCTGGCGGCCCTCGACCATCATCGCCGGCACGGCGAAGTCGCGAAAGCCGGGATTGGCCGAGGAGCCCACGTAGGCCTGGTAGATCTCCTCGCCGGCTACCTCGCGCACCGGCTTGACGTTGCCGGGGCTGCTCGGCAGGGCGATCAGCGGCTCCAGCGTCGACAGGTCCAGGGCGACGTGTTCGTCGTAGTCGGCGCCGTCATCGGCGGTGAGCTCCTGCCAGGCGTCGCCGCGCTCCTGGCGCGCCAGGAAGCGCTTAACCTCGCCGTCGGAGGGAAACACCGAGGTCGTCGCGCCCATCTCGGTGCCCATGTTGGCGATCACGTGGCGGTCCATGGCGGAGAGGGCAGCGAGGCCGGGGCCGTAGTACTCGAAGACCTTGCCGACGCCGCCCTTGACGCCGAAGCGGCGCAGCATCTCCAGCACCACGTCCTTGGCGCTGACCCAGTCGGGCAACTCGCCGGTCACCTCCACCCCTACCACCCTGGGCATGTTGAGGTAGAGCGGTTTGCCGGCCATCGCCAGGGCCACCTCCAGGCCGCCGGCACCGATGGCGAACATGCCCAGTGCCCCGGCGGCCGGGGTGTGGCTGTCCGAGCCGACCAGGGTCTTGCCGGGCATGCCGAAGCGTTCCTGGTGGACCGGGTGGCTGACGCCGTTGCCGGCCGGGCTGAACCAGACGCCGAACTTGCGGCAGGCGCTCTGCAGGAACAGGTGGTCGTCGGGGTTCTTGAAGTCCTCCTGCAGGAGGTTGTGGTCGACGTACTGGGCCGAGAGCTCGGTGTGCACGCGGCCGACCTGCATGGCCTCGAATTCCAGCATCACCAGGGTGCCGGTGGCGTCCTGGGTCAGGGTCTGGTCGATGGCAAGCCCGATCTCCTCGCCCGGCTCCATCCTGCCTGACAGCAGGTGGGACTCGATCAGCTTGCGGGTCACGTTGAGCCGTGTCATGACGCGCTCCCGTTGCGGTTTCGCCTTCAGTCTAGCAACCTGCGGAGCCGACCACGCGGAAGGAGCTCTTATACTGAGGGTAATGGCCAAGCGCCGACACCAAGGGGAAGGAGGCCATGCGACACCTGAACGTGGCCGTGCTGCTCGGTGATCCCCGGCTGCCGTATGCCTATGCCGTCGACGGGGTGTTCGGCAGCGAGGAGCTCGAGGCGGTGAAGCGGCTGCGCACCGCCCTGGAGCGTCTCCCCGGGTATCGCTTCAGCTACCTCGACGACCATGCCGCGCTGATCGATGACCTGCGCGACCGGCCGCCGGACCTGGCGTTGAACTTCTGCGACACCGGCTTCCGTAACGACTGGGAGCTGGAGCGCGATATCCCGGCTCTGCTGGAAATCCTGGGTATCCCCTATACCGGCGCCGACCCCATGAGTATCAGCCTGACCACCGACAAGGCGCTGGTTCGGGCGCTGGCAGCGGGGCTGGGCATCGCCGTGCCCAACGAGACCTACGTCGAGCTCGCCGCCGACCCGCTGGTATTGCCGAGCATCTATCCCTGCCTGATCAAGCCCAACAGCAGTGGCGGCAGCTTCGGCATCACCCGCGACTGCGTGGTGCACGACGTCCAGGAGGCGGAGGCCTACCTGCGCTGGCTGGCCGGACAGTCTGCGGTGGCCGATGCGCTGATCCAGGACTTCCTCACCGGGGCCGAGTACACGGTCGGGCTGGTCGGCAATCCGTCGGTGGGTCTCACGGTGCTGCCGCCGCTTCAGATCGACTACGGCGCCCTCGACCCCGACCTGCCGCCGATTCTCACCTACGGCTCCAAGGCCGATCCCGACTCGCCCTACTGGGAGAAGCTGCGCTTCCGTCGCGCCGAGATCGATGACGTCAAGTGGAGCCAGCTGGTCGATCAGTCGGTGAAGCTGTTCCGCCGGCTGGGCCTGCGCGATTACGCGCGTATCGATTTCCGCGAGGGCGAGGATGGCCAGCCACGGCTGCTCGACGTCAACACCAACCCCACCTGGTCCTGGGACGGCAAGCTGGCGCTGATGGCCGAATGGGCCGGCTACCCCTATCACGAGCTGCTACGCCTGATCCTGGAAGCGGCGATCGGGCGTTACGGCCTCGATGGCCCGCCCTGACGGGGCAGCGTGCATCACCACGGCTCGCGGGTCACTTCCTCGTCCCAGTCCCGGCGGGCGAACAGCACCTCGCCCTCATAGGCCTTGAGCACGCCGCGGATGCGGAAGCGCGCGGCCGTCGCGGTGAGCTGGGTACGACACTCCAGGCGCGTGGACCAGTCGCCGCGGCGAAGGGTGGTGGTCTGCTCGACCGTCGCCTCGGCCGTTCGCGGGTCGAAGTCATGGATGCGGTAGGTCTTGGCGATGGTGTAGCCGACGATCAGGTCGATGTCCTCGAGCCGGGCGACGGCCGCATCACCGAAGTCGCCGCCGGTGGTGGCGATGCGGTAGACCGACATGCCGCTGGTCAGGTCGCGCTCCACCTGGCGACGGAAGGGGGCCACGGTCAGCGTGGTTATCTCGGGCATCGACGCGCGCTCCGGCGGCTCGAAGGGCCGCAACTCGGCATCCTCGGCACGCGGCGGCCGTACCGGCAGCTCCAGCCGGCTGGTGCCGGTGTAGAGGGTCAGGTTGACGCGCTCCGGCGCCGGCCAGATCACCGGCCAGTAGCTGGTCGCGATCGCCAGCCGGAGGGTATGGCCGGGGGCGAAGGCATAGGCGATGTCGTTGAGCTGCATCGTGATCCGATAGCGCTGACCGGGGGTGAGCGGCTCGGGATGCTCGCGGCTGTCGCGCTGTGTGAGGTTGAGGATGCCGTAGCTGACCCGCGCCGAGGCGCCGTCGGGGGCGATGTCGTTGAGGCGCACGATGACATGGGCGACCGGCTGGTCCACTGCGACTTCCAGGATGGCGAGGGGCGCACCGAGGATCTCCAGGCGCGCCGGCAGTGGATCGGAGTCGAACACCAGGGACTTGCCGTCGTCCTCGCGCTGGTCGATGGGCGACTCGCCTTCGGCGCCGAAACCGTACCAATCGCCGGCGGCCAGCCCGGTGGTTTGCGGGGAAGCGATGCGCATGCGGTCTTCGCTGTCGGGGTGTTCGCCCAGCGACAGCACGTTGAGGTAGAGGGTGCGCGGTTGCAGGCGTCCCGATGGCCAGGTTTGCTCCGCCACCCAGCGCCCGGGGCGCTCGGCGTGCATCGGCGCGGGGGGCACGTACTCCTCCATCCAGACCCGCAGCATGGGCTCGTCCATGAGTCCGCTGTCGAGCCCTTTCAGCCAGTGGTCCCACCAGCGCAGTGCCTCCTGGAAGAAACCGATCGCCGGGCCGGGCAGGGCGTCATGGGGGAAGGCATGGGACCAGGGTCCGATCAAGGCCTTGCGCGGTACCGTCAGGCCGGCCATCAGCCGCGGGATGGCGTTGACGTAGCCGTCGGCCCAGCCGCCCACCGCATACACGGGGCAAGTGACCGCGGCGAAGTCCTCGCACACCGAGCCGTGTTGCCAGTAGGCGTCGCGATGGGGATGGCGCATCCACACCAGCGGGTAGAAGGGCGCATTCTCGATCCGCTGGCGCCACTTGGCGCGCCACTCGCCGCCCACGATATCCGGGTCGGGCGGGGTGGTGGCACAGGACAGCAGCACCGAGCCCCAGCCCAGGTTCTCGTTGAGCAGGCAACCGCCCTGGTAGTGCACGTCGTCGCCGTAGCGGTCATCGGTGGAGCACATGGTGATGATGGCCTTGAGCGGCGCCGGCCGCAGGGCGGCGACCTGGAGCGCGTTGAAGCCGCCCCAGGAGATGCCCATCATGCCCACGCGACCATCGCACCAGGGTTGGGCGGCCAGCCAGTCGATGGCCTCGACGGCATCGTCGAGCTCCTGGGGCAGGTACTCGTCGAGCAGCAGCCCGTCGGAGTCGCCGCTGCCACGCAGGTCGAGCCGGATGCTGGCGTAGCCGTGACCGGCGAAGTAGCGATGCAGCGGCTCGTCGCGCAGCCGCGTGAAGTCGCGCTTGCGGTAGGGCATGTACTCCAGGATGGCCGGCACGGGATGGCGCTCGGCGTCGGTGGGTAGCCACACGCGGGCCGCCAGCCGGATGCCGTCGGCCATGGGAATCCAGACGTTTTCGATGACCCGCACCTCGCGGGGAAAGGCATGCACGATCTTCATGGCAGCACCAGCGGAAAGGCGCCGGCAGCGGCGGGGCTCGTGTTAATCATATACGATAAAGGAGCTGGCGCCGCGGTGCTGCCGGGGCGAACGCCGGAGGGACGCAGAATGCATGATGGGCAGGCGGCCGCAGTCGAGATCATCGAGAACACCTGGATCCCCATGCCCGATGGCTGTCGCCTGGCCGCCAAGCTGTGGCTGCCGGTGGACGCGGCGGATCATCCGGTGCCCGCGGTGCTCGAATACATTCCCTATCGCAAACGCGACTTCCGGGCGGTGCGCGACAGCGGGATCCATGGTTTCTTCGCTCGCCACGGTTATGCCGGGGTGCGCGTGGACCTGCGCGGTAGCGGCGACTCCGAGGGCGTGCTGCTCGACGAGTACCTGCCCCAGGAGCTCGACGACGGCGTCGAGGTGATCCGCTGGATCGCTGCCCAGCCATGGTGCGATGGTCGCGTGGGCATGCTGGGCATCTCCTGGGGCGGCTTCAACGGACTGCAGATCGCCGCCTTGCAACCCCCCGAGCTGGCCGCGGTGATCAGCGTCTGCTCCTCCGACGACCGCTACACCGACGACGTGCATTACATGGGTGGCTGCCTGCTGACCGACAACCTGTCCTGGGCATCGGTGATGCTCTCCTACAACGCCTGCCCGCCGGACCCGGCCGTCGTCGGCGAGCGCTGGCGCGAGTTGTGGTTTCAGCGTCTTCGGGGCAGTGGCCTGTGGCTCAAGCACTGGCTGGAGCACCAGCGGCGCGACGCCTTCTGGCGCCACGCCTCGGTGTGCGAGGACTTCGCGGCGATCCGCTGCCCGGTGCTGGCGGTCAGCGGCTGGGCCGACGGCTACTGCAACACGGTGTTCCGCTTGATCCGCCATCTCGAGGTGCCACGCCAGGGGCTGGTGGGGCCCTGGGGTCATAAGTACCCGCACATGGGCGGGCCCGGCCCGTCCATCGACTTCCTCGGCGAATGCCTGCGCTGGTGGGACCGCTGGCTGAAGGGCGTCGACAATGGCGTCGACGCCGAGCCGATGCTGCGCGCCTGGATGCAGGACAGCGTCTCGCCGATCAGCGACGATCGTCCCGGGCACTGGGTGGCCGAGGACGACTGGCCGAGCAAGCGCATCCGGACGCAACCCCATGCCCTGTCACCGGGCCGTCTCGAACCGGCCGGCGGGGCTGCCGGCGCTGCATCGCCGCCGCTGGTGATTCGCAGCCCCCTCAGCGTGGGGATGTTCGCCGGCAAATGGTGCAGCTACTCGGAGAGCACCGACCTGCCCACCGATCAGCGCCTCGAAGACGGCGGCTCGCTGTGCTTCGATACGGCACCGCTCGACGAGGCCGTCGAGATCCTCGGCCAGCCGGTGGTCGAGCTCGAACTGGCGGCGGACCGGCCCCAGGCGATGGTCGCCGTGCGGCTCTCGGACATCAGCCCCGAAGGCACGGTGACGCTGATCACCTTCGGTTTGCTCAACCTCAGCCATCGCGGCGGGCACGACCGGCCCGAACCGGTAGTGCCCGGCCAACGCTACCGGGTCACGGTCCGCCTCAACCACGTCGCCCAACGCTTCCCGGCCGGCAATCGCATCCGCCTGGCCGTCTCCTCGTCCTACTGGCCGCTGGCCTGGCCGTCCCCGGTCCCGGCGACCCTGACGCTCCACTGCGAAGGCTGCCGACTGCTGCTGCCGGTACGCCCGGCGCGGGCGACGGATGCCGAACTGCGTGACCTGGGCGAGCCCCGCGCCGCACCGGCACCGCCCACCACGCTGCTGGAGCCGGCCCATCGCGAATGGACGGTGCTGTTCAACCTGGCCACCAACGAGGCCAGCCTGAGGGTCATCGACAACGACGGCGCCTGGCGTCTCGATGACCTCGAGCTGGACCTCGGCTATGACGTCAGTGAATGCTACCGCTACTGCAACGACGATTACGCCACGCTCAGTGGCGAAGTGGTCAACCATCGTTCCTTCGAACGCGGCGACTGGTCCGTGGTCGTTACCACCCGCACGGAGCTCACCGCCACGCCGACACACTTCTGCGTACACGCCACCGTGGATGCCTACGAAGGTGGCGACCGGGTCTTCGCCAGCACCTGGAACGAGCGCGTGCCGCGGGACAACCTGTGATCCCCGTCACGGCCCGGGCCCTCGTGATCACCTCATGTCGCGGAAACGGATCCCTTGCCCCGCATGGCGTCGACGCTCCAGGGGCCGGGGCCCGCGAACACCAGGTAGAGGAACACGAAGCAGTAGAGGATGGCCGCGTCGCCGCCGTTGTTGACCGGGAAGAGATCCTGCGGGGCGTGGGCGATCCAGTAGGCGAAGGCCATGGCGCCGGAGGCCAGGAAGGCCGCGGCCCGGGTCTGGAAACCGATCAGGATCAGTACCCCGCAGATGATCTCGATGAAGCCGGAGATCCCCGGCAGCGAGAAGGTCTCGACCACGCGGTCCGTTGGCGGGAAGCCGAGATGCTTCTGGGTGCCGTGCAAGAGGAAGATGAAGGCAGAGACGATCCGCAGCACGCTGAGCACACGTGGTGCCCATACCTTCTGGAGGTCTAGGGTGTTCATCGGCGCGTTCCTTGTCCATGGAGGGGTGAGCTAAGCGTGGCCCGCTTCGGTGCATCGGGCAAGGCGACGCAGGTGATGATGGCGATGCTCCGCAGGGTGATCGAGGAGCCAGGCGCTGCCTGAGCCGGTTGCGTCACCCCGCCGCCTTGATTCCGCTTGGCCCATTAACCGTTCGGGGGGATAGCCGCCGGGTCCATCCACATCGCCTCCCAGACGTGACCGTCGGGATCCGCCAGGTTGCGGTTGTACATGAAGCCGAGATCCTGAGGGGGATTGATATCGGCGGTGCCGCCCTTGGTGGCGGCCGCCTCGTTGAGGGCGTCGACCGCGTCGCGGCTATCGCACGACAGCGCGAGCATCACCTCGCTGGAGGTGGTCGGTGGGATCGGGCGGTTGGTGAAGGTGCGCCACTTGGCGTGGGTGAGCAGCATGACGTTGATCGCCTCGCTGCAGACCATGCAGGCCGCCGTCTCGTCGGTGAAGTGCGGGTTGTTCTCGAAGCCGAGGGCCTCGTAGAACGCCATCGAGGCGGCGAGGTCGGCAACGGGCAGGTTCACGAAGATCATGCGCGACATGGTGAGTCTCCATTGGTTGGTGCCATAGGGATAGTCGTTGGTGCTGTCTCCTGCCAGTCGAACGGGGCGTCGCGATTTCGACAGGGAGGGGGGCAGGCAATATTGAGGCCGGTGGGCGACACTTGTCGTGTACGCACCCACCGTCGACATCGGAGACGCGAACAAGAAGGCGGAGGGAGCACGCACGAGGGTTGATGATGACGACCGATGCTCTTCATCCGGGGCGGGTGGCCTTTCAGCGGCGGGCATGGGCGGATGCCTACGCCGAGCTGTCCGGCGCCGCCCGGGGGACCACGCTGGCGTTGGACGATCTCGAGCGACTCGCCATTGCCGCCTACCTGGTGGGCAAGGATGCCGAGAGCAACGACCTGTGGGCCCGGACGCATCAGGATGCGCTGGCCGCGGGCGATCTGGCGCGTGCGGCCCGCTGTGCGTTCTGGCTGGGCTTCGGGCTGCTCATGAGCGGCGAGAAGGCGCGAGGCGGCGCCTGGGTCGCGCGGGCCAGCCGCCTCATCGACGAGGAAGGGCTCGACTGTGTGGAAGCCGGCTACGTGCGGATCCCGGCTGCGCTCGGCAGCCTGGGAGCGGGCGATCACGCGGGAGCCCACGCCCTCTTTCGGCAGGCGGGTGAGCTCGGTCGCCGCTTCGGGGAGCCGAACCTGGTGGCCATGTCCTGCCTCGGCCAGGGTCAGGCGTTGATCGGCTCGGGGAAGATCCAGGCGGGGACCACCCTGCTGGACGAAGCCATGGTGGCGATGGACGCCGGCGAGCTCTCGCCCCTGGTCGCAGGGATCGTCTACTGCGGCGTGATCGAGACGTGCCAGCAGATCTTCGATCTGCGCCGGGCCCAGGAGTGGACGGCGGCGCTGACCCGGTGGTGCGAATCCCAGCCGGATCTGGTTCCCTATCGCGGACGCTGCCTGGTGCACCGGGCCGAGCTCATGCTGTTGCATGGCAGCTGGCCGGACGCCCAGCAGGAGGCGGAAAAGGCGTGCCATCGGCTCTGCGATCGGCCCGGGGAGGCCGCCACCGGCTATGCCTTCTACCTGTGCGGCGAGCTCCATCGTCTGCGTGGCGAGTGGCGCAAGGCCGAGCGGGCCTACGCGCAGGCCAGTCGCTGGGGGCATGCGCAGCAGCCCGGCCTGGCGCTCCTGCGGTTGGCCCAGGGCAAGGTCGACGCCGCCGAGGCGGCGATTCGACGGATCCTGGACGAGGCTAGCGGGGAGTCGAGCCGCGCCGCCATCCTGCCCGCCTATATCGAGATCATGCTCGCCGTGGAGGATATGCCGGCGGCCCAGGCCGGTGCCGATGAGCTTGCCGAGATGGCCGAGAGGCTCGACGCCCCCTTCCTGCGGGCCCTGGCGGCCGGCGCCCGGGGCGCGATCCGGCTGGCCGCGGGCGACCCCCGGGCGGCGCTGGGGTCCCTGCGTCAGGCCTGCCGGCTCTGGGAGGACCTGGAAGTCCCCTATGAGCTGGCCCGCACCCGGGGACTCATCGGGCGTGCCTGCGAGCGGCTCGGCGATGTCGATAGCGCCAGGATGGAGTTCGACACGGCCCGGTGGTATCTCCGGGAACTGGGCGCCTCACCCGAGCTGTCTCGCCTGCCGGCCCATGCCTGCGGAGGCACGGCCCCCCATCGCCACGGCCTGACTCCGCGTGAACTCCAGGTGCTGCGCCTGATTGCCTCCGGCAAGACCAACAAGGCCATCGCGCTCGAGCTTTGCGTCAGCGAGCGGACGATCGACCGCCACGTGGGCAACATCCTCGCCAAGCTCAACGTGCCGTCACGGACCGCGGCCACGGCCTATGCCTGCCAGCACCAGCTTATTTGACCCTCCTGCCTGGCGGAAGCTACCCAGTCGCCAAGTGAGGCCGAGTGGGTAGCTTCGCCGAGGCGCTGCCCGGTTTCCTGGCGCAGTCTTGAACTGTGGAGATGACCTCAACGAGGGGAGGGGGCGATCATGACCATCAACGACAGCACCATCCAGCACTTCCGGGACCGCTTGCGGGGACGGCTCGTCCTGCCGGAGCACGAGGCCTACGACGAGGCGCGCCGGGTGTTCAACGGCCTGATCGACCGACGCCCGGCCATGATCGTGCGGTGTGCCGGGGTGGCCGACGTGATCGCCGCCGTCGATTTCGCGCGGGAGGCGGCGCTGCCGATCGCCGTGCGTGGCGGTGGCCACAGCGTGCTGGGCAGCGCCGTCTGTGAAGATGGCCTGGTGATCGACCTGTCGCCGATGGCGAGCGTTTGGGTCGATCCTCGGCAACGCGTGGCGCGCGCCGAGGGCGGCGCCACCTGGGGGGACTTCGATCATGAGACCCAGGCCTTCGGCCTGGCGACCACCGGCGGCATCGTGCCCTCCACCGGCATCGCCGGGCTCACCCTGGGAGGCGGGATCGGCTATCTCAACCGCAAGCATGGCCTGGCCTGCGACAACCTGTTGTCTGCCGATGTGGTCACCGCGGAGGGACGCCTGGTGACGGCCAGTGCCGACGAGCATCCGGAGCTGTTCTGGGGCCTGCGCGGCGGCGGTGGCAACTTCGGCGTAGTGACGTCCTTCGCGTATCGGCTGCACCCGGTGGGGCCGGTGCTGGGCGGTGAACTCGTCTATCCCCTCGAGCGTGCCGGGGATGTCCTGCGCTTCTATCGTGACTGGTCCACTACCGCCCCCGATGAAGTGAGGGCGGATGCCACCCTGCTGTCCGGGCCCGAAGGCCCCGTACTGGACATCAAGATGTGCTATTGCGGGCCCCTCGAGGAGGGCGAGGCCGTGTTGCGGCCCATGCGCGCGTTCGGCGCTCCGCTGCTCGACAGCGTTGCGCCGGTCCCCTACGCCAGGGTGCAGAACCTGCTCACCGAGGTGTTCCAGCCCGGCCGGCTGCACTACTGGAAGGCCGGCTTCATGCGCGCGTTCGGCGACGACGCCATCGAGGCGCTGCTGGAATTCTTCGTCGCCGACACGCCCGCACCCTTCGCCGCGATCGCCATCGAACACCTGGGGGGCGCCGTCGGTCGCGTGGGCGCCCAGGACACCGCCTTCGCCTACCGGCAGGCGCAACATAGCGTCCTGGTGCTGCGGATGTGGCAGGATCCCGCGGACTCCGCGGCGAACATCGCCTGGGGACGCCGCTGCTTCCGCGCCGTGGCCCCCTTCCTGGAGGAGGGCGCGTACGTCAACTACCTGGGCGATGAGGGCGAGGCGAGGGTCAGGGCGGCCTATGGGGCCAACCACGCGCGGCTGGTCGCGCTGAAGAACGAGTACGATCCAGCGAATGTCTTTCGCTTCAATCAGAACATCACGCCTAGCCACCAGCACCCGTGACTCTCTTTGCCTCTCCGAGCCTCGGCGAGGAGTTCACTCCGGAGCTGCGCGAGCGGAAGAGCGTCAGCGTGCCAAGCTGTCGCAGATGGGCTGAACCGCCGGGGATTGTGGCGATACCGTGCCCTGGGGCCTAGGGTCATAGGGAGGGGCAGTCATCACCCTGGCTGCATGGGCACCGTATCGGGAAGGTGCGTTGCAAAGGGGGCTCGGGCCATCGGCACTCCGTGCATCGGCATTTCCCGTATGCAAGGGAGGCCAACCCAATGAAGAACGTGGGCCAGTCCGCTGATTACGCGGCCATTACGGCACGACAGAAGGAGACCTGGGCCGCAGGGGACTTCAACCAGATTGCTCGGCAGAACGTGTGCATGGCCGAGGCACTCTGCGATGCCGTCGATCTTCATGCCGGGGAGCGCGTGCTGGACGTGGCGTGCGGCAGCGGCACTGCGGCATTGGTCGCGTCGCGAAGGTATTGTGACGTCGTCGGGATCGACTATGTGGCCGCGTTGATCGAGCGTGCCAGACACCGGGCGGTTGCCGACGACCTGGACGCCGAATTCCATGTGGGAGATGCACAGGACCTGCCGTTTCCCGATGCGAGCTTCGACGCGGTGCTTTCGGTATATGGCGTGCAGTTCGCGCCTGACCAGGAGCAGGCGGCCAACGAGATGCTGCGGGTCTGCCGGCCGGGCGGAAGGATCGCGCTCGCCAGCCCGATCCCGGAGGGCTGGAGTGGCGACTTCTTCGCGACCAACGCCAAGTACGTACCCCCGCCGGCCGGGATCAAGCCGCCACTGCGCTGGGGGACGGAGGTCGGCTTGGAGGAGCTCCTCGGTGCCGGCACCCGCTCGATCAGTAGCGAGAAGCGAACGGCGCTGCAGTATTACCGCTCCATCGAGCATGCCGGGGATGTGTTCCTGAGGTACTTCGGCCCTGCCATCCGTGCCTCCCAGGCCGACTCGGGAAGGGGGCTGCGTGGCGACCTGGAGGCGGTGTTCGATAGGTACAATCGCGCGACCGATGGCACCGCGGTCATCGAAAACACCTATCTCCTGACCGTGGCGATCCGCGCCTGACGACTCTCCTCCGCGGCCTCACCTCGCTTGACCGGCCTTCCTCGTCAGAAACGCCCGTAGCAGGGCGATGACCTCGTCGGGGTGGCTGCGGGTCACCCAGTGGGAGCCGGGCAGGCGGGCGGTGCGCAGATCAGTGGCGTAGTCGCCAAGGTTGGCGTAGCCGGCCTCCGAGACGAAGGGGTCGCGCTCGGCGACGATCAGCTGCACCGGGCAGGTCACGCTGGCCTTGGGAGGCAACGGCGGTGGGTGCAGCACGTTCTGGCGGTAGAGCGCCATGGGGCCGAGCGCCATGGCCATCACCTGGTCGCGGGACTCCTCGAGCAGGGGATCGTCGGCCGGCACCCCGGCGAGGCGCAGCACCAGGCGCCAGGCGGGCACGCCGCCGAGGCGCCATAACCCCTCGCCCAGCGGCCAGGCCAGCAGCGGCAGGGTGTAGCTGGCGCGCAGCAGCTGCGCGACCACCGGCCACATGCGACGCGGGCTCAGGCTTCTCAGGCCCTCCAGCCCCCATTGGCGCCAGATCGCCAGGTGCGGCCCGGAGATGAAACTCCAGCTGAGTACTCGCTGGCCGTAGTCGGGGTGGGTGACATAGGACCAGCCGATCGTGGCGCCCCAGTCGTGGCCCACCAGGTGCAGCCGGTTCGCGCCCAGCACTCCGATCACCGCCTCGATGTCCGCGAGCAGCCGGTCGATGCGATAGCGTCGCGCCGGCTGACGCGGTTCCACGGCCGGGATGCCGGGCCAGTCCAGGCTGGCGACCCGGTGGTCGTCGGCCAGCGCCGTCATGATCTCCCGCCACATGCGCTGGCTGTCCGGATAGCCGTGCAGGAAGAGCACCAGGGGGCGCTCGGGGTTGCCGCCATGGCGCACGCGCAGCCGGTAGCCGGGGCGCTCGACCCAGGTCTCGGCGAGCCCGCTCACTCCGGCTCCGGCAGGGCGAAGGCGACGATGGCGTCGCCGGGATCGGAGAACACGTGCCCGCCTGCCGCCACCACCAGGAACTGGCGGCGCTCGGGGCCGAGCCGGTAGGTCAGGGGCGTGGCGTGGGCGGCGTAGGGGAGGTCGGCGCGCCACAGGGTCTCGCCGCTGGCCAGGTCGAAGGCGCGGATATAGCGGTCCGGGGTGGCGGCGATGAAGGCCAGGCCGCCGGCTGTGACGATGGGCCCGCCGACATTGGGCACGCCCCATTCGAGCCAGAACGGCCAGGGGGCCAGGCCGCGGGTGGAGCCCAGCGGCACCTCCCAGCGGATCTCGCCGGCGTCCAGGTCGACGGCGGTCAGCGTGCCCCAGGGCGGGGCGCTGCACGGCATGCCCAGTGGCGAGCTCAAGAGCTCCACGCTGACCGCATAGGGCGTGCCCCCCATCTCGCCGTAGAGCCGGTTGGCGCCGGCCAGCCCGCCGGCGTCGGTGCGGGTCTCCTCCTCGGGCAGGGCGTCGTACTCGTCGCGGGGGATCAGCCGCACCCCGGTGGGCACCCGCGACTGGTTGACCACCATCAGGTTGCGGCTCGGGTCGACGGCGCCGCTGCCCCAGTTGATGCCGCCGGTGGCGGCGGGGAAGACCACCGTGCCCTCGAGGCTCGGCGGAGTGTAGAGGCCTTCGGCGCGCCGCGACTCGATCTCGCGGCGGCAACGGCCGCGGTCCCAGAAGGTCAGGCCCCAGGCGTCGTCGGGGGTCAGTTGCGGCGGGAAGAGCGTCGGCGGGGTGACCGGGAAGGGCTGGGTGGGGGAGAGCCAGTCGCCCGGCGCCGGGTCCTGGGGCACCGGGCGCTCCTCGATGGGGTGCAGCGGCTCGCCGCTCTCGCGGTCGAGCACGAAGACGTGGCCGGTCTTGGTCGAGACGACCACCGCCGGCACCGGGCCCTCGGGCGTGTTCAGCTCGACCAGCGAGGGCTGGGCGCCGACGTCGTAGTCCCAGAGATCGTGGTGGACGGTCTGGAAGTGCCAGGCGACCTCGCCGGCGCGCTCGCCGCGGGTGTGCAGGGCGATCACCGACGAGGCGTAGTGATCGAGCCCGTTGCGCTGGCCTCCGAAGTAGTCCGGCGGGGCATTGCCGGTGGGCACGAACAGCAGGCCGCGCTCGGCGTCGGCGGCCATCGGTGCCCAGACGTTGGCGGTGGCACGGCGGTAGGGGCCTTCCGTAGAGGTGGCGGGCTGGTCCGGGGGGATCGGGTCCCAGGCCCAGGCGAGTTCGCCGGTGCGGGCGTCGAAGGCGCGCACCACCCCGGGCGGGGCGTCGGTGCGCACGTTGTCGGCGACCAGGGCGCCGACGATGACCAGGTCGTCGACCACCAGCGGCGCCGAGGTGACGTAGTACTCCCAGGGCGGCACGTCGTCGCCGAGGTCGTCACGCAGCGCCAGGCGGCCGGCCTCGCCGAACCCGGCGCAGGGGCGGCCGGTGGCGGCGTCCAGGGCGATCAGCTCGGCGTCCTGGGTACCGGTGAAGATCCGCTCCCGGCACTCGCCATCGTTCCCGTCATCGGCCTCGGCGTCCTGCCAGTGGGCGACGCCACGGCAGATCATCGGGTAGGCGCCGTGCAGCCGGCGCAGCCGCAGCTCGGGGTCGAAGGTCCAGAGCTCCTCGCCGGTCTCCGGGGCCAGGGCGATGACGCGGTTGTAGGGTGTGCAGAAGATCAGCCGCTCGCCCACCACGATGGGCGTGACCTGCAGCGAGGTGCGGGTCTGGGTCTCGTCGCCGAGGGCGACGTCGCCGCTCTCGTAGCGCCATACCTCCTCGAGGCGGGCGACGTTGTCGGGGCGGATCTGGTCGAGGGGCGAGTAGCGCAGGCCATCGAGGCCTTGACCGTAGTGGGGCCAGTCGGCCGTCGGGCCGCTCGTGTCGAGGGGCGGTGGCGGCCCATCGCAGCCGGCCGCGAACAGCAGCGTGGTGAAAAGCAGTCCCCCCCGGATCGCGCCTTGCCGTCGCATCCTGCCGCTCCTCCCTGAAGCCCCGGCATGCCTGGCCGAAAACCCCCTTGCTCGACTTGAAGCTAGTTCATAAGCCGCCCCCGGGCGAGGCATGACCCCATTCCCCGCCATCGGGAGCCGCCGGGAGCGGTGAGCGAAAAGTGGCGCCGGGCACGATCCCGTGCCGTACTGAGGAGGCACCGAACAACGATAACCGGGGCCCCTCCATGAGCAAGTCGTCCCTCCATCCGATCATCTATGTGCGTGGCTTCGCCAGGCTCGATGCCGAGATAGAAGACACCATCAACACGCCCTACATGGGCTTCAACCGCGGCGCCACCCGGGTGCGGCAGGGGCCGGGGGGCGAGCTCCACACCTTCATCTTCGAGTCGCCGGTGATCCGCCTGATGAAGGACTACGGCTACCGGGACGTCTACCAGGACGGTGCGGTCCACGAGGGCCGGCTGCCCCACACGAGCCTGCTGATCCACCGCTATTACGAGGACGCCGAGGGCGGCGGGCGGCGCCCGTCGATCATCGAGGCGGCCGGTGAGCTGTCGGCGCGGATCCTGTGGCTGCGCGAGCGGGTCTGCGGCGACGATACCGAGGCGCGGGCGGCCTTCAGGGTCTATCTGGTGGCCCACTCCATGGGCGGGCTGATCTGCCGCTGCCTGCTGCAGAACGACGCGGTGGGCGACCCCGCGGCCAAGGCCTGCGTCGACAAGGTGTTCACCTACGGCACGCCGCACAACGGTATCGAGATCGCCGGAATCAACGTGCCGCGCTTCCTGGGCATGTGGGACGTCAACAACTTCAACCGCGAGAGCATCGCCGACTTCCTGCGGCTCAGGCCTCGCAACGGGCGCGTCAACCACCTGGATGGGGATTTTCCGCCCGCGCGCTTCTTCTGCCTGGTGGGCACCAACCACCGGGACTACGAGGCCGTTCGCTTCGCGGTCGGAGCGTCGAGCGACGGCCTGGTGAAGATCGAGAATGCCTGGATCGAGGGGGCCCCCCGCGTGCACGCCTACCTCAGCCATAGCGGCCACTGCGGCATGGTCAACTCCGAGACGGGTTATCAGAACCTGACCCGCTTCCTGTTCGGCAATGCGCTGATGACGGCGCGGATGGTGGTGGAGCACCTGCCGCTGCCGCCCTCCGTGGAGCAGGCGAAGGAGGACGGTGACGCGATCGAGGGCAGCTACCTGTTCGAGTGCACGGTGACGCCACGGCTGTTTCCGCCGGTGGCGCTGTCGGATCGCCGCGACGAGCACGGTTCGGCGATCTTCCGCCGCTACGACGAGATGTGTCACCCGGATCGCGCCGGCCACGAGCACGCCCGGCACCCGGTGCTGTTCTCGGTCTACCTCGACAGCTCGAAGATCACGGTGAGCCAGGGCCGGACCATGCTGCTGGTGGCCGACATCGCCGTGCGCAGCACCGAGTTCAAGGTGGCCGGCCGCTGGTTCGTCAACCGTCGGGTGCCCGACGAGAACCTGTTCCGCGACAAGGTGGTGATCCTGGCCACCGCCGCCGGCGATGGCTGGCGGCTGCGCTACATCATGGGCGACGAGGACTGGGGCGAGGGGCGTGGACGCGCGGCCAGGGTGGACGACGACGGCGCCTCCTATGTGCCCCTGCGCAGCCGCAAGGGCTTCCGGGCACGGCTCTGCCTGGATATCGCCGCCTGGCAGTGAGCCAGTCCGGCATCCCGAGCGTTGACACATGCGCCTGACATGCCTCGGGAAACCGCGGGGCTCGTGAACCATACTGACAGGGCCGCGGTACCTCCTCACTTCCGGACTCAGGAGTTCACATGGCTTGTCATGACAAGGTGGTCATCCCCGATGAGCTGACAGTGATGGCATGCAGCGACGGGGCCTGCGGATGATGAGGGGGAGGGAGCTCGCGGTTTCATGACGCTGCTGCTGATCGTCACGCTGCCCCTGCTCGGTGCCCTGCTGACCTGGGCGACGACCCGCGCCGCGGACCTGCGGTTCTCGGCCGTCGTCGCGGCGCTGGCCCCGGTGGCGGTGCTGGCCCTGGTGCTGTCCCTGTTGCCCGCGATCCTGGCGGGTGAGGTCATCGCTGCCGAGTGGCGCTGGATCGACACCATCGGCCTCACGATCGCCTTCCGCATGGATGGGCTGGCGATGCTGTTCGCCCTGCTGATCGTCGGCATGGGCCTGCTGGTGATGCTGTATGCGCGCTACTACTTTGCCGGCAAGCACGGGGGAGCCCATTTCTATGCCCTGACGCTGGTGTTCATGGCGTCCATGCTCGGCATCGTCACCTCGGGCAACCTGCTGTTCATGCTGGTGTTCTGGGAAATGACGAGCCTGGTTTCGTTCCTGCTGATCGGCTTTCACTCGGATCAGCGCCCGGCGCGGCGTGGTGCCCGCCTGACCCTGGTGATCACCGGCGGCGGAGGGCTGGCGCTGATGGCCGGTGTCATCCTGATCGGCCAGGCGGTGGGCAGCTATCAGCTGAGCGACGTGCTGGCGGCCGGCGATACCCTGCGCGAGCACCGCCAGTATCCGTTGATCCTGTCCCTGGTGTTGCTGGGGGCCATGACCAAGTCCGCCCAGTTCCCTTTCCACCTGTGGCTGCCGCATGCCATGACCGCGCCCACGCCGGTGTCCGTCTATCTGCACTCGGCGACCATGGTCAAGGCGGGGATCTTTCTGCTGGCCCGGCTGCATCCGGTGCTGGCGGAAACGCCGCTCTGGCTGTACAGCGTCTCCAGCGTGGGCATGGCGACCCTGCTCACCGGTGCCTTCGTGGCGATGTTCAAGCACGACACCAAGGGGCTGCTGGCCTACTCCACCGTCAGCCATCTGGGGTTGATCACCCTGCTGCTGGGCATGGGCACCAGGATGGGGTTGATCGTGGGCCTGTTTCACCTGCTCAATCACGCCCTGTTCAAGGCGCCGCTGTTCATGATGGCGGGCATCGTCGAGCAGTCGACCGGCACGCGGGACATGCGCCGCATCAACGGCATGTGGCACTTCATGCCCTATCTCGGCGTGCTCACCGGCGTGGCCGCCGCCTCCATGGCCGGACTGCCGCTGCTCAACGGCTTCCTGAGCAAGAAGATGTTCTTTGCCGAGACCATGGTATCGCCGTTCACCGGCGTGCTGGCCTGGCTCACACCCTCCCTGGCGGCCGTGGCCGGCCTGCTGTCGGTCGCCTACTCGGCACGCATCTTCCATAACGTCTTCTTCAACGGAGCACCGCGGGACCTGCCCATCTGGCCCCCGAAGTCGCCGGGAGTGGGCATCCTGATCCCCGTGACGCTGCTCTCCGCCGCCTGCATCGTGGTCGGCATCGTGCCGCAATACGTGGTGCATACGCTGCTGAAGCTTGCCGCCGAGGCGGCGCTGGGTGGGGAATTGCCGCAGTACAATCTTGGCCTGTTGCACCGCTTCAACCTGCCGTTCCTGATGAGTGCCCTGGCGCTGACGGGCGGCCTCGCCATGTACGTGGCAAGACGGCAGCTTTTCGCCATCTATGACCGGCTGCCCGAGGTCGATGCCAAGGAAAATTTCGAGTGGCTGATGCTGCAGGCGGGGACCTTCGCCGAACGGCTGGTGCACCGCCTGGAAAACGGCTCGGTCCAGCGCTATATCGCGCTCGTGCTGCTCAGCGCCCTGATCACGATGGGCACCGCCCTCGCCGGCATGACCGAGTGGCGCGGTGCCGAGGTGCTGACTCCCCTCGATCCCATGACCGTATTCGGTACCGTGCTGCTGATGGCCTGCGCCCTGGGGGTGGCCGTCGGTCATCGCCACCGTTTCCTCGCCCTGTTGCTGACCGGGGCCGCCGGACTCTTCGTCACCCTCACCTTTGCCCGTTTCTCGGCGCCGGACCTGGCCTTGACGCAGCTGTCCGTGGAGGTGATGGCGGTGATCATCATGATGCTGGCCCTGTCCTTCCTGCCGCAGATGACGCCAGCGGAGTCCTCCGTGCCGCGTCGCGTGCGCGACCTCGCGCTCGCCGGCCTGAGTGGCCTGGGCATGGCCGTCGTGGCCTACGCGGTCATGACCCGCCCGACGCAGAGCATCTCCGGGTTCTTCCTGGCCCGTAGCGTCCCGGAGGGCGGCGGCAGCAATGTGGTCAATGTGATCCTGGTGGACTTCCGGGGCTTCGATACCCTCGGTGAAATCACGGTGCTGGGAATTGCCGCCGTGGCCGTCTTCGCCCTCACCCGCAACCTGCAACTCAAGGACCGGGTGCCGCAGGAGCGGGGGCAGTACTGGGCGTCCGAGCCCCATCCCATGATTCTCAGGATGATCGCCCGGCCCATCCTGCCGGTCACGATCATGGTGTCGGCCTACATCTTCCTGCGGGGGCACAACATGCCCGGAGGCGGCTTCATCGCGGGACTGATCACGGCCGTTGCCCTGTCGCTGCAATACATGGCGGGCAGCCTGGCCTGGGCCCATTCGTGCATGCTGACTCCCTTCCGCCCCCTGGTCGGGGGCGGCATCCTGCTGGCCGCACTCACCGGCCTGGGCAGCCTGGCAGCCGGCGCGCCTTTCCTGACCAGCTGGTTCGGGCACTATCGACTGCCGGTGCTGGGCGACTTCGAGCTTGTCACCGCGCTGCTGTTCGACCTCGGCGTGTTCATCACGGTGGTGGGGGCGACCATGCTGATCCTGGCCAACATGGGCAAGCTCATGACCCTGCAAGGGCCAGGGAAGGAGATCGGCTGATGGAAGTGCTGTTTGCCGCCGCCCTGGGCGTGCTGACGTTCTGCGGTGTCTACCTGATCCTGCGCGCCCGCACCTTTCCGGTGGTGTTGGGCCTGACCCTGCTGTCCCACGCCGTGAACCTGTTTCTCTTCGGCATGGGCCGCCTGACCCTGGAGGCGCCCCCCATCATCGGCGCGAGCAGCCATCATGCCGACCCGCTCCCCCAGGCCCTGGTGCTGACCGCCATCGTGATCGGCTTTGCCATGACCGCCTTCGTGGTCGTGCTGGCACTGCGTGCCGCGGTGGAACTGCGCAGCGACCATGTGGATGGGGTGGACCCGGACGAGGACTGGCGCCCATGAACCATCTGCTGATCCTGCCGGTGCTGATCCCGCTGTTGGCCGGCGCCTTCCTGGTGATCGCGTTCGCCGTCCCGCTGGCGCTGCAGCGCCTGATCAGCCTGCTCAGCACGGCGCTGCTCGTGCTGATCGCGTGGCTGCTGTTCGAGCAGGTCATGGCGGGGAATCATGTGCTGTATACGCTGGGGAACTGGTCGCCGCCGTTCGGGATTCTGCTGGTGGCGGATCGCCTCAGTGTGCTGATGCTGCTGATCACCGCCGTGCTGGCGGCGTTCTGCGCCCTGTACGCGGGCCGCGGGGACGACACCCGGGGTGCCCACTTCCACGCACTGCTGCAGTTCCAGCTGGCGGGCATCAACGGCGCCTTCCTCACCGGTGACCTGTTCAACCTGTTCGTCTGCTTCGAGATCCTGCTGATCGCGTCCTACGCCCTGCTGTTGCACGGCGGCGGCATCGCGCGCTGCCGGGCCAGCCTGCACTACGTGATTCTGAACCTGGTCGGCTCGGCGATGTTCATCATCGGGGTCGGCATCCTCTATGGGGTGACCGGTACCCTGAACATGGCGGACCTGGCGGTACGCGTGGCCAATGCCCCCGCCGCAGACCTGCCGTTGCTGACCGCGGCCTCGCTGCTGTTGCTGGTGGTGTTCGGCATCAAGGCGGCGCTCTTGCCCCTGCTGTTCTGGCTGCCCCGGGCCTACACCGCCGCCAGCGCCCCCGTCGCGGCGCTGTTCGCCATCATGACCAAGGTCGGCGTCTACGCCATGCTGCGTGTCTTCAGCCTGATCTTCGGCCTGGAAACGGGCCTGGTCGGCACCATCGCCTGGCAGTGGCTATGGCCGCTGGCGCTTGCCACCCTGGCGCTCGGTGGCATCGGGGTACTCGGGGCGATCAACCTGCGCAACCTGACCGCCTACATGGTCATCGTCTCGGTCGGGACCCTGCTGGCGACCCTGGCGCTGGGCAGCCGGGACGCCCTCGCTGCCGGGCTCTTCTACCTGATTCATTCCACCCTGATGACGGCGGCCTTCTTCCTGCTGGCCGACCTGATCGCCCGGCAACGCGGGGCAGCCGCCGACCATATGGTGATTGCGACGGCCATGGCGCATAAGCGTACCCTGGGGGCCGTGTATTTCGTCGGCGCCATCGCGCTTGCCGGCCTGCCGCCTTTCAGCGGCTTTGTCAGCAAGGTGTGGATCCTGCAGGTGGCCGGCGGCACGGACCGTCAGGCCTGGTTATGGCCGTTGCTGCTGATCGCCGCCTTCATGATCCTGATCGCCCTGAGCCGGGCCGGCAGCAAGTTCTTCTGGCGGCAGTCCGGTGAGCCCCCGCTGCGATTGCGGGTGGACCCGGCAAGGCTTGGCGTCGTGATCACGATGCTGCTGGGCAGTGTGGTGCTGTCGGTGGCCGCCACGCCCGTCATGTCGCTCATGCTGGATACCGCCGACGCCGTCCTGTCGCCCGGTGCCTATGTGGAGGCGGTCGAGGCGGCGGCTCGACAGACAGGGGAGGAACGCTGATATGGCCGCCCATCGACAGTTGCGTCACTGGTGGCCCCGGCCCCAGTTTTCCCTGTTTCTGCTGGTGCTGTGGCTATTGCTGATGAACACCCTGAGCCTGGCCCAGCTACTGATCGGCGCCTTCCTGGGCTGGTTGATCCCCTACCTGACCCAGCCGTTCTGGCCGGAGAATCCTCGCCTGCACCAGGCGTGGCGGCTGGTGCCGTACTTCGCCCACCTGCTGTGGGACATCCTCAAGTCGAACGTCACGGTGGCCTGGCTGATTCTGCTGCCGCCGGGGCGACTCCGGCCCGCCTTCATTCGTTACCCCGTCATCCTGACCGATGAGTTCGCCCTCGCCATGCTGGCCAGCACCATTTCGCTGACGCCGGGCACGGTGTCGGCCGGACTCAGCCCGGACCAGAAAACCCTGCTGATCCATGCCCTGCACGTGGTGGATGAAGAGGCCCTGATCCGCCATATCCACACCCGTTACGAGCAACCCCTGAAGGAGATCCTGGAATGATCGCCGCCGTCCTGCCGTTGGCCCTGCTGCTGTTCAGCGTCAGCCTGTTGCTGAATCTCTATCGACTGCTGCGCGGACCGGACCTGACCGACCGCATCCTGGGACTGGATACGCTCAGCATCAATGCCATCGCCGTGATCGTGCTGGCGGGCATCTACATGGACACCACCATCATCTTCGAGGCGGCCATGCTCATCGCCCTCATGGGCTTCGTGGGCACCGTGGCCATGACCAAGTACCTGGTGCGTGGCGACGTCATCGAATGACCGCGAGGAGGGGCTCATGAACATCCCGCTCTGGCTGGACGCGTTGATCGCGGCGCTGCTGTTGATCGGCGCCATTGTGGCCACCCTGGGCTCGGTGGGGCTGGCCCGCATGCCGGATTTCTACATGCGTCTGCACGGGCCGACCAAGGCGTGCACCCTGGGGGTGGGCTGCACGATGCTGGGCTCGCTGCTGTACTTCAGTGCCGCCGGCAAGGGCATCAGCGTGCAGGAGGTGTTGATCACGGTCTTCCTCTTCGTCACGGCACCGGTGAGCGCCCATGTGATGGCCCGTGCGGCACTGCACCGTCGGGTGGCGTGCAGTGCCCATACCCGCCACCCCCCCTGGCCCGAGATGGACCACCCCCCGGTGCCCCCCTCGCCGGCGAACCCGGGGGAGGGCTCCGACACTCGGACCCGGGGCGGTTCATGAGGCTGGAGATCGCCGCCCCTCAGGGCGGCGCTTCGCGTTGCTGACCCGGCGAGGTCACAGCGTCATGAAGGGCGAGGGCTCCTGGTCGGTGAACTGATAGATGTCCCAGTCGCCCTGCTTGGGCCCCGGCATGCCCGGGGTGCCGATGGGCATGCCGGCCAGGCCGATGCCGCCGATGGCGGGGCGCTCGTCGAACAGCTTCTCGATGGCGGCCAGGGGCACGTGGCCCTCGATGGCGTAGCCGCCCATCAGGGTGGTGTGGCAAGCGCCGAGCCCGTAGGGCAGCCCGGCCTGCAGCTTGATGTCGCCCACCTCGACGTCGTCGACGATGGTGACCGAGACGCCCATCTCCTCCAGGTGGCGGGCGTAGCCGTCGCAGCAGCCGCACTGCGGGTTCTTGTAGAGGGTGGCCTCGTCGGGCAGGGCGGCCTGGGCCGCGGTGGACCCCAGCAGCAGGGCGCCGGCGAGCAGCAGGGGCGTGGTATGACGGTTCATGAGCAATCTCCCGGGTACTTGATCAGCGAGGCGATGTGTCTTCGTATTCAACCGTGTCAGCCCTGATCCTGCCTTGACCCAGCGCAAGGGTGCAAGCGGTCCCATCGACGCTTCAGACGGCACCCAGGGCCGCGGCTGGATGGAGCAAAGCATCCGCCGGCCGAACGAAAGCAGCCGGATCGGGAGACGATCCGGCTGCGAGCATGCGCCAATACGCTGTCTCACCCCCTCATGCCGGGGGCGTCATGAGGGGAAGGAGAACTGCGCGCCTTCGCGTACCCCGGCCGACGGCCAGCGCTGGGTGATGGTCTTGCGCTTGGTGTAGAAGCGCACGGCGTCCGGTCCGTAGGCGGCCAGGTCGCCGAACAGAGAGCGCTTCCAGCCACCGAAGCTGTGGTAGGACACCGGCACCGGCAGTGGTACGTTGATGCCGACCATGCCGACCTGGATGTGGTCGCTGAAGTAGCGGGCCGCCTCGCCGTCGCGGGTGTAGATGCAGGTGCCGTTGCCATATTCGTGATCGTCGATCAGCTTCATGGCTTCCTGCATGGAGCCGGCACGCACCACCAGCAGCACCGGACCGAAGATCTCCTCGAGGTAGCAGGTCATCTCGGGGGTCACGCGGTCGATCAGGGTGCCACCGACGTAGAAGCCGTTTTCAAAGTCCGGCACCTGGACGCCGCGGCCGTCGACGACGATCTCGGCGCCCTGCGCCTCGGCGCTGTCGATGTAGCCGCAGACCTTCTCCTGGTGGGCCTTGGTGATCACCGGGCCGAAGTCGTTCTCGGCATCGGCGAAGGGGCCGACCTTGAGGGTCTGCATCTGCTCCTGCATCTTGGCGATCAGGGCGTCGGCGGCCGCGTCGCCCACGGCCACGGCCACGGACAGCGCCATGCAGCGCTCGCCGGAGGAGCCGAAGGCGGCGCCGGTCAGGGAGTTGACCACGTTGTCCATGTCGGCATCGGGCATGACGATGGCATGGTTCTTGGCGCCGCCCAGGGCCTGACAGCGCTTGCCGTTGGCGCTGGCACGGTTGTAGATATACTCGGCGATCGGCGTGGAGCCGACGAAGCTGACGGCCTGCACGCGGGAATCGTCGAGCAGGGTGTCGACGGCTTCCTTGTCACCGTTGACGACGTTCAGCACGCCGGCGGGCAGTCCCGCCTCCAGGGCCAGCTCGGCGATGTAGAGCGTCGAGGTCGGGTCGCGCTCGGAGGGCTTGAGCACGAAGGTGTTGCCGCAGGCGATGGCCATCGGGTACATCCACAGCGGCACCATGGCCGGGAAGTTGAACGGCGTGATGCCGGCGACCACGCCCAGCGGCTGGAACTCGCTCCAGGAATCGATGCCAGGGCCGACGTTCTTGCTGTGCTCGCCCTTGAGCAGCTCCGGCACGCCGCAGACATACTCCACGTTCTCGATGCCGCGCTGTAGCTCGCCCTTGGCATCGTGCACGATCTTGCCGTGTTCCTGGCCGATCAGCCGGCAGATCTCGTCGGCATGCTCTTCCAGCAACTGCTTGAAGCGGAACATGACGCGGGCGCGCTTGGCGGGCGGGGTGTCGCGCCAGGCCGGGTAGGCGGCCTGGGCGGCGGCGATGGCCGCCTCGACGGTGGCCTTGCTGGCCAGGCTCACCTGGCCGGCGACCTCGCCGATGGAGGGGTTGAAGATGTCCTGGGCACGCGTGTTGTCGTCGACGCGGGTGCCGTTGATCAGGTGGCCAAGAGTGGTCATTGCAATACCTCTAGAAGAAACGAGTACAAGTTGAGTTCAGTCCAGTTCGCCGATGGCATCCCCCAGCACATTGACGAGGCGGTCGATCTCCTCGCGCTCGACGATGAAGGGCAGGCCGAGCTGGATGGTGTCGCCGCCGTAGCGCACGTAGAAGCCCTTCTCCCAGCACTTCATGGCGATTTCAAAGGGGCGCCGTGCCGGCTCGCCGGGGTAGGGCTCGATCTGCAGGGCGCCGGCCAGCCCATAGTTGCGAATGTCGCTGATATAGCGGCTGCCCTTGAGGCCGTGCAGCGATTCCTCGAAGATCGGCCCCATCTCCCGCACGCGCTCGATCAGGCGATCGTTCTCGAGCACGTCCAGGGCCGCCAGCGCCGCGGCACAGGCCACCGGATGGCCCGAGTAGGTGTAGCCGTGGGGCAGCTCGAGCATGTAGTCGGGCCCGCCCTGTTCCATGAAGGTGTGGTAGATCTCGCCCTGGACGATCACCGCGCCCATGGGTACCGCACCGTTGGTCAGCTGCTTGGCGACGTTGATGATGTCCGGCACCACGCCGAACTCCTCGGCGCCGGTCATGGACCCCATGCGGCCGAAGCCGGTGATGACCTCGTCGAAGATCAGCAGGATCTCGTGCTGGTCGCAGATCTCGCGCAGCCGCTGCAGGTAGCCCACGGGCGGCGGGATCACCCCGGCCGAGCCGGCCAGGGGCTCGACGATCACCGCGGCGATGTTGGAGGCATCGTGCAGGGCGATCAGCTCCAGCAGCTCCTCGGCCCGCTCGGCGCCACGCTCGGGCATGCCCCTGGTGAAGGCATTTTCCGGCAGCAGGGTATGGGGCAGGTGGTCGGCATCGACGCCCTGTCCGAAGAGGGTACGGTTGGCGCCGATGCCGCCCAGGCTGAAGCCACCGAAGTTGACGCCGTGATAGCCCTTGGAGCGGCCGATCAACTTGGTCTTGGTCGGCTTGCCCTTCTTGCGCCAGTAGGCACGAGCGATCTTCAGCGAGGTGTCGGCGCTCTCGGAGCCGGAGCCGGTGAAGAACACGTAGTCGAGGCCCGCAGGCGTCAACTCACGGATTCGGTGGGCCAGCTCGAAGGCCTTGGGGTGGCCGTACTGGAAGGCCGGGGCATAGTCCAGCGTGGCGAGCTGCCGAGCCACGGCCTCGGTGATCTCGGGGCGGCCGTGACCCGCACCGCAGGTCCACAGGCCGGAGAGGCCGTCGAAGACTTGCCGGCCCTGGGCATCGGTCAGGTAGCTGCCCTCGGCACCGACGATGATTCGCGGGTCGCGCTTGAACTGGCGGTTACCGGTATAGGGCATCCAGTAGGCATCCAGCTGCTCTGGGCTCAGCCCCGCGGTCTGGGAGAAGTCACGCTCGGACATGGCAGCACCCTCTGTTGATATCGCCGTTGTCGATGGTTCTGTAGCAGTAGGCTAGCTCCGGCTGTCAATAAGTTAAATCCAGATGTATTTAATTTCATGCAAGTCATTGCTTAACTTTCTGTCTTGGCAGCGATACCCTCGAAGCCGAACGTCGTCGAGAGGAGGGCATGCCGATGTCGCGCCGCAAGGAGGCCTTGACGGGCCAACTGAGCGATGCCGATCTGCGCCTGCTGAGGATCTACCGCAAGGTGGTGGAGTGCGGTGGTTTTTCCGCCGCCGAGGTGGAGCTGAACATCAGTCGGGCCGCCATCAGCATGGCGATGAACGACCTGGAGACGCGGCTCGGCCTGCGCCTGTGCCAGCGAGGCCGCAGTGGCTTTTCGCTGACCGAGGAGGGGGCCGAGGTCTACGAGGCCATACTGCAGCTGCTGGCGGCCGTGGAGGGCTTCCGCACCCGGGTCAACGGCCTGCATGCCTGGCTCAAGGGCGAGCTCAATATCGGCATCACCGACAACCTGGTGACCATGCCCGAGATGCATATCACCAATGCCCTCAGCGCACTCAAGGAGCGCGGTCCGGATGTGCGCATCAACATCCGCATGATACCGCCCAGCGATATCGAGCTGGCCGTGCTCGATGGTCGCCTGCATACCGGCGTGATTCCGGCGCTCAAGACCTTGCCCGGCCTGCATTACCTCTCGCTGTACGGGGAAACCTCGCAGCTCTACTGCGCTTCCGGGCATCCGCTGTTCGACGCCGAGGAGATCACGGAAGAGCAATTGGCGAACTGTGACGCCGTGATACCCGCCTATGCCCAGACACCGGAGATCAAGGCGCTCCATGAGCCCCTAAGGGCGGCCGCCTCGGCCACCGATCGGGAAGGCATCGCCTTTCTGATCCTGTCCGGTCGCTACATCGGTTACCTGCCCACCCACTACGCCGATAGGTGGGTGCGTGACGGCCGGATGCGCGCCCTGAATCCCGACAGGTGGCACTATCTCACCCGCTACAGCGCCATCACCCGCAAGGGAGCCCCGCCCAACCTGGTGCTGGAAAGCTATCTTGAAGCGCTGGAGAAGCTGACGGCGAAATAAAAACCCGGCCAATAAGGCCGGGAACAAGAGCATGTGAAGATTATAGCTGTCAGTCAGGCATGAAAGTCTCATGGACGTCAATTGCTACTGCTGAGAGACGAGTTACTGTTTTCGAGGACCATATACTCACCGGACTTCAGTTTTTTCCAGTAGCTATTGAACTCCCTGCGGACCACGTTAGCCAGGAAGTAAAGTCCGATAATATTGCAGAGAGCCAACAGGAAAAACACCGAGTCAGCAAACAGAATGACAGGTGCAAGAGCGGTGGCGGCTCCAATCACCGTAAAGCAAAGAAAAATGACCTTATAAGCGACTTCAGCCTTGGGGTTGTCACCAAGAAGAAAGCCAAACCCTTTCATGCCGTAATAAGAGTTACTGAGGATCGTTGAGTAGGCAAATAGAAATACGGCGAATGCCAGTACATAAGAAAAGGACGGTGCAACTGTCTCAAAGGCACGGGATGTCAGCGTAACACCGCTAACCTCATGCACATCAGAACCTTGCCAAGTCCCGGTGAGCACGATGCACAGCGCTGTCATCGAACATACAATGATCGTATCAATAAAAGGTTCCAGAGAGGCCACAAATCCTTCAGTGGCGGGGCGATTAGTCTTGACAGCCGAGTGAGCTACCGCCGCATCACCAACACCTGCGGAGTTTGAAAAAGTAGCGCGTTGGAGGCCAACAACTAGTGAGCCCACAACACCACCCGCTACACCTTGCGGTGAAAAAGCGCCTGTAACAATCTCGCCGATAGCAGCAGGAATACCAGTGATATTAACGGAAATAACAACAAGGCAGGCAGTAACATAAAGCAGGGTCATGAAGGGCACCAGGATGCTTGTGACCCGGGCGATGGATTTTATCCCACCTATGATGACTGCAGCTGTCAAAGCAGCAAGCAGCATACCAATAGCCCACTTGTTATTGATCAGCCAATCAACATTGGCCACATCGACGAGCTGCTGGGTGGCCTGATTCGCCTGAAATGCATTGGTACCAAGAGCCGCGATCATCATGAACAATGCCCAGCACACCGCAAGGACCTTACCAATCTTGACAAAGCCCAGCTCCGCCAAGCCATCACGTAGGTAATACATTGGCCCACCCGAGGTAGTGCCATCCGGGTGAACATGCCGGTACTTAACGGCCAGCATGCACTCGACCATTTTGGTGGACATGCCGAAAAAACCGGCAACAACCATCCAGAAGGCAGCCCCCGGCCCACCCAAGGTGATGGCAATGGCAACACCTGCAATATTGCCAAGCCCAACGGTGCTGGAAACAGCAGTAGATAGTGCCTGAAAGTGACTGACTTCGCCGACAGCATCTTCGGGCGTATACTTTCCTCTCACGAGGTTAAAGGCGTGCTTCATCCCACGAATATTGAGGAACCGCAACCACACGGTAAAAAAAGTTCCGGCAACGATAAGCCAAAGAACAATTACCGGAGCCTCTGTGCCAAATAAGGGGAGCGGATAAAAGACGATCGATGCCAACCATGTAGCAAATGGCTGAAAGTAACGATCCAAGGTTGTATCAATAATACCGCTATTGAAGAGAGCGAAGATCTCTACTGTAAAGATCGATTCCAGAGTCATCATGTTCAGGGCACCACCACTACGGGAACAGAAGAATTCTCAGCAACACGGCTGGCGGTGCTGCCGAATAAAGCCGACCGCATCCTTGACTCACCGGCACGACCAACAACAACCAGGTCGTAGCCACCACTCTTGGCCAGCTTGATCATCGTATCAGAAGGGCGCCCATGCCTTATCAGCGTTGTCACCCTGGAAGTATCGGGATATAGATTCTCTTCAGAAATCCATTCCATCAAGGGTTTAATAACATCGGATTCAGCACGCGAAATCTCCTGCTGCCTCTTGATAGGCCGCCTCTCATTATCTTCTTTCGTGGAGAACTTATAAGGAGACCAGTTGATGACATGAACTATTGTGACATCCCAGTCGTGCATCGCTGCCCTTTCCAGCGCAAACTTTACAGCACGCCAGGACCGACGACTTTTATCCACTCCTACAAGAACTGAATCCATAGCACTTCACCTATCGTCATAGTTGAAAACCTCAAGGCGAGTCATAAAAAAATGAGCAGGCGAAACAAAACCCCACCAACAGCTCTAGTATCTTGCAGGTCAAGATCGCATTATCGCCATGAGTAAAAATAGCTGACAGTGAAAGTTTCAGAAACATTTAAAATTCTACAGAAAGCTGAAACTAACATGATGAGCTTCTCGGATTTGCTGTCCAGCAAGAATCACTGCCGTACAGCAAATCCTGATATCGCTATAGATGTGAGTTATTCCATCTGTTCAACAGCGATTTTTGCAGCCTCGTCTATCATTTCTTCAACTTCGCCAGCTTCTTTTTTGCTCAAGATAAACTCATTGAGCTCCTGAATATCAGCCTCTGGTGTTGATTTGTTCAGACCAAATGCAACGCCTTGGCGGGCCAAGGGAGGAGTGGGAGTCATGATCTCCGCCCATTCAGGGTTCGCGTGCTGGAACAGTAGATTGGTGTCATTGGCATCAGCCAGGATATCCGCTCGACGGGACATGACAGCCAAGCGTGTCTCATCCATGCCCGGAAGGCGCATGACGCCGGCATCCTCGATGCTTTCGCTCACGGTCTTGTCCTGCACGGTGCCGGACATGACGGCGATAGTGATATTCTCGTGATCGATATCCTCGAGGTTGTTGACCCCGTCGGAGAACTTGGGGTTGTCCTTATTGTAGAGAAAGGAAACCTCATAGTTGGATACGGGCTCGGAGAATGCGACCGCCTTTTCGCGCTCCGGGGTCTGATTGAGCGCCATCGCAAGGTCCCAGCGATTACTCTGAACGCCAGCGACGAGATTGTCCCAGTTGGTGTCAACGAAGGTCGCCTCTACCCCCAGATGGTCGGCGAACCCGCGACACATCTCGACGAAGAACCCAGCGTACTCGTTGGTCCTGGGGTCCTTCATGACGTAGGGCGTGGCAATGGCGGCACCGCAGCGCAGCTCGCCTGCCTCCTTCACACCCTCCCAGGTGTCATCGGCTGCAAAAACCGATGAACTGGTTGCCAAGCCCAGTGTGGCCATGCAGCAAGCAGTGGCCAAGGAACGACGAGAGATGAGTAGTGTCATTTAATAAGCCCTTGTTTTTGAAAGTTATATGAAGTGTGCCTCAGCATTCGGTCCATGCCGCTGAGTAGGCCATGGTTCCGCGTACCCAGCGACATGTCGGCCCGCCTCTCAAGTATGCAGACCTGCATACAACGTAGAATCAGGCTAACAGCAAGTCAACAAGAGATAGCAATAGGATCATCACTCCGAGCCTCTGTGGGCGACTCCACCCCCGGAATGGGCGGTACGGGCCCGTGGTTCACATGACCCGAGGACTTGATCCAACCAACTGTTGCCTAACGTAATTTATGGGTCAGCCCAACAGGACACCACCGCCTCGACACCTAGCTATCGTGCACGCCTCGATGCCCACCGAATGAGCCTTCCGTCATCCCGGGTCTTCCCGGGTGTGCCCTCTGTGGACGCCTGTCTGCAAGGAAGGGTGATTTGCATATATCTATTTGTTATTTCATGAGGCATGGCCACCTCCGCTCGGAAGGATCGACCGTAAGACATTAGTCGCAATCGAGCATATTGAAACTAATTATAGTTTGGCAATGGAGGGGGGAGGCCTATTGCTCAAGTAATTATCCCTTTTTTATCAACATGTTAATCACAAGCCAGGGAAGGATTCAGCACGCTTGGCTGCATCCCCCCTCCTCACCGGATATCCCTTGACAGGCTCGAACGACCCTATCTACAGTTGTATGCAGATCTGCACACACAGAGAATCGGGCTTTCATCACAAATAGAAGAATTAGAGGTCGATATGTTTTCTCCAGCACGTTTCAAACCTGCTCGCGCACACAAGGAAGGAGATTGCCTGCCTCACAGCATGGCGGAGCGCTCCTCACCCTCCATTAGTATCAAACCAATCAAACGGCTTTGGAGAAGCTAATGAATATGGCTAAAAACATCAACAAAGACATAGGTGCCAATATCGTTGATCACCCAGGATCGGCAAAGACCAAGCCTTTGATTGAATTCAAGGGAGTCTCCAAGAAATTCGGAGAAGATTGTGTCGTCATGGATGAAATGGACCTGCAAATGAAAGCAGGTGACAGGTTGGTGATCATCGGTCCGAGTGGTAGCGGGAAAAGCACGCTGCTCAGGGTATTGATGGGCCTGGAGTCAATCGACAAGGGTGAAATATACTTTGACTCCGAGCCTTACATCTCTGTAGACCATAAGGGACGTACCAAGCGTGATATAGCGGCCCGCAACAAGATTGGAATGGTGTTCCAGCACTACACGCTGTTTCCACACCTCTCGGTGCTCAGCAACTTAACGCTTTCCCCCATCAAGATCCATGGCATGGCCAGGTCGGAAGCGGAAGACCGCGCCAGTGAATACCTCGCACGCCTCGGCATGGAAGACAAGATACGCAGCTACCCAGGCAAGCTCTCCGGTGGCCAGAAACAGCGGGTAGCCATTGCCCGTGCCCTCATGCTGGAGCCAAAGTTGATGTTGTTTGATGAGGTAACATCGGCCCTGGATCCAGAGATGGTTGCGGAGATAGAGAAGGTGATGCTTGATCTTGCACAACAGAAAATGGCCATGATGATCGTTACCCACGACATGCACTTTGCCAAGAAGATTGCTACCGAGTCGGTTTTTGTAGCTGGCGGAAAGGTAGTAGAGAAAGGGGATCCAGAAATCATGTTCAATGATCCCAAGGAGGAAAGGACCAAGGATTTCCTCAACAAGGTGCTGCATCTCAAGTGAGGTAAATCGTCATGAACTATATATTTGATTTTAGTTTTCTAGCCGAAGGCATTTGGCCTTTGCTTGAGGGGCTGAAGACAACCTTGTTGCTGGCGCTGGGTGCCAATGTACTTGGCCTTACAGTAGGCTTTGTGGTCTGCTTGATGGCCATGGCCCCACTCTGGGTGATACGCTTACCCGCCAAGCTGTTTATCGAATTCTTTCGATGCACCCCTGTCTTGATACAGGTGGTATGGTTCTTTTATTGTGTTCCCATACTCTTCAACGTGTTTCTGGATCCCATTACAATGGGGGTGCTGGCACTGGGCCTTAACCTGATTGCCTTCAATGCCGAGGCATATCGGGCAGGCATACAGTCTGTGCCCAAGGAACATCACGATGCCTGTGTCGCACTGGGACTGGGCCCCTGGATTAAAACGGTTCATGTGATCTTTCCCCAGGCTCTGAGGAATGCGATCCCCGTGCTGATGACGAATGGCATCACCATCCTGCAACAGAGCGCACTCGTTGCCATCGTGGCGGTGGCGGACCTGATGTACGCAGGCAAGATACTGGCGACCGATACATATAGACCCCTGGAAGTATATACCACCGTCGCGGTGATCTACTTCCTGATGTCGCTACCTATTTCTCAGGTCGTAACATACCTGGAGCGTCGTCAGGACGTTTCGGTAGAGCGTTGAGGAGGTCGCCATGAATTTTGATTTATTGAGAGTCTTCAGCTACTGGGATGTCCTTCTTCAAGGCCTGGGCATCACGCTGTTCTTTACGATAACGTCCGCCGTGGTCGGCACCCTGCTGGGCTTTATTATAAGCCTCATGAGGGTGAGCCCATTCCGTATCCTCAAGTGGCCTTCTCGCCTGTATGTCGAGTTCTTCCGCGGGACACCGATGCTGATCCAGCTCTTCTGGATCTTCTTCTGCCTGCCACTGGTGATCGGACAAGATATTCCACCCTATGTATCTGTCTTGATCTCCATGGTGCTGTTCATGGCGGCAATCACCAGCGAAACATTTCGTGGCTCACTGAAGTCCATCTCGGGGGAGCAGCATGACGCCTGCGTCGCCTTGGGGCTTAACTTTAGGGTGAAAGCCGTCAGTGTCATTTTCCCCCAGGCCCTGCTACGTTCGATTCCGCCGTTGATGTCGAATATCGTGGCACTCTTCAAGGAAAGTGCACTGATTTCCTCTGTCGGGATCGCAGACTTGATGTTCGTGAGCTCAAACATATCTTCCAGCACTGCCCGTCCAGTCGAGTTTCTGACAGCTGCAGCAGTAATCTATTTTGCAGTGGCATTTCCGATAACTCGCTTGGTCGACTTGGTAGAAGCGAATCTGCTACGCCGCTTCGTGTAGCAGCATTATCAAAGCAACCCTTAGGTAAACCGGAGATTCGAATGAAGCTCGAAGGCATTATCCCCGCGCTCGTTACGCCGTTTGACGCCAACGACAAGATCAATCACCAGGTCCTGGCCGACCTGCTCGAACACCAGCTGAAGATGGGTGCCACCGGCTTCGCGCCGCTGGGGTCCACCGGCGAATCCTACGCGATGACCAACGAAGAGCGTCGTGAAGTCCTGAAGACCGTCAAGGAAGTGGTGGGCGACCGCGGCATGCTGATCGCCGGGGCCAACGCTCCCTCCACCCGCGAGGTCATCGAGCAGGTCAAGCAGAACCGCGACGCCGGCTACAACGCCGTGCTGGTCGCGCCGCCGTTCTACTCCGTGCCGTCCGACGAGGAGCTGCTGGGCCACTACCGCGCCATCCTCGATGCGGTACCCGATGTCGAGCTGGTGCTCTACAACTACCCGATGCGCGTGGCCATCGAGCTCGGCTACAGCGTGATGGACGGTCTGCAGGACGATCCACGCGTGATCGCCATCAAGGAAAGCAGCGGCGAGCTGATGCGTGCCATCGATATCGGCACCAAGTACAGGGGCAAGATCGACCTGTGCTGTGGCTCCGACGATATCGCCCTGGACTACTTCCTGTGGGGTGCCACCAGCTGGATCAGTGCACCGGCCAACATCATGCCGGAGAACATCAACAAGTTTTACAACGACTACATGGCGGGAGACATCGACAGCGCCAAGAGCATCTCCCAGAAGATCTTCCCGGTCATGAACAGCCTGGAAACCAGCAAGTTCATCCAGAAGATCAAGTACGGCTGCGAGCTCAACGGCTTCTCGGTCGGCAACGCCCGCATGCCGCTGCAGCCCCTCAGCGATGCCGAGAAGGCCGAGTTCCGCCAGGCCTACGAGCAGGTCTAACACTGGGGATCGTCTGGCACGGCCGAGGGATCGGTCGTGCCTGTCTCTAACGCGAGAGGTCAGCTGATGAGCGTCGCTCCATCTACTGTGGTCATAGGCGGTGGCATTGTTGGGGTCTGCTGTGCACTCTACCTCCAACGGGAAGGCAAGAACGTTACGTTGGTAGACCCTGCGGAACCCGGCGACAGCACTGCCAAGTGGAGCTGTGGCCAGATGGCCGTAAGTGAAATCATTCCGCTCTCCAAGCCGGGAATCCTGAAGAAAGTACCGGGCTGGATGCTGGATCAGAAGGGGCCTCTGGCATTACGCCCAAGGGCTGTGCCGGGACTCTTGCCGTGGATGGTTCGATTCATGGCCAATGCGCGTCGGTCCCGGATCGATGCCATAGCCCAGGAACTTGCTTCGCTGACGAGCAAGGTCTATCAGGATTATCAACCTCTTTTCGACAAGTGCGAGAATGATGACCTGATCGGAAGCCAGCCGACACTGGAAGTGTTCGATACACGTTCAGGCCTGGAGGATGAGCAGGTCTATATCGAACTTCGCCGTGAGCTTGGCTTCAAGGTCGAGACCCTCGGGGCAAAAGAGATTGGTGATCTCGAGCCGGCCTTGGCAGGAAAATTCTCTCATGGGCTCTTGCTCAGCGACTGGAGAAGCGTTCGGGACACGGAAGGCTTCATAGCGGAGTTGACCAAGAGCTTCGTCAGTCAAGGTGGAGTGAGGATAAAGGATACCGTCCAGAGCATCCAGACGAGTCAAGGAAAGGCGACTGGGATCACACTGGATAGTGGACGATCGATTCCCGTCGAGCAACTGGTAGTGGCTGCCGGTAACGGCAGCAAGAGATTCTTCGACACCCTGGGCGTCAAGGTCCCCCTGATGGGTATCGGCGGCTATCAGGTCGTGGTACGAAATGCCGGCATCAATCTCAACCATTCCACGGTTTATGCCGATGGTGGATTCGGGTTCATACCCATGACCAGGGGACTACAGATCGGCGGCACCATCGAGTTTGCTGGTGACAATGCCTCCCCCAACTATGATCGCGCCAAGATCATCCTGAAAAAGGCAAAACGCATCATGCCCTCGCTCGACACTTCGGACGTCGAGTTCGGCATAGGTTGGCGCCCATTCCTGCCGGATACCAAACCAGTGATCGACAAGTCACCTAGGCTCGACAATGTCGTCATGACCTTCGGCCATGGCCAACTTGGGTTGACACTGGGGGCCACTACGGGGCGGCTGGTGAGCGATCTCCTCCAGGGGCGAAAGAGTGCCGAGGACATCACCCCTTTTCGGGCATCAAGATTCTGAATCAACCAGACATGGAGAGGACAATGGATTCCTACGACAAGCTGTATATCAATGGTCAGTGGGTCAAGCCTGCCAAGGGCCAGACATTCCCTGCTATCGACCCCAGCGATGAGAGCGTCTTCGCCCATGTGGCCTCCGCGACGGCCGAGGACGTCGATGCCGCCGTGAAGGCCGCCCGCGACGCCTTCGACAACGGGCCCTGGCCGAAGATGAGCGGCAAGGAGCGTGCCGGCTATCTGCGTCGTGTCGCCGAAGGGATCCGCGCGCGGGTCGACGAGCTGGCCACCATCGAGGTGCGCGACAACGGCAAGCCGATGCCCGAGGCCGTCTGGGACATCGAGGACACCGCCGGGTGCTTCGATTTCTATGCCGACCTGGCCGAGCGCGGCGACGAGCAGCCGGAGAAGACCGTGGAGCTGGCGGAAGACGGCTTCGTCTCCAAGGCCATCAAGCAGCCGGTGGGTGTCGTGGCGGCGATCACGCCATGGAACTTCCCGATGCTGATGGCCTCCTGGAAGGTGGCGCCGGCGATCGCCGCGGGCTGCACCGTGGTGCTCAAGCCCTCCGAGGTCACTTCGCTGACCGCGCTGGAGATGGCGGCCATCTGCGAGGAGGCGGAGATCCCGCCCGGCGTGGTCAACATCCTGCCCGGCATCGGGATCGAGGCGGGGGCGCCGCTCACCGAGCATCCGCTGGTGGACAAGATCGCCTTCACCGGCAGCGTGCCGACCGGCAGCAAGCTCATGAAGGTGGCCGCCCAGGACATCAAGAACGTCAGCCTGGAGCTGGGCGGCAAGTCGCCGCTGATCATCTTCGACGATTGCGACCTCGAGGACGCCGTCGAATGGCTGATGTTCGGCATCTTCTGGAACAAGGGCGAGGTGTGCTCCGCGACCTCCCGGGTTCTGGTGCAGGAGAACCTCTATCCGAAGCTGATGGAGCGCCTGGTCGAGGAAGCCCGCAAGCTCAAGATCGGCAACGGCATGCAGGATGGCGTCCTGCTCGGGCCACTGGTCAACGCCGCCCAGTACGAGAAGGTGACCGGGGCCATCGAGGCAGGCAAGCGTGACGGCGCTACCCTGGTGTACGGCGGCGAGCGTCCGGCCGGCCTTGAGAAGGGCTACTACCTGGAGCCCGCCATCTTCGTCGACGTGCCCGAGGACTGCGACCTGTGGAAGGAAGAGGTCTTCGGCCCGGTGGTGGCGATCCGCCGCTTCGCGACCGAGGAAGAGGCCGTGCGCGTGGCCAACGACTCGGAGTACGGCCTGGCCGGCGCCGTCATGTCCAAGGACCTCGAGCGCTGCGAGCGAGTCGCCCGCGACCTGCAGGCCGGCATCATCTGGATCAACTGCTCGCAGCCCACCTTCGTCGAGGCACCCTGGGGCGGCTACAAGAAGAGCGGCATCGGCCGCGAGCTCGGCGAGTGGGGCTACGAGAACTACTTCGAGACCAAGCAGATCACCAGCTACGTCAGCGACAAGCCCTGGGGCTGGTTCATCAAGTAAGCTGTCGATCACGAGTATCGCTGAGCTGAGGACACCATATGCGTTGGCAAAAGACACTACAGCTGGTCGACGTTCACTGTGAAGGTGAGGTCGGGAAGGTCATTACGGGCGGCGTCCTGGACCTGCCTGGCTCGACGATGCTCGACAAGATGCATTACATCAACGACGTCGATGACTCCTTGCGGCGCCTCGTCACCCAGGAACCCCGTGGTTGCCTGCAGATGTCGGTCAATCTCCTGCTGCCAAGCCGATTGCCGGAGGCGGACGCGGGAATGATCGTCCTCCAGGCCGACAAGGCACACCCCATGTCCGGCAGCAACTGCATCTGTGTGGTGACGGCCCTGCTCGAACTGGGGATGGTGAAGATGCAGGAGCCGGTGACCACGGTAACCATCGACACCCCGGCAGGGCTCATCAAGGCCCAGGCCCATTGCTCGGCGGGCCGTTGCACGAGTGTCAAGCTGGATATGGTACCGGCCTTCGTCGATGCCCTGGATCGAACCGTCGAGGTACCGGGCCTGGGCAGCATCAAGCTCGATATCGCCTTCGGCGGTGTCTTCTATGCGCTCGTCGATGTCGACCAGGTCGGACTCGAGATCAAGCCGGAGAATGCGCGCCGGCTTGCCGAACTGGGAGCGTCCATCAAGAAGATCGTGAATCACCAGATCGACGTGCAGCACCCGGTGCTAAGCTCGTTAAGCGGCGTGGCCTATGTCATGTTCCGCAATCGACTGGAGGATGGGCTCTACCAGACCTGTACCACCCTTCCCCCTGGACGGGTGGACCGCTCTCCTTGCGGGACGGGAAGCTCGGCCAATCTCGCGACGCTCATCGAGAGAGGGCTCGTCAAGAAGGGCGATCGGCTCGTGTCGCGCTCCATCATCGGGGGAGAGTTCCAGGTCGAGGCACGGGATATAGCGACCATTGCCGACAAGCAGGCGGTATTGCCCAGCGTGACGGGGCGTGCCTGGGTCTATGGTTTCCACCAGTTGGGAGTCGATCCGGACGATCCCCTGGCCGATGGCTTTACGCTGTCCGATACCTGGGGACAGGGTTGATGGGCCTGCTATGATGATCGTTGCAATCCTTCCATCCTGATAGGGAAAAACCTATGGCTAGCACAACAAAAAGGCATGGTGGCCGCTACGTCTACGAAACGCTTCGGCGCAAGATCCTGACGCTTGATCTCAAGCCGGGGAGCCCGCTTGATGAAGTGTCATTGGCCGAAAGTTTCAACCTGTCCAGGTCGCCCATCCGTGATGCCCTGGCGCGCCTGCATAGCGAAGGGCTGGTGACGGTGCTCAGCAATAGAAACGTCATCGTCAAGCCCATCGACTTCGAAGGCTTGCCTCGCTACCTGGATGCCCTCGACCTCGTTCAGCGTGCCGTCACGCGCCTTGCGGCAGGCCTCCGGAGTGACGCCGAGCTCGACGAGATCCGCCGCAAGAACCAGGAGTACATGGCGGCGGTGGAAGCCTCGGATTTCGGCATGATGTCGGAGAAGAACAAGGAGTTCCACCTGTGCGTTTCCCGGGCGGGGGGAAACCCCTATCTGACGCAATACTACGAGAATCTCCTCGATGAGGGACAACGGCTGATTCACCTGCAACTGAACTTCATCATCAGCGACCTTTCCCGGACGATTGGCAACGATCACGAAGACATCATAACGGCTATTGCCGACAGGGACATGAGCAAAGCCGAAGAGGCTGCCCATGAACACACGGAACTGTTTCGGAAGCGCTTCATCGATTACCTGAACAAGAGTCACGTCACTGAACTGAAACTGGACTGGATTGGCAAAAGAGAGGAGTTGGAAGCATGAGCGACAAGCGATTGAAGGTGCTCATTATCGGTGCCAGCGGCACCATCGGTGCCGCCGTGAAGGAACACCTTTCCGAACGCCACGAAATTATTACGGCCGGTACCCAGAGTGGTGATATCAAGCTGGACATCACCGATCCGGCATCCATCAAGCGAGCCTTCGAGGAACTGAGCCCGCTGGATGCGGTGGTCATGACCCTGGGCAAGGCGACCTTCGCACCCTTCAGCGAGCTCGAGCCGGCCAAGCTTGGCGAGTCCAAGCACCTGCTGGGCATCGAGAACAAGCTGATGGGCCAGGTCAACGTCGCCCAGGTGGCACGGGACCACCTCACCGATGGCGGCTCCATCACCCTGACCACCGGCATCCTCAACGAGCATCCGGTGCCCGGCAGCGTGTCGCCGAGCATGGTCAACGGCGCCCTCGATGCCTTCGTCAAGGCGGCCGCCATGGAGATGCCGCGCGGCATCCGCATCAACAGCGTGAGCCCCAGTGTCTTGCGTCAGTCGCTGGGCAAGTATGGCCCCTTCTTCCGCGGCTTCAAGCCCGTGGAGGCCGCCGATGTGGCGCTGGCCTACAGCCGCAGCGTGGAATCCCTGGTCACCGGCCAAGTCCTGAAGGTCTGGTGAAGCCGTCGACCTGAGGCGCTTGTAAATTTGCTTCTTATTGAAATTTTACCCGTCTCGGGGGAATGAATGTCCTCGTTGCCAGGACGTTAGGCGCGAGCAGTCCTCAAGAAGAGGACCCCGGCTCATTCATCGCCGCGGCGCCCATGGTGGCGGTGCATCAGCAGGTGCATGCCGAGGCACAGCGCCAGCGGCAGCAGCAGCCAGGCCCCACTGGCGAGCGACTGGCCGCGCCACATCAGCAGTAGCATGGCGCCCCCCATCAGTACCAGGCAGGCGGTCATCATCCAGGAGTGTAGGGACCCTGAGGGTACGCCCGGCGATGGCGGGGTCGCGGGCGCCGGGTGCTCCGGCGAGCCAGATTCGGGCTGGCGGTTCTCGTGCGAAGGGTGATGCGGTGAAGGATGTCGAGTCATGAGCCGTCTCCCTTGGGTTGCTCGCGGACGAAGCGCCGCTTGAGCAACAACGAATTGCCGATCACCGACAAGGAGCTCGCGGTCATGGCGATGACGCCGATCATCGGGTGCAGCAGGCCGGCGGCGGCGATGGGGATGGCCGCCACGTTGTAGCCGCTGGCCCAGAGCAGGTTCTGGACGATCTTGCCGAAGGTGGCGCGGGAGAGGTGCATGGCGTCGACCACCCCGGTCAGCTCGCCGCGCACCAGGGTCACGTCGGCGGCCTCGATGGCCACGTCGGCGCCAGCGCCGATGGCGATGCCCACATTGGCCTGCTTGAGTGCCGCGGCGTCGTTGATGCCGTCGCCGACCATGGCCACATGGTTGCCGTGCTTCTCCTGCAGCTTGCGGATGGCATCGACCTTGCCCTCGGGCAGCACCCCGGCCTGGACCTCGTCGATCCCCACCTCGTCGGCCACTGCCCGGGCGGCGCGCTCGTTGTCGCCGGTGATCATCACCACATGCATGCCCAGCGTGTGCATGCCGCGAATGGCCTCCACCGATTCCGCCTTGAGGGTATCGGCCACGGCGACGATGCCGCATGCCTGGCCATCGGCGGCGACGATCACCACGGTGCGCCCCTTGCCCTCGAGTGCCTGCATGTCGTCGTCCAGGGCATCGAGGCCGGTCACGCCTTCCTCTTCCAGCAGGCGTCGGTTGCCGATCAGCACGGTCTCGCTGCCGACCTTGCCGGACACGCCGCGCGCGCCGGTGGAACGGAACTCCGTCACCTCCTGCGGTTGCACGCCCCGTTCCCGGGCGCCATCGACGATGGCCCGGGCGATGGGGTGCTCCGAGGCGTTCTCGACGCTCACCGCCAGGGTCAGCAGCCGGGTCTCGTCGCTCCCTTCGACGGGGATGGCGTCGGTCAGCTTCGGTTCGCCGCGGGTGATGGTGCCGGTCTTGTCGAGCACCATCACCTTGACGTCCTTGAAGGTCTGGATCGCCTCGCCGGATCGGATCAGGATGCCGCGCTCGGCGCCGATGCCGGAGCCGACCATCAGGGCCGTGGGCGTGGCCAGGCCGAGGGCGCAGGGGCAGGCGATGACCAGCACGGCGATGGCGGCCAGTATCGCCAGCACCGGCGTGGTGGCCTCGGGGTTCACCCAGGGCAGGAAGGTCGCGCCCCAGTCGAGGATCGGGCGCAGGGCATCCGGCAACAGCGCCCAGACGATCAGGCTGGCCAGGGCAATGAGCAGCACCGCCGGCACGAAGCGCCCGGTCATGCGGTCGGCGAACTCCTGGATCGGCACCCGCGAGCCCTGGGCCTGGTCGATCAGGCGCACCACCTGGGCGAGGAAGGTATCGCCGCCGACCCGGGTGGCCTTGACCCGCAGGCGCCCCTCCTTGTTGATGGTGGCGCCGATCACGCCGTCGCCGACACTCTTGTAGACCGGTATCGATTCGCCGGTGGCGATGGACTCGTCGAGATGGCTCTCGCCCTCGACCACCTCGCCGTCGGTGGGGATCTTGTCGCCGGGGCGCACCACCATGATGTCGCCGGGGGCGAGTTCCTTCACCGGGACCTCGACCTCCTCGCCATCACGCTCCACCCGGGCCGTCTTGGCGCCCAGGGTCAGCAGGCGGCGGATCGCCTGGGAGGCGCGCCCCTTGGCCAGCGCCTCCAGGTAACGCCCCAGCAGGTGGAAGGTCATGATGGTGGCGGCCATCTCGATGAACGAGGTCATCGGGTAGACGAAGCCGATCAGACCGATCAGGTAGGGCGGCAGGCTACCCATGGAGATCAGCACGTCCATGTTGAAGGTGCCGTTCTTCAGTGAGCGCCAGGACGAGCGGTGGGTGGCGGCGCCGCCGTAGAGGAACACCACCGGGAACGCGAGTAGTGCCACGATGGCCAGGTAGCCGGGGATCGGCTGCCAGAACATGTGCGGCATCATCAGGATCATGACCAGGGCGGTGGGTACCGCGGCGATGATCAGCCGCTTGCGCGCCTGGGAGAGGTAGGCTTCCTCGATCCCGGCCTCGTCGGCGCTCTCTTCTTCGCCTTCGTCATGGACCGCCGCCACGTCGTAGCCGGCGCCCTCCACGGCGATTTTCAATGCCTCGCCATCGGGACCGCCTTCGTCGACGGTCACGCTGACCCGGTGGCTGGCGATGTTGGT
>NZ_JASCQN010000016.1:0-39865 GCF_030010475.1 Halomonas kalidii | reverse complement strand
GCCACCTCCAGGCCGTGCTCGACGTCGCGGCGCGCCTCCTTGAGCCGCTTGCGGAAGTAGCCGTAACCGGCCTCGTCGATCCATGGATAGTGGATCGGCCAGGTGTCGAGCCGGCTCTGGTGGGCCTTCGGGGCGAACAGCTCGGTCAACGAGGAGATCGCCCCCTCCTGCCAACTGGCACGGCGCACGAAGTTGACGTAGGCGTCCACCGCAAAGCGCACCCCCGGCAGCACATGCTCCTGGGACCACAGCTCGTCGCGGGTCAGGCCCACCGCCTCGCCCAGCGCCAGCCAGGCCTCGATGCCGCCGGCGTCGTCGTCGTGGCCGTCGTGGTCGAGCAGCCGCTGGATCCAGCGCCGACGGGTGGCGGCGTCGGGGCAGTTGGCCAGCAGCGCGGCGTCCTTCTGCGGAATCATCACCTGGTAGTAGAAGCGGTTGGCCACCCAGCCACGGATCTGTTCGGGCGTGGCGCGCCCCTCGGCCATGTCGACCTGGTAGGGGTGATGGATATGGTAGTAGTCGCCCTTGGCCATCAGCGCCTCGCGGAAGGCCTCGGGGCTCATGGCCTCGCCCTGCGAACTCGCCGGCGGTGAGGCGATACGTACCATGTGGGTCTCCTTCTTTTATATGGTCCTTTTTGCGTTATCCAGCCAGCCGCTCCCTAGGGGTGAGACGACGGTCGTTCCCACGCGTTCACACTTCCAGGCGCATGCCGTCGAAGGACACCTCGACCCCGGCCTCGGTCAGGCTGGCGCGCTCTGCCGAGCGCTCGTCGAGGATGGGGTTGGTGTTGTTGATATGGATCAGCACCCGCCGGGTGGTCGCCGGCAGGGCGGCCAGCTCGGCCAGCAGGCCTTGCTCGCCGGACAGCGCCAGATGGCCCATGTCGCGGCCGGTGGCCCGGCCGACGCCGGCGCGAATCAGTTCGTCGTCGTGCCACAGGGTACCGTCGACCAGCACGCAGTCGGCCCGGGACAGAAAGCCTCGCACCCGGTCGTCGAGCTCGCCCAGCCCCGGGGCATAGAAGAGGCGTGTGCCGCGGCGTCGATCCTCGATCAGCAGGCCGATATTGTCGCCAGGGGTCGGTGCGCCGCGGCGGGGCGAGTAGGGCGGGGCGTTGCTGGTCAATGCCACGGCGGTGAAGGTCAGCCCGGGGCAGGCGGGCACCTCGAAGCTGGCTTCCCGGTGGTCGTCATCGATCGGAATGGGGTGCCAGGTCGGCCCGCCCTGCCAGTGCTCGAGCATGCGAAACAGGGGGAAGCCGCTGCTCAGGTCCCGATGCACATTGGGGGTGCACCAGACATCGAAGGGGCAGCCCTCGCGCAGCGATAGCAGGCCGGTGGCATGGTCGATCTGGCCGTCTACCAGCAGCACGCCGCCGATGCCGCTGTCCCGTGGCACCCGCCGGGGGTGCAGCTCGGGGGTGGCGGCGAGCTGGGTGCGAATGTCCGGCGAGGCGTTGCACAACAGCCAGCGATCGCCATCGCTGCTGATGGCGATCGACGACTGGGTGCGTGGCGAGGCCTCGACGCTGCCCTGTCGAACGCCGCGGCATAGCCAGCAGTTGCAGTTCCACTGGGGAAAACCACCCCCGGCGGCGGCGCCGAGCACCAGTACGTGCATGCGTCTCTCCCGGTCCACCAGAAAACGAAAGGCTGACGCTCCGAATAGGGAACGTCAGCCCGTCAGGTACTGCGTCGTCACCGGTGATGTCAACGGTTGGAAATGTACAGGGTCACCTCGAAGCCTAGACGCAGATCGGTATAGGCGGGTTTGGTCCACATGGGGTTACCTCCACGATGCGGGTGGATGTCTGACGTGCACTAACAGTTAAGCATGCGCCACGGGATCTACCTTGCTACGAAAGTCTAATGCTGGGCCGCAAGGGGGGTGTTCTGGCGCGATCGGGCCCCATGAGGCATGCCGGGATGCCATGACGGCAGGGATCTGTCGGGATTGTTGCTCTAGCGCAAAAGTCTTTTGACCATATACGCATGCCGAATTCCCCTCGGCCACGCTGTAGCCCCCGAAAGTTGTGCTAGACCTTCCAGTGTCACTGCCTGAAACCGGATAACAACCAAAACGGGACGTGCCGTACCCCGCGGCACACCTTTCAGTGCGACGGAGAGAACGCCATGCTTCGGGAGATCGGTTTTGCGATGACGGCCGCCGGGTTGATGGCCGCATCCTTGGCTCATGCCAACCAGAATCAACTCGACCTGCAACAGAACCCTGAATACTGGGCCACGCAACTGGGCAACTATCAGGGCAACCGTTACAGCGAACTGGACCAGATCAATCGCGACAACGTGGGTGAGTTGCGATCGATGTGGCAATTCTCCACCGGCGTCCTGCGCGGCCACGAGGGTGGTCCCCTCTATGTGGGCGATGGTCGCCTCTATATCCATACCCCCTTCCCCAACAAGGTATTCGCCCTCGACCTGGAGGACGAAGGCCGGGTGGTGTGGAGCTACGAACCCGATCAGGATTCCCGCGTCATCCCGGTGATGTGTTGCGACACCGTCAACCGCGGGCTGGCCTATGCCGACGGGCGCCTGTTCCTCGGCCAGGCCGACAACACCCTGATCGCCCTGGACGCCGAGACCGGCGAGCTGCTGTGGGATGTCAGCAACGGCGACCACACCGTCGGCGAGACCAACACCATGTCGCCGCTGGTGGTGCATGACAAGGTCATCGTCGGCATCAGCGGTGGCGAGTATGGCATTCGTGGCCATATGACCGCCTATGACGTCGAGACTGGTGAACAGGTCTGGCGAGGCTATTCGACCGGATCGGACGACGAGGTGCTGATCGACCCGGAAACCACCACCATGCTGGGCGAGCCGATCGGCGAGGCCGACCTGGGCCAGAGCACCTGGCCCGAAGGCGAGTGGGAGCGCGGCGGTGGGGCTCCCTGGGGCTGGATCACCTACGACCCGGACCTCGACCTGATCTACTACGGCACCGGCAACCCGGGGACCTGGAACCCGGAGCAACGCACCAAGGACGGCGAGCCCGCCGACAACAAGTGGGCGATCACCGTCTTCGCCCGGGATCCCAACGACGGTTCGGTCAAGTGGGTCTACCAGAAGGTGCCCTTCGACGAGTGGGACTACGACGGCGTTAACGAGAACCAGCTGATCGACGTCGAGATGAACGGCGAGCAGCGCAAGGGCCTGGCGATCATCGATCGCACCGGTTTCGGCTTCCTGCTCGACCGCGAGAGCGGTGAATTGCTGGTGGCCGAGAAGTTCGCGCCGGAGACCAACTGGGCGGACGACTACGACATGGAAACCGGCCGTCCCAACGTCAACGAGGAGTACAGCACCTACCGCCAGGGCGTCGGCGTCAATACCACCGACATCTGCCCGACCGCCATGGGCGCCAAGAACATGCAGCCGAGTGCCTACTCGCCGAAGACCGGCCTGATCTATGCCGGCATCAACCGGATCTGCATGAACTACGAGCCCTTCGAGGCCGAGTATGTCGCCGGGCAGCCCTATGTGGGCGCCACCCTGACCATGATGCCCGCACCGACCCAGGAGGGTGACATGGAAGGTCGCATGGGCAGCTTCATTGCCTGGGATCCGGTGGCCGGCGAGACCGTCTGGGAGATCGACGAGCGCTTCGCGGTGTGGAGCGGTGCCCTGGCCACGGCCGGTGACCTGGCCTTCTACGGCACCCTCGAGGGCCACGTGAAGGCCGTGGACATCGAGACCGGCGAGGAGCTGTGGCGCTTCAAGACCCCCTCCGGGATCATCGGCAACGTCAACACCTTCCAGCACGAAGGCAAGCAGTACGTGGCCGTGCTCTCCGGGGTCGGTGGCTGGGCCGGCATCGGCCTGGCGGCAGGCCTCGAGGATCCCGAGGAGGGCCTGGGGGCGGTGAGTGCCTTCTCCGCCCTCGGTGACTACACCATGCTCGGTGGGGTGCTGACGGTCTTCGCGCTGCCGGATTGAGTGCCATCACGCCCCGCTGGCGAGTCACGGACGACGGACCGTGACTCGCCTCTCCCATCCTTACCCAGGGGCCGCCCGGCCAGGGTGTGCCGGGCGGCCCCGGTCGTACCGAGAAGGAAGCGCTGCATGACGGTATTCAACGGAATGTCGGGCCGGACCCTCATCCTGACGGCCGTGTTTGGCCTGGGCTTGCCCCTGGCCGGTTTCACTTCACCGACCGTGGCCGACGAGCACCGTGTCACCGGGGAAGCACCGGGAGCCTTCGTCGTCGAGGACGGCAGGGTCGATCCCAACACCTACGAGGGCTATATCGCCTACACCCGGGTCTGCATGGCCTGTCATGGGCCCGATGGCCTGGGGTCCTCCTTCGCGCCCAGCCTGATCCGCGCCGCCGAGCGTCGCGGCTGGGCGGATTTCGCCGGCACCATCGCCGCCGGCCGTGAGGTCCAGCCGGGCCAGGTGATGCCTTCCTTCGCCGACGACCCCTTCGTGCTGGCCAATATGGAGAACATCTTCAGCTATATGCGTGCCCGCGGCGAGGGAGGCCTGGGCCGTGGCCGCCCGAAGATCATCGAGTCGATGCAGGAAGAGGCCGAAGCGCCACAGGAGGAGGCCGAAGCGCCACAAGAGGAGGCGGAGACCGACGAAGCCGTCCATGATGAGAAAGCCGACGGCTAGCCCCGTCACCTTTCTTCTCTTCCCGGTATCGGAGGACGCATGAGAAGAGGAGTCACCCGGCTATTGCCGCTGCTGGTCGCCCTGGTCCTGGGGGGCGGAAATGGCATGACGCTTGCCGAACCACCGGAACGTCAGGACCGCGAGGCACTACGGGTCTGTGCCGACGGCAACAACCTTCCCTTCAGCAACGAGGCCGGCGAAGGGTTCGAGAACCGCATCGCCGAGTTGATGGCCGAGGAACTGGGGGTCCCGCTCGTCTACGTCTGGGCACCCCAGGTCATGGGCTTCGTGCGCAACACCCTGGAACTGCGCGTCTGCGACGTGATGATCGGCGTCGTGGCCGGCTACGGGTTCGTGCAGAACACCAACGAGGTCTACCGCTCGGTCTATTCCCTGGTGGTGCCCGAGGCGTCCGACCTCGATGCCACCAGCCTCACCGATCCGGCGCTGCGGGAGCGGCGCATCGGCGTGGTCACGGAAACGCCGCCGCTGGTGGCACTGCGCCGGGCCGGTGCCACCGTCAAGAGTTACCCGCTGATGGTCGACACCCGGGTGCGGGCCCCGGTACGCGATGCCATCGAGGACGTGGTGGCCGGCAACACCGAGGGCGCCGTGCTGTGGGGGCCGCTGGCCGGCTACTACGCGGCACGCCAGGATCCCCCGCTGCGGGTCGTACCGCTGGTCGACGACGACTCCGGTGCCAGGCTGGACTACCGTATCACCATGGGCATTCGCCAGGGGGAGCCCCACTGGAAGGACTGGATCAACGACTTCATCGACCGCCGCCAGGACGAGATCCACGCGATCCTCGTGGAGTATGGCGTGCCGCTGCTCGATCGACGCGGCCAGTTGCTCACTCCCGAGCCGTCGGATGCAGGAGGCGCGTCATGACCTCCCTGCGTTCGAGTCTGGTGGTGCTCGGGCTGGGCGCGGCCCTGGCGCTGGGTGGCGTGGCCCGGGTCGAGGCCCAGCGAGCGGCGGCGGGGCCACCCGACTGGCCCTGCGTGCAGCGGCTGATACCCGAACTGGCCTGGGGCACCATCTGGACCGGCCCGTCGCTGGATGAGCTGGAGCGGGACTGGTGGGAGGACGAGGAGGTCGGCCGGGTGGCGCGCTTCGCCACCGACCGCTCGACCCCTGGCGACGAGGCCCTGGAGCGGGTCCGCGACTTCGTCGCCTCGGTGGACGATGGCGAGGCCGAGGAGCGGCTGACGCTGCTGTTCGCCGGCCTCTTCGAGCTCACCGACCGCGAACGGCGACGGGCCATCGACGGTATCCGGCGCGCCTCCCGCGCCCAGATGGCGAGACTCGATGACATCTCGGCGATGGTCGACGAACTCGAGGAGCGACGCGCCGACGAGCAGGCCGACGAGGCCGAGATCGAAGGGCTTTCCGAGACGCTGTTCTGGGAGGAGCGCACCTTCGAGAGACGCCAGCAGGCGCTGCCGGCGATGTGCGAGCAGCCCGCTCTGCTGGAGGAGAAACTCGGCCAGATGGTCCGGGTGATCATGGAGCGCATGCCCTGACCACCATCGCGAATGCCCCCACGCGATTGACAACGACAACGACAACGACAACGACAGCGGCGGCGCCGGCTGCCTGAGGAGCACGCATGAGGATCATGTCACCTACCCTGCGCTGGCTGGTGGCAGGGGGGGTCGTCGCCGGCCTGGGCTGGTCGACGACCCTGACGGCCGACACCCCGGCGACCATCACCCTGGGCTACCTGGGCATGGAGCGGCCCGACGACCGGGAGCCGCTCTCGGTGCTCGACCCGGTGCTCGACGACGAGGGACTCCAGGGCGCTCGGCTGGGGGTCAGCGACAACAACGCCACGGCCCAGTTCCTCGACCAGGAGTTCGTGCTCCACGAGGCGGAAGTCGCCCAGGGCGACGACGTCGGCGAGGCGCTGCAGGGCCTGATCGCCCAGGGTGCCGATTGGATCGTCAGCGGCCTGCCCGCCGAGGCGCTGCTCGAGGTGATGGCCCACCCGGCGCTGGGCGACCGGGTGGTGTTCAACGCCGGGGCACCGGACGACGTCCTGCGCGGCGAGTCCTGCCATCCCAACCTCTACCACACCACCCCGAGCCGGCGGATGCTGGCCGATGCCCTGGCCCAGTTCCTCGGCTACAAGCAGTGGGAGCGCTGGGCGCTGGTCTACGGCAACACCGACGAGGACCGGATCCTTGCCGAGACCCTGAAGGCCGCGGCGGAACGCTATGGCCACCGTGTGGTGGAGGAGCGGATGTGGCCCCACGACCCCATGGCACGCCGCGCCGAGGGCGGTTTCCATGCCATCCAGCGCGAGATCCCGGTGTTCGTGCAGGACCTGCCCGAGCATGACGTGCTGGTGATCGCCGACGAGACCGACTACTTCGGCGAATATTTCCCCTACCAGACCTCGGCGCCGCGTCCGGTGGTGGGCACCCAGGGGTTGGTCGCCACCGCCTGGCACCGGGCCCACGAGTCCTGGGGGGCGGTGCAGCTGCAGCGGCGCTTCGAGAAGCTCGCCGATCGCTGGATGACGCCCCGCGACTTCGCTGCCTGGCTGGCGGTGCGCTCCCTGGGGGAGTCGACGGCGCGTACCGGCTCGGTGGCACGCGACGAGGTGCTCGACTATATGCTCGGCGAGGAGTTCGAGCTCGCCGGCTATCTGGGGCTTCCGGTCAGCTACCGCACCTGGAACCACCAGCTTCGCCAGCCGATCCTGGTCACCGGCCCACGCATGGTGGCGTCGGTCTCGCCCCAGGAGGGCTACCTGCATCCGCGCACGCCGCTGGACTCGCTCGGCGCCGACGAGGGGGAATCGCCATGCCGTTTCTGAGCCAACTCACGACCAGCAGGCATGCCACCCTGGGACTGACGCTGGGCATCCTGCTGATATGGCCGCTGGCCGCCCAGGCCGAGCGCATCTTCGTCTCCAACGAGAAGGACAACACCGTCTCGGTGATCGACGGCGACTCCCTGGAGGTGGTGGAGACCATCAGCGTCGGTCGCCGCCCCCGTGCCATGGCCTTCAGCAGCGACGGCAGCGAACTGTTCGTGGCGGTGGGCGACGACGAGGCCATCGACATGATCGATCTCGAGACCCTGCAGGTGGTGCGCAGCCAGTCCTCCGGCGAAGACCCGGAGGTGATCCGCGTCGATCCCGACCGGCCCTATATCTACGTCTCCAACGAGGACGACAACATCGTCTCGGTGCTCGACTACGAGGCCCGCACCGTGGTGACCGAGATACCGGTGGGCGTCGAGCCCGAGGGGCTCGGGATCAGCCCCGACGGCCGCTGGCTGATCGCCACCACCGAGACCTCCAACATGGCGCATATCATCGATGCCGAGGCCATGGAGGCGGTCCACCACCGCCTGGTGGGGGCACGACCGCGGCACGCCGAGTTCACCCATGACGGCCGCGAGGCCTGGGTCTCGTCGGAGATCGCCGGCATGGTGACGATCCTCGACATGGAGGAGACCTTCGACGTCAAGCACACCATTCGCTTCGACGTGCCGGGCGTGCCACGGGAAACCGTCCAGGCAGTGGGCGTGGTACTCACGTCCGATGGCCGCTACGCCTTCGTGGCCCTGGGGCCTTCCAACCGGGTGGCGGTGATCGACCAGCAGACCTATGAGGTGCTCGACTACATCCTGGTCGGCCAGCGGGTCTGGCACCTGGCGCTCAACGCCGACGAGAGCCGGCTCTACACCACCAATGGGGTCAGCGGCGACGTCACCGTGATCGAGGTCGACGGCCTGCGGGCGGTCAAGTCGATCCCGGTGGGGCGCTTCCCCTGGGGGGTGATCGTCGAGCCGTGAGTGGACCCCGTGCCTCCGAAAGCGGCGCCCTCTCCCGGAACGAGGAGGGCGATCTCGCCCTGCAGGTCAGCGACCTGAGCTTCGCCTACGGCGACACGCCGGTGCTGGAGGCGGTCTCGCTGGCCATTCCGGCCGGGGAGTTCGCGGTGCTGCTGGGGCCCAACGGTGCCGGTAAGACCACGCTGTTCTCGTTGATCACCCGTCTCCACGACCGCCGCCGGGGCGAGATTCGCATCGGTGGCTTCGACGTGCGCCGTCAGGCGGTGCAGGCCCATGCCCGCATCGGGGTGGTGTTCCAGCAGCCGACCCTGGACCTGGACCTCAGCGTGGCGCAGAACCTGGCCTATCATGGCGCCCTGCACGGCATGGCGCCTCGGCAGGCGCGGGCGCGGGCCGAGGCCCAGCTGGCGCGGGTGGGGCTCGCCGAGCAGCGGCGCACGCGGGTGCGGCAGCTCTCCGGCGGCCAGCGGCGGCGGGTGGAGATCGCCCGGGGGCTGCTCCACGAGCCGCGCCTGCTGCTGCTCGACGAACCCACCGTGGGACTCGACGTCGGCTCCCGCCGCGACCTGGTCGAGCATGCCCACCGGCTGTGTGCCGAGGAGGGGGTGGCGGTACTCTGGGCCACGCACCTGATCGACGAGGTCCGCCCGGCGGATCGCGTCCTGGTGCTGCACCGCGGCCGGCTGCGGGCGGATGGCCGGGCCGAGGAACTGGTCGCCAGGCTCGGCGTCGACACCCTGGGCGAGGCCTTCGACCGCCTGGTGGGGGAAGAGGAGGCACCATGCCCCTGATGCCCTGGCTGCACTGCCTGCGCGGCGTGGTCAGCCGCGAGCTGCTGCGCTTCCTGCACCAGCGCAGCCGCTTCCTGGCCGCCCTGGTGCGCCCGCTGGTGTGGTTGTTCGTGTTCGCCGCTGGCTTTCGCATGGCCCTGGGCGTGGCGATGACCGAGCCCTACCAGACCTACATCCTCTACGAGGTCTACATCGTGCCGGGGCTGGTGGGGATGATCCAGCTGTTCAACGGCATGCAGAGCTCGCTCTCCATGGTCTACGACCGCGAGATGGGCAGCATGCGGGTGCTGCTGGTCAGTCCCTTCCCGCGCTGGTACCTGCTGGTGTGCAAGCTGCTGGCCAGCACCCTGGTGTCGGTGGTGCAGGTCTACGTCTTCCTGGCCATCGCCTGGTGGTACGGCATCCAGGCGCCGCCGCTCGGCTACCTGTGGATCCTGCCGACACTGGTGGTCACCGGCTTCATGGTCGGCTCCCTGGGCCTGCTGCTATCGACCTTCGTGCGTCAGCTGGAGAACTTCGCCGGGATCATGAACTTCGTGATCTTCCCGATGTTCTTCCTCTCCTCGGCGCTCTATCCGCTGTGGCGCATCCGCGAGGGCAGTTACCTGGTCTACCAGATCGCCGCGCTCAACCCTTTCACCCAGGCGGTGGAGATGATCCGCTTCGCGCTCTACGAGCGCGTCAACCTGGAGGCGATCCTGATCAGCGTGGTGGTGACCCTGGTGCTGCTGGGCCTGGCGATCCTGGGCTACAACCCCTCGCGAGGCATGATGGCGCGCAAGGGAGGCGGCGGCGACTGAGGGCGCTCAGGGTTCGGTGGCCTCGGGGTCGAGGGACTCGAGGAAGTGGATGATGCGCCGGCGCGAGCGTTCGTCGAGCCCCCAGAAGACCATGCGGATGCCGGGCAGGTAGTCGTCCGGGCCGGCCAGGAAGGCGTCGAGGGTCTCGGCGGTCCAGGTCAGTTCGGCCTCGCGCAGCGCCGGGGAGTAGTCGAAGTCCTCGACGCTGCCGGCCGGGCGCCCGATCAGGCCGTGCAGGCTGGGGCCGGCCAGGTGCTCGCCGGGGGCCAGGCTGTGGCAGCCCACGCACTGGGCGCGGAACAGGCGCTCGCCCTGGGCGCGCTCGGCATCGGCCATGGCCGGAGCAGCGACCAGCGTGGCGACGAGCGGCAGCCAGGCCGGAGTGGGCCAGGCGGTGTCGAGGAGGCGTCTTGGCACGGGCGAGGTCAGAAGCAGCGCAGGTTGGCGTCGGCCTGGGCCTGGCGCAGGGCCCGCAGTTGATCCTGCATGCCGCGTTCGGTGCGGAACAGCACGCCCAGTTCGCCGCGCTGATCCTGCATGCTGAGCACCGTCTCGACCTGCTCGTACTCCTCGAAGGAGAGGTGCTCGGCGATCACGTCGATGCTGCACGAGCACTTCTGCATGGTCAGGTAGCTGTTGCCATTGGATGCCATGCAACCCAGCACGTAGTCCACGCGCGCCTCGGTGGGGTAATCGTTGGCCATGACCGGCACTGCCAGCCCTGTCAGCAGAAGGAAAAGGGCGGCCTGACGCAGGAGGCCGGCCGGCCCTATCCGAAGTCTGGGCATTGTTGTTGTCTCCGGAGCCGTAGTGGAATGACAGCCTTCAAGTTATGGCACTTCGCGGGGTTTTGCCACCGTCTTGCCGTGATATGGCGCACCTCCTGCCATCACCATGATGAAGCACCCCGACGCAACACGCCTTGCGACCCGTGCGGGTCATTCTTTCCTGGTCTTGTCGTCTTGCGCTGCCTCGTCCTTGAGTTCGTAGTCGCCCTCCAGCACCCGCTGCTCGCGGTAGCTGCCATCATCGCCGTGACTCTCCCGGTAACGGGTCTCGCGGTAGTGGAAGCCGGTGCCGATATCCTCGGCCTGTTCGGCGCGCATGCGCTCCATGCGCTTCTTCATGCGGTAGCGCAGGATCGGCAGCATGGCCCAGCCGAGCAGCAGGAAGAGCAGCCCCAGCGCCATGGCGACGATCATCATGACGCCGAACAGCAGCCAGGTGAGCAGCAGCTTCAGGCCGTCCAGGGGGCCGCCGGGGCGGGTCTGGCGGGCGCGTTCCCGCCACTGCCGGGCGGCCTGCCAGGCGGCGTTGTGGCGGGGGTCGTGTGGATCGGACATCGGGATCTCCCTGTGGTGGAGTCGGGCTCCTTGAATGGCTGCCCCTTGGAGGCCGCCCGGGGGTAATCGTTCCTGGCCGGTCGGGTACCGGGAGGCGGAGGGGTCACGAGTGCCATGCCTCGGCGACGATCTCGTAGCTTCTCAGGCGGTCCCCGGCGGCATAGACATCGGTGTTGAGCATCAGCTCGTCGGCCCCGGTGCGTTCGAGGAACTGCTCCAGTCCCGCACGTACGGTCTCGGGGCCGCCGATGATCGCCGCGCCCAGGAACTGTTCCACCTGGCCCCGCTCCATGGGCGTCCAGTCCAGCCGCTCGACCGGCGGCAGCGAGCGTGTCCGCTTGCCGCGCACCATGCCGAGAAACTTCTGCCGGGCCGTCGAGGCAAGCCACTCGGCCCGTTCGTCGCTTGCGGCGGCGATCACCGGCAGGCCGACCATGGCGTGGGGCCTGTCGAGCACCGCGGAGGGCCGGAAGTTGTCGCGATAGAGTCGTAGGGCCTCGTGCAGGTAGCCCGGGGCGAACTGGGCGGCGAAGGCGAACGGCAGCCCTTCCCGGGCCGCCAGCTGGGCGCTGTAGCCGCTGGAACCGAGCAGCCAGATCGGCACCTCGGTGCCCTGGCCGGGTACCGCGCGGACACGCTGCCCGGGTTGCGCCTCGCCGAGGAACCCCTGCAGCTCGGCCAGTCGCTCGGGGAAGTCGTCGACACCGGCGTGGGGATCGCGGCGCATGGCCGCCATGGTGGCGGCGTCGGAGCCCGGGGCACGGCCCAGGCCCAGGTCGATGCGTCCGGGGTAGAGGGTCTCCAGGGTGCCGAACTGCTCGGCCACCACCAGTGGCGGGTGGTTGGGCAGCATGATGCCACCGCTGCCGACGCGGATGCGCGAGGTGGCGCCGGCCAGGTGGCCGATCAGCACGGCGGTGGCGGCGCTGGCGATGCCGTCGAGGCTGTGGTGCTCGGCCAGCCAGTAGCGGGTGAAGCCGAGCCGTTCGGTCAGGCGGGCCAGGTCGACGCTCTCGCGGAAGCTGTCGGCGATGGTGCCGCCCTGGCGAATCGGGGCCAGGTCGAGCACGGAGAGGGGCGTCTTGGCGAGTCGTGACATGTCGCGGCACTCGAAAGGTTGGTTAGCTTGCTTGCTATTCTGGCGGCATGGGGCGGCCATGTGCCAATGCAATTTTGGGCGAGGAGAGAAAACCCGGTGATTTCCGGCCCGTCACCGGGCATCACGATCCCGATCCAGAGGGGGTCGCGCGGGGCCGCAAGCCCCCTTACACTCAGGATATTCTGATATTGGTCACCGGGTAGTCAGGCCTATGCTGGGGTTTCTACAGGGGTTCGCCTATGGGCTCTTCGTCACCTGCCTGCCATGGTGTCTGGTGGGATTGGCGAACCCGCGGCTGGCGGTGCCCACCGAGAGTTCCGGTCGCTGGCAGGTCTTGTTCCGCTATGGCCTGCTGGTCCCCTTCCTCAGCATCCTGCTGTGGCTGACCTCGTTGTGGGGAGGCTTCGGGCCGAGCCTGGAGGGCTGGCTGGCGGGGCTGGTGGCGATCGCCGTGGAGATCCCCCTCGAGCGCCGCTGGCGCCGCTGGCGTGCCCATCGACATCGACAGCGCCTCGAGGCGCGGCTCGAGGCCGAGGCGTCACGGCGACGGGCCGAACAGGAGCGCGAGGCCCGCGAGGCCGGGGTGGCCGTGCTCGATCCGGCCCGGCCGCCCGTCGATGCCGACGAGATGGTGCTGGCCCTGTGCCGTGCCAAGCAAGGGTTGCTCGATGTCAGGCGCCCCGACCTGGCCATTCAGGCCGACCGCCTCTACAGCCGCTACCGTCATGTGCTGGACGTCCTGGCGGCCCGGTTCGAGCATGGCGAACTGGCCTTCGAGCGTGCCCGGACCCTGGTCACCGAGGTGTGCCTGGGCGCGGTGGACAACCTGACCTCGATGGCCTCCCAGGCCAGCGGTGTGATGGGCGTGGACGGTGATTTCGTGCGCCGTCGCCTGGAGCGGGAGGGGCAGCGGCTGTCCGCCGAGGAGCGCACCGCCCTCGAGCGCCGCCTGGAATTGCTCGAGGGCACCGAGCGCCGCCTGGCCCGGCTCACGGCACGCAACGAATCAGCGCTGACCCTGCTCGACGACACCGCGGTGGCCCTGGCGCGCATCGAGACCGGGCGGCCCCAGGCCTCGGTCGCCGCCGACCGGGCGCTGGAGGAGTTGCGGCGCTTCATCGGCCGGGCCGAGCGCTACGGGCGCAGCGATCCTCGCTAGTCGGAAAGGCCGACGGGCTCTGCTAGCTTGTAGGGAATGGGGCTCCACTACGCAGGTGCTTATGAACCAGCCAACCGAACGTGATCCGCGCCTTTCCCTGCCACCGGTGGAGGAGGTCGCCAGTGAGCTGGCGAAGGCCTCTCCCCGGCCGGCCGGCGAGGAAGAGGTCGGCGAAGACCCCGAGCTCACCGCCAGGGCCGACGCCTTCGTGGAAGAGGTGCTGGAGAGCGGCGACGACGCCTCCAGCCTGGCCCGGCAGCGGCGGGCGGTGGACGAGCTGGGGCTGGAGCTGCAGCAGCAGGCCGCCCACCGCAGCGCCATGCTGAAGACGCCGCTGCGCAAGCTGGCGCACCAGGGCGACGATGGCGGGCCGGTGGCCCGGGCGCTGGTCGACCTGCGTGGCAGGATGCAGGCGCTGGACCCTCGCGGGCAGCGCCTGTCGTCGGGGCGGTTCGACCGGGTGCTGGCGGTGATACCGGGTGCCGGCAGCCGTCTGCAGCGCTACTTCCGCAAGTTCGAGAATGCCCAGCAGGCGCTCGATGCGATCATCGCCGACCTGGAGACGGGGCGCGACATGCTGCATCGCGACAACCTGACCCTCGGCGACGATCAGGAGGCCCTGCACGAGATCCTGGGGCGCCTGCAGCGCCAGATCACCCTCGGTCGTCTGATCGACCGGCGCCTGCAGGACGCCATCGCCGGGCTCGACGAGACGAGCACGCAGCGCACCTTCATCGAGCAGGAGCTGCTCTTTCCCCTGCGCCAGCGCATCGTCGACCTGCAGCAGCAAGTGGCGGTGTGCCAGCAGGGCGTACTGGCCCTCGAGGTGATCATCCGCAACAATCGCGAACTGGTCCGCGGCGTGGACAGGGCCATCCATGTCACCGTCTCGGCGCTCACCGTGGCCGTGTCCGTCGCCCTGGCCCTGGCCAACCAGCGTCTGGTGCTCGAGCGGGTCGAGTCCCTCAATGCCGCCACCTCCGAGATGATCGCCGGTACCGCCAGGGCGCTGCGCCAGCAGGGCGTCGAGATCCAGACCCGCGCGGCGTCGGCGCAGCTCGACATGCAGTCCCTCGAGCAGGCCTTCGGCGATGTCATGGCCGCACTCGACGACCTGGCCCGCTACCGGCAGGAGGCCTTGCCGCGGCTGGATGACCAGATCGACCGGCTGGCGGTGCTCGCCGACGAGGGGAGTGCGGCGATCGAGCAGCTTCGCCGCGGCAGCGGTGATGATGCCGGGGCGAAGGCAGAGGGGCGCCGCGAGGGCTGACGTGGCCTACTTGAAGTGGGACGAGGCGTCGGCGAAGGCCTTGCGCAGGCGCTCCCACGACTCCTCCAGCCCCTGGCGCAGGGTGCCCCAGGCCGCCTCGCTGGTCTGCTGGAGTTCCTCGAGCAGCTCGCGGGTCTCGTCACGGCGCTGCTTCAATCGCTCGATATCGTCATGGTACTTGACCCGGGCCTCGTCACCGGCCGCTCTGGCCTTGGCCGCCAGGATGTCGATCTCGGCATTCCAGGCCTCGAGGTTGGCCTTCATTCTCTCGATGAAGTCGTCGCGCTTGTTCATGATGCTGCCCCGCGGATGTCACTGCCCTTTCCCGTAACGATCACTTTACTCCCCCCGCGGTTCCCCCGATACGGCCGGGCCATCACGGTTCTCCATCGGGGCAGTGGTCAGCCGGCGGCGCAGGTCGTAAGCTCACAGGGAAGTGGTGAAACCGGACTTCCGCCATGCCCTTCATTCGCACCGCCCGTGGCGCTCGGCGCCGTGGGGCCACCCGTCGCCGTCGGCCACACCGCCTCGGCAGTCACGACCTCGATCGCTGGCTGGACCGCCTGGTCGATATCGCCGTGATCACCGCCCTGGCGGTCGGCGCCGTGGCGCTGGTGTTGACCCTCCTGCTGTAGTGACCCCGTGCGTTTCCTGCTGACCCTCGCCCTGCTGGCCGGCCTTGCGGCCATGGCCTGGTGGCACTTCGGGGACGATGTGCCCCGGCACTGGCACCCCGGCAAGCCGCTGCAGGTGGACGATCCCCTGACACCGGTGAGCCGCTGGAAGCTGTGGCGGCTGGCGGGCGATCGCGATGGCTGCCTGGCGGCACTCGACACGCTACCCGCAGAGGAGGTGCGTTATTCGCCGCTGGACGACCATGAGCCAGTGGCGGGCTGTCCGCTCGAGAATGTGGTGCGGCTGCAGGGGAGTGGGGTCGATTTCAATGCCAGTTTCGTCGCCAGCTGCCCGCTGGCCCTGGCCTGGGTGATCTTCGAGCGTCAGCGACTGCAGCCCGCGGCAGAGGCGCTGCTCGGGACGTCGGTCGAGTCCGTGGTGCATTACGGCAGTTTCGCCTGTCGCCACGTCGCCGGACGCGAAGAGGGCCGACTCAGTGAACACGCTTCGGCCGAGGCACTGGACGTGGCGGCCTTTCACCTGGCCGACGGGCGTCGTGTCACGTTGCGGGATCACTGGCATGACGAGGGGCCTCGGGGAGCCTTCCTGCGCGAGGTCCGTGACGGGGCCTGCGACCTGTTCGGCAATGTGCTGGGCCCGGACTACAACGCCGCGCATGCCGACCACTTACACTTCGGCATGCGCGGCTTCCGGTTGTGTCGGTGAGCCGTCGGGCCGTGCCGCGCGGTGCCCTCGACCCCCGTGATGACGTCGTCTCCGGCGGGCGCGTCACTCCTGCCAGACGATCCGGTCTCGCCCCTGATGCTTGGCACGGTAGAGCTGCCGGTCGGCCTGCTCGAGCAACTGCTCGCAGCTCATGCCATCGTCGCCCGGTGTGGTGCAGGCGATGCCGAAACTGGCGGTCACCTGCTCGGCGTGCTCCGAGCCGGCGTGGGGTATGTCCAGTGCCAGGATGGCGTCCCGGATGCGGCTCGCCACCCGGCGGGCACCCTCCAGGTCGGTATCGGGCAGGATGCAGACGAACTCCTCCCCCCCGTAGCGGGCCACCAGGTCCGTGGCGCGCGTGACCACGCGGGTCAGGGCGCCCGCGACGGCGCGCAGGGTGTCATCGCCGGAGACATGGCCGTAATGGTCGTTGAAACCCTTGAAGTTATCGATGTCGAGGAAGATCACCGACAGCGGCCGGCGAGACCGCCGCGCCCGCTGCCAGGAGTCCGCCATGAAGCTGTCGAAACGCCGCCGGTTGGCGATGCCGGTGAGGCCGTCCAGGGTGGAGATCTGGTGCAGGGCATCGCGCTGGTTGAGGCCGTGCTGGAAGGCGTTCAACAGGTCGTCGAGGCTCTCCACCAGGTGACCCAGCTCGTCCTCGATGTGGCGTTCGAGCCGTGGCTTGGGCCACTGGCCGGGATGGCGCGGATCGGTCTCGGCGATGGCGGCATGTACGCGCAGCAGCGGTCGAGTGATGAAGACATGGAACACCACCACGACCAGGGCGGCGATCGCCAGGGCCTTGAGCATGCCGAGCGAGAAGACCAGCAGGCTGCGGTCGATGAACGCCCGGGAGAGGCTGCCGGGGGCCAGGCTCAGCTCGATCTCGCCCACCGCGCTGGCCGGCTCGCCGCTGCCCAGTTCGTAGGTCAGGGTCTCCCGGTAGTGCAGGATGTCGCCGAACAGGGCATTGGCCAGCCAGCCGGCGTGGGCCTCGCTCGGTCGCTCGCGGGTGGCCATGACGCGGTCGAAGTCGTCACGGATGGTCACGCTCGCCACATGGCCGCCGGCCCACAGGCCCTCGGCGACCTGGGCCGCGAGGACCGGGTTGAGCTGGAAGGCCGCCTCGGCGGCGGTGCCGTTGACCAGTGCCAGCAGGTGTCGTGTCTGGTGTTCCACCTCCTGGCGCATCGAGCGGGCGTCCGAGGCGAGCTCGATGGCACCGGCCAGGATACTCAGCAGCATGGCGATGCCGAGGGTCAGCACCGCCTGCTTGGCGGTCAGGCTGTGGCGACGGAAGCGTGCTGACCCCTGGGGGGCGGCCGGTGGGGTCATGGCGAGCGCTCCCATGTCTCCAGGGCGTCGCGGCGGAAGGCCTCGAGGCGATCGTCGTCGAGCAGCCGGTCCAGGGCGGTCTGCAGGCGAGTGACGACGCTGTCGGAAACCGATGGATGACAGGCGAGATACAGGTCGGCCCGGTGGAAACCGAACAGCTCGCGCAGTTCGATGCCGGCATCCGCGGCGAGCAGGCGTGCCGTCTGTCTCCCCGTCACCCAGGCATCGATCAGTCCCGCCCGGAGGCGGCCGATGTTCTCCCGCTCGGTGGACGCCACCACCACGGTCATTCCCCGTTGCGCCACGAACTGACCGACGGCATCCTCGCGAAAGCTACCCACCCGCAGCGACGACAGGTCGTCCAGGGAGTCCGCCTCGAGCGGGCTGTCGGCCAGGGCAAAGGCGGCCCACTCGTTGGTGACCAGCGGGCCGATCCAGGTGAAATGCGGCTCCCGTTCCTCGGTCCGCGTGGTCGAGTAGACGCAGTGGTTGTCGCGCATTCGGGCCTCGGTATAGGCCCGCGCCCAGGGCAGCAGGCGAAAGGTGACCGACAGGCCGGCCTGTTCCAGGGCGGCCCGCAGCAGGCGTGTCGCCGTGCCGTCGATTTCTCCTTGCCGATCGAGGAAGTTGAACGGCGGATACTCTTCGGTGTTGAAGGTGAGGCCTTCCAGGCTCGCCGACACCGGAAGAGGCAGCAGTAAGCAGACCGCAAGGAGTAGCCATCTTTTCATGCGCCCGTCAGTTCCCCCGTCATGCTCGATCATCGCGGCACGCATGGCGCGGATCGAAAGTTACCTGTGGGTAACCTCCCGTTTCCAACCTAGTCGATGCCGAGGGGGGTGTCATCCGCGGGCTGCCAACGCAAGGGCGGTGGCCGGTCCGCCCCGGCGGCAGCCGTAAGCTATGCTTCGAGGACAGCCGCCGGCCTGCCCGCCGGTGGTCCCGTCGAGGAGGCGCCACCCCCGCGGGTGACGAATCGTGACATGAACCAGAAGAATCTCTTCGTGGTGGGGCTGGACGAGTTCAATCGGCAGCGGCTCGGGACGCTGCGCGGCGCCGAGCACTACCGCTTTCACGGCGTCATCGAGCCCGAGGAGGTCTACGAGACCGAGATCTTTCCCATCGGCGAGATGCTGGAACGGGCCACGCGGGAGCTCGAGGCCTTCGATGGTTCCATCGATGCCATCGTCGGCTACATGGACTTCCCGGTGTCGACCATGCTGCCGATCCTCTGCGAGCGCTTCGGCACCCGCTCCACCTCCCTGGAAAGTCTGCTCAAGTGCGAGCACAAGTACTGGAGCCGACGGGTCCAGCGCGAGGTGATTCCCGACTTCATCCCTGCCTTCACCGCCTTCGATCCCTTCGACGATGACGCCCTGACGCGGATCGGCGAGGCGGGGCTGTATATCCCCTTCTTCGTCAAGCCGATCAAGTCCTCGGGCTCCCGGCTGGGCTTCCTCATCGATAGCCCCGAGACCTTCTACCTGGCCATCGAGCAGCTGCGCGAGCAGATCGGCCTGATCGCCGACCCCTTCAATACGGTACTGGAGCACGCGCGGCTGCCCCCCGACATCGCCGCCGTCGATGGTCACTTCTGCATGGCCGAGGAGATCATCGGAGGCTGGCAGTGCACCGTGGAAGGCTACGTGTTCCAGGGCGAGGTCGTGAGCTACGGTATCGTCGACTCGCTGCGCTACCCCCAGGTGCTGAGCTTCTTCCACTACCGCTACCCCTCGGGGTTGCCCGGCTACGTGCAGGAGAAGATGACCGAGCTGACGCGCACGGTCATGACGCATATCGGCTACGACAACGCCGCCTTCAATATCGAATACTACTGGGACGAGGTGCAGGAGCGGATCTGGCTGCTCGAGATCAACACCCGGATCTCCCAGTCGCACTGCGACCTGTTCGAGAAGGTCGACGGTATCAGCCACCAGCAGGTGACCATCGACCTGGCGCTGGGCCAGCGACCCGACATGCCGTCGCGCCAGGGGGAATTCCCCATGGCCGCCAAGTTCTTCTACCGGGTGTTCTTCGGCGATGCGGTGGTGACCCGGGTGCCCGGCGAGGCCGAGATCGCCGCCCTGGAGGCGGAATTCCCCGGCACCCACATCGCGCTCCAGGTGATGGTCGGCCAGCGCCTGTCGACCCTACCCGAGCAGGACAGCTACAGCTATGCCCTGGCCCACGTCTGGATGGGGGCGCGGGATGAAACGCAGTTGCTGGCCAACTACGACAGCCTGGCCTCGCGGCTGGGCTTCGAGTTCGACGACATCCGGGGTTGAGGACGTCCGGGGCCGAGCAAGACCACAAGGGACAAGGAGAGCAGGGCCATGCGTATCGTGAACGACTTTCCCCGCCGGGTGCAGGAGGAGGAGACCTGGATACCCCTGGCGGATGGCACCCGCCTCGCGGCACGCATCTGGCGCCCGGTGGATGCCGAGCGCCACCCGGTACCGGCGATCCTCGAGTACCTGCCCTATCGCAAGCGCGACCTCACCGCCGAGCGCGATGTCCAGAGTCATCCCTACTGGGCGGGCCACGGCTATGCCGGGGTGCGGGTCGACATCCGCGGCACCGGCGAGTCCGATGGCGTGCTCACCGACGAGTACCTGCCCCAGGAGCTGGACGATGGCCTGGAAATCCTCGCCTGGCTCGAGGCCCAGCCCTGGTGCACCGGCGAGGTGGGCATGATCGGCATCTCCTGGGGCGGCTTCAACGGCCTGCAGATCGCCGCCCTGCAGCCGCCCCAGCTCAAGGCGGTGATCACGCTCTGCTTCACCGACGATCGCTACGCCGACGACATCCACCACATGGGTGGCTGTCTGCTGGCCGACAACCTCTCCTGGGCCTCGACCATGTTCGACGGCAACGCCTGCCCGCCGGATCCCGAACTGGTGGGCGAGCGCTGGCGCGAGATGTGGCTCGAGCGCCTGGACGGCAGTGGCCTCTGGCTGGCCAAGTGGCTAGAGCACCAGCGCCGCGACGACTACTGGAAGCACGGCTCGGTGTGCGAGGACTACTCGCGCATCCAGTGCCCGGTGTATGCCGTCAGTGGCTGGGCCGATGGCTACTGCAACGCGGTGTTCCGGCTGCTGGCCGGGCTCGAGGTGCCGCGCAAGGGGCTGGTCGGTCCCTGGGCCCACAAGTACCCGCACCTGGGCGTGCCGGGGCCGGCCATCGGCTTCCTGCAGGACTCGCTGCGCTGGTGGGACCAGTGGCTCAAGGGCATCGACACCGGGATCATGGGGGAGCCCATGCTGCGCGTCTGGATGCAGGAGTCGGTCCCCCCCTCGGCGCGCTACGACGTACGCCCCGGGCGCTGGGTGGCCGAGCCGACCTGGCCGTCTCCGAATGTCCTGCCGACCTCGTTCCGGCTCTCCGCCGGCCACGACCTGCTGCCGGAGGACGACGGCGAGGATGACGAGGCCAGCCTGGATATCCGCTCGCCGCTCTCGGTGGGGCTCTACGCCGGCAAGTGGTGCTCCTACAATGCCCCGCCCGACCTGCCCCACGACCAGCGCGACGAGGATGGCGGCTCGCTGATCTTCCAGACGCCTCGCCTCGAGGCGCCGCTGGAGATCTGCGGCCAGCCGCTGGTCGAGCTGGAGCTCGCGGCCGACCAGCCGGTGGCCATGGTGGCGCTGCGCCTCTCCGACATCGCCGAGGACGACAAGGCCACCCGGGTCTCCTATGGGCTGCTCAACCTCACCCACCGCGACAGCGACGAGCATCCCGAGCCGCTGGAGCCCGGGCGCCGCTATCGGGTGCAGGTCAAGCTCAAGCACATCGCCCAGCAGTTCGCCGCCGGGCATGCCGTTCGCCTGGCGCTCTCCACCAGCTACTGGCCGCTGGCCTGGCCGGCCCCGGAGCCGGCCCGGGTCACGATCCGGCCGAGCCGGTGCCGATTGATCCTCCCGGTGCGGGCGCCGCGGCCCGCCGAGGAGTCGGCGCTGCCGTCCTTCGGCGAGCCGGAAGGGGCCGCCCCGCTGGCCAAGACGCTGCTGCAGCCCACCCAGGAGACCTGGCAGGTGATCCGCGACCTGGCCAACGATCGCACCACCCTGGAGGTGGTCAACGACGAAGGGCGTTACCGTCTCGACGACATCGACCTGGAGATCGCCGCCAGGGTCACCGAGCGCTACAGCTACGCCTATGGCAACTACGACAGCGTCAGCGGCTGGACGGAGTGGCGACGCAGCTTCAAGCGCGGCGACTGGGAGGTACGCACCCTGACCCGTACGCTGATGACCAGCGATGCCGACAGTTTCCGTCTCCGCGCGACCCTGGACGCCTGGGAAGGCGACACTCGCATCTATGCCCGGACCTGGGACGAGACCGTGCCTCGCGACCTGGTCTGAGCCTTCTCCAACCCTGCCGGCAGGAGAGCGGCCATGCCGAGAATCACCGGCCTCGACCACCTGGTGCTGCGCGTCACCGATCTCGACGCCATGCTGCGTTTCTACGTGGAGGCACTGGGCTGCGAGATCGAACGCCGCAACGACGACCTCGGCCTGATCCAACTGCGTGCCGGGGCCGCGCTGATCGACCTGGTGCCGGTGGAGAGCGAACTGGGCCGCCGGGGCGGCCCGGCGCCCGCTGCCGCGGGGCGCAACCTGGACCACTTCTGCCTGCGCGTCGAGCCGTTCGACGCGCAGGCGATCCGTGCCGAGCTGGCGCCCTTCGGCATCGAGGTCGGCGAGGAGAAGATCCGCTACGGTGCCGAAGGCAGCGGGCCCTCGCTCTACCTGAGCGACCCCATGGGCAATACCGTCGAGCTCAAGGGGCCGCCGCTGCAGTGAATGCTCGACTCGCCTGATTTGCTGGTAGGCTAGGGGGCTGACGGGGTCCGGCCCCTGCATGGCAAGGAAGGCGCGCATGAGTGTGGTTCCAGCGGCTGCCGGCACATCGCCCCGGCAGCGGGCAACGAGAAAGGAAATCTTCGGCTGGGCGATGTTCGACTTCGCCAACCAGGCCTATACGCTGCTGATCATCACCGTGGTGTTCGGCGAGCTGTTCACCACGGTGATCGTCGGCGACCGTGGCGGCGACTACCGGCTGGCCAACCTGCTGTGGAGCCTGGCGCTGGCGGTGAGCTACCTGCTGGTGGTGGTCACCGGGCCCCTGTGCGGGGCGGTGATGGACTACCACGCCGCCAAGAAGCGCTTCCTGTTCGCCAGCTACCTGGCCACCGTGGCGACCACCGCGATGCTCTACTTCGTGGCGCCGGGCTATGTGGTACTGGGCCTGGTGCTGATCGTGGTGTCGAACTACGCCTACTCCATGGGCGAGTCCTTCATCGCCGCCTTCCTGCCCGACCTCGGCCCCCCGGAGGACCTGGGCAAGATCTCCGGCTTCGGCTGGGCGCTGGGCTATGTCGGCGGGCTGTTCGCCGCCGGCTTCACCCTGGTGGCGCTGGGCGAGGCCACGGCGGAGAACTTCGAGCGTATCCGCTGGGTCGGCCCCTTCGCCGCCGGCTTCTTCCTGGTCACTGCCATCCCCACTTTCATGTGGGTCAGGGAGCGCGGCACCCCGCAGCCCCCCGGCATGCCCTACCACCGGATCGCCTGGGAGCGGGTCGCCACCACCCTGCACGAGCTCCGGCGCTTCCGCGACCTGGGCATCTTCCTGGTCTCGCTGCTGTTCTCCATGGCCGGGGTCTACATCATCATCGCCTTCGCCTTCATCTACGGCGCCCAGGTGATCGGCTGGGACGAGGCGATCCGCAACCTGATGTTCATCATCGTGCAGGTCACCGCCGCGGCGGGGGCGCTGGGGTTCGGCTTCATCCAGGACCGCATCGGCACCAAGGTCACCTACCTGATCACCCTGATGCTCTGGGTAGCGGCGATCTTCGCCATCTGGGCCACCCCCGAGGTCACCGCCTTCCTCAATGCGCGACTGGGTCTCGGCTGGGAGGCGCAGCACCTCTTCCTGGTGGTGGGCTGCCTGGCCGGCCTCAGCCTGGGCTCGAGCCAGTCGGCCAGCCGCGCCCTGGTGGGACTCTTCTCGCCGACCCGCAAGGCCGCCGAGTTCTTCGGCTTCTGGGGCCTGGCCAACAAGCTGGCCGGGGTCTTCGGCATCATCGCCCTGGGGCTGCTGCAGTCGCTGGTGGGCCTGCAGGCCTCGATCCTGCTCTGTGCGGCGCTGTTCATCGTCGCCATCCTGGTCTGCCTGGCCGTGAACCAGGCCCGCGGCCAGCAGGCCGCTCGCGACTGGGAGGTGCGCAACGGCGCCTGAGGTGACATAGACTGGAAGGATTCCGCCCAGCCCACTGGAAGTTGCCGCCATGGACCCCGTCATGCTGCGTGCCATCGAGCGCATCCTGGTCGTGCTGTTCGCCGGCATGGCCATCTATCTCGGATACCGGTTGTTCCTGGCGGTGCCCACCCACCGCGACAGCGACGGCAAGGTGACCCTGCCCGGCGGCACCGAGGTGGTGCTGAACCGCGCTGCGCCGGGACTCTTCTTCGCCCTGTTCGGCAGCGTGGCCCTGGGCATCTCGCTGTACAGCGCCGTCCAGGCCACCTCGGCACCGCCCATGACGACCGGCGATGCCCCGACGCTGGCCAGCTACTCCGGGCTCGTCCCGGAGGCCGGGGGCATCGACCCCACCCTGGAGCAGGCCCAGCTGCGTCGACTCTTCTTCACCCTCAATGCCTTGGTCGACGCCTCCTCCTCGGAGGGCAGCCAGGCCGTGGCCGAGCGTGGCGACCTGCGCCAGGTGAAGCTGCGACTGATGCGTACCGCCTGGCTGGACGGCTGGGGCGACCATGCCGCCTTCAGCGACTGGGCCAACGGTACCGATGCCCGGGGGGAGCCGCCGGATGCCCGCTTCTCCGCGCCGGCGGCCCTCTACCATCAGGGCAGGGACCGGCCGTGAATACCGGCTGGCGGCTCGGCCTGGCCCTGTCCTGCTGGCTGCTGGCCTCACCGGCCGCGGGCATGGCCGGCCTCTACGACGAGGCGACCCTGGCGTACTGGTCGAGGATCACCCCCGAGGACATCCACCGCGTCCTAGACGAGGACCTGTCGCCGGCATTCGAGGCCGAGGAGCGCGGCCGGCTGGCAGGCGTCGAGCTCGCCTTCCCGCTGCGTTGCCCCGTGCCCGCCAGCGAGCCCTTCTGCTACTACCAGCAGACCCTGGCCGATGGCCGCCGCCAGGTGGTGATGTCGGTGGCCTCGCTGCGCCTGTTCGGTGACCTCGCCCTGGCCATGGCCTGGCTCCAGCTCGAGGGCCTGTCGATCGAGACGCCCTCACAGTACCTGGCCATGCTGCGTCACCGCCGGCCCGAGTCGTTTCCCGAGGGGCGCTACCCGCCGCCGCTCGCGGCGCTGGGGGTACCCGATGACGTACGGGAGCGTAAGGAGGTGATGGAACTCTACGGCAAGATCTTCACCTCCTCGGTGGTCTTCGTGCTGCTCCACGAGCTGGGGCATGCCCTGCACCGCCATCCGGGCTACGGGCCCGAGGTGTCCCGGGAGGCGGCCCGCCGTCACGAGGCCGAGGCCGACGATTTCGCCCTGGACGTCATGGCCCGGCTCGCCTATCCGCCGCTGGGCATGAGCGTCTTCTTCACGCTGCTGGCCCACTGGGAACCCAATCGCTGGCACTTCGCCGACGAGACGGCCTATCGGGCCCATCTGGCCGACGCCACCCATCCATTGACCTCGGACCGGCTGAGGGGGCTGGCCGCGGCCCTGGCCGAGCGCCGCGACGCCTTCGCCCGGGCCGAGCCGGACTTCGCCGCGGCCCGCGAGCGGATCGACGGCGTGGCCGACGAGATCGGTCGCCTGGCGGGCTTCCTGGACGATCGTGACATCCAGGAGGGCATCGTGCGCCTGGGGCGTGCCACCGAACCGGCCGTGCTGCGGCCGCGGCGAGAGGGTGAGCTGGTCATCGACCCGGCAGTGCCTGCCGCCGGGCAGCCCTTCGCGGGTACCTTCCAGGGCACGCTCGGCGATGCCTCGGGGGAGTTGCCGGTGTGGTTGGTGCTCGAGCGGCAGGGCGACCGGGTCCAGGGGGTGTTCACCTACGGACTGGGCCTGGGCCATCTGGAGGGTGAGGTGCAGGCGGGGCGCCTGCATTTCGGCTGGACCCTGGGTCTTGAGCAGGGGCTGGGCGTGCTCGAGGCGACGGCGGACGACGGGCGACTGCACGGCAGTTGGGGGCGGGAGCGTTCCGCCGACGATGGCGGTCATTGGGAGTTGTGGCGAGAGGAGCTCGAGTAGGAAAGCCGGCCCCGTGGCAACGACGAGGGCGGAGCAAGGCCGACACTTCGCGATCGGCGTGCTGTCGGCGGGTAGACAGCGCCGGACGTCGGTGTCAATGCTGTCGTGGCATCCAGCGGCCGCTGTCGTTGGGCAGAGCGAGGGAGGACGGCGGATGAGCGACCAAGACTTCACGCGGCGTGCCGGGCTCGGCATGATGCTGCTGTTCTGGGCGCTGTTCATCGGTGTCGGCACCTGGTGGTTCCAGGGCTTTCTCGAGGGTCAGCGCAACCCCAATGCCCACCTGGTCAATGCCGTGGGGGAGGGCGAGCCGGTCACCCTGGAGCGCAACCGCGCGGGTCACTTCATGGCCACCGGCCGCATCAACGGCGAGCCGGTGGAGTTCCTGCTCGATACCGGGGCCACCTACGTGGCCTTGCCCGCCGGCCTGGCCGACCGGCTGGGCCTGGAGCGGGTGGGCTCGGCCTGGTTCAATACAGCCAATGGACGGGTGCGCGGCGATCTCACCATCCTCGACGAGGTCAGCCTGGGGGGCTTTTCCGCCGCCGAGGTGCGCGGCTCGATCAGTCCGGGCCTGGAGGGCGACGTCGCCCTGCTGGGGATGAGCTTCCTCGACCGCTTCGACATCGAGATCCGCGCCTCGCGCATGGTCCTGCGCCCGGCACGGCAACCCTGAGGCGCCCATGTCGATCCCCCCGAGAGGCCGTCGTGCCGAGCAGCCGCGGGAGATCTCCGGCCCCGGCTGGCTGGACATCCTGTGGCGCGTCAAGCAGGAGATGAGCGACGACCGTCTCACCATGCTGGCCGCCGGTATCGCCTTCTATGCCCTGCTGTCGCTGTTTCCCGGCATCGCGGCGGTCATCTCGCTCTGGGCGCTGGTGCTCGACCCCCAGGACATGGCACGCCAGATCATCGAACTGAGTCGCTTCCTCCCCCAGGACGGGGCGAAGCTGATCGAGGAGCAGGCCCGCAAGATCGGCGACAACACCGATACCGGGCTGAGCCTGACGGCCCTGACCAGCCTGGTGATAGCGATGTACGTGGCCTCCAAGGGCGTGCGTGGCCTGATCGTCGGGCTGAACGTCGTCTACGGCGAGGACGAGCGCCGCGGCCTGGGCCACCGCACGCTGGTCATCGCCGCCCTGACCCTGGGACTGATCGTGCTGACCCAGGTCACCATCGTGTTCATCGCGCTCGTTCCCCTGGCCATCGGCATGCTCGGCCTCGACGACACCCCGGTCAGGGTGATCGGCTGGCTGCGCTGGCCGGTCCTGCTGCTGCTGATGATGTTCGTCATTGCCGTGCTCTACCGCTTCGGCCCCTATCGGCGCTCGCCGCGCTGGGAGTGGGTCAGCGTCGGCACCGTCACCGCCACCCTGCTGTGGTTGCTCGGCTCCGGTGGGCTCTCGCTCTATGTCGGCCATGTGGTGAATCTGGGCGAACTCTATGGCTCGCTGGGCGCGGTGGTGGTACTGATGCTGTGGTTCTGGCTCTCCGCCTTCGTCGTATTGCTCGGTGCCGAGATCAACGGTGAAATGGAGCGCCAGACCCGGCACGACACCACCATCGGCGAGTCGCGGCCCATGGGAGAGCGTGGCGCCCATGTGGCCGATACCCTGGGCCCGAGGCGCCGCGATCGCTCCAGCGACACGCCCGACCAGGGAGAGAACCCGTGATCCTCAAGCAACAGCTCGGCATCGACCTGCCCATCCTCCAGGCCCCCATGGCGGGCGTGCAGGGGGGCGACCTCGCCGTGGCGGTCTGCGAGGCCGGCGGCCTCGGGGCACTGCCCTGCGCCATGCTGGGGCCGGACGCCATGGCGCGTGAACTCGAAACCATCCGAGCGCGCACTCGCGCACCGCTCAACGTCAACTTCTTCTGTCATACGCCCCCCGAGCCCGACGCCGGCCGCCAGGCGCGCTGGCACCGGGCGCTGGCGCCCTACTACGCCGAGTTCGGCCTCGACATCGAGAGCGTGCCGGCGGGCGCCGGTCGCCGGCCCTTCGACCACGAGGCCTGCGATCTGCTGGAGGCCGTCCGCCCCGAGGTGGTCAGCTTCCACTTCGGGCTGCCGGCGCCGGCACTGCTCGAGCGGGTCAAGGCCTGGGGCGCCACGGTGCTGTCGTCGGCCACCACGGTGGAGGAGGCGTTGTGGCTCGAGGCCCGGGGCGCCGATGCGATCATCGCCCAGGGGCTCGAGGCGGGCGGCCACCGTGGCCTCTTCCTCTCCGACGACCTCACCACCCAGGTCGGCACCTTCGCCCTGCTGCCCCAGGTGGTGGCGGCGGTCGAGGTGCCGGTGATCGCCGCCGGCGGCATCGGCGATGCCCGCGGAGTGGCGGCGGCCCTGGCGCTGGGCGCCGACGCCGTGCAGGTCGGCACCGCCTTGCTGTGCTGCCCGGAGGCGACCACCACACCGATTCACCGGCAGGCGCTGATGAGCGAGGCGGCTCGCCACACGGCCCTGACCAACCTCTACAGCGGCCGCCCGGCGCGGGGCATCGTCACCCGCTTGATGCGCGAGCTCGGCCCCATCGGCGAGGTCGCCCCGGCCTTTCCGCTCGCCACCGCGGCCATCGCCCCGCTGCGTGCCGCCGCGGAAGCGCAGGGCAGTGGTGACTTCTCGCCGCTATGGGCCGGGCAGAACGCCAGCGGCTGTCGCGAGGTCCCCGCCGCCGAGGTGATCGCCGAGCTGGCTGGATATGACGAGGGGCGCCGGGGACAGGCCGAAGAGGAGGTCTTTTGCCAGGGAAGGCCAAAGTAGCGCCCAGGGAGGGGATTACAGCGCCTCCTCGCAGGCCTGTCGTCGGATCAGCCCCGAGAAACGGTGAGCCAGCCTGTCGAGGCTGATATCATGGATGTATGACCAGTATCTCGCCCGCCGCCTCCCTCGAGGATCCCTTCTACTACCTGGCCAACTTCCGCTTCGTGCTGGGCTGGGTGAGCGAGCGCCACGCCGACCTGCTGGGCGAGGCCGAACGGGACTTCCTGGCGACCTTCGAGGACCTGCCGCGTGCGGCTCAGGCTCTGCTGGTGCGCATGGTGATGCGCAAGGGCGAGCACTTCCGCCTCGCGAGGCTCGTCTATGCCGAGATCGGCGATACCGCCGCGGCGCTCTCGCCGCTGATCGACGCCGGCTGGGTCGAGCCCGATCCCGGGCTGACCCTCGACGACCTCTTCCGCCAGCTGCGGTTGCCCGAGCTGCGTCGGGCGCTTGCCGACGAGATCGCCGCCGCCGGGCTGCCCGCCGCGACCGGCAAGGCGGCGCTGTACGAGGCGCTGGCGCCACGCCTCGGCGACGGCCGTCGGCTGGCCGCCTGGTGGCCCGAGGCGCCCGATCGCATCGTGCGCCTGGCCGTGATGGAGACCTGCGATCGGCTGCGGCTGATGTTCTTCGGCAACCTGCGCCAGGACTGGGCCGAGTTCGTGCTCGCCGAACTGGGGGTGCAGCGCTTCGAGCGGGTCGCCTTCACCCCCGAATCGCGGGCCTTCCAGTGCCGCGAGGAGGTCGACGCCTACCTAGCCCTGCATCGACTGCGCGAACGCCTGGAGGCCGGTGACTCGTTCGAGTCGCTCCGCACCGAACTGCCGGCGGTAAACGGCGACAACGGCTGGTTGGCGGGGCGCCGGGCCCGGCTGCTCCTGCAACTGGGCGTGGTCGCCGAGCGTGCCGGGGAACGCGAGCGGGCGCTCGCCCTCTATGCCGAGGCCGGGCCAGGCGAGCCGCGCATCCGCCGCCTGCGCCTGCTGGAGCGGATGGGCGAGCATGCCTGCGCCCATCAGCTCGCCGAGCGGGCCGCCCGTGAGGCGCTCGGCGAGCAGGAGTACCAGGCGCTGGAGCGACTGCGCCCGCGGCTGAGGCGGCGGCTGGGCCTGCCGCCGGTGGCGAGTGTCCCCGAGCCCGTCACCGAGCGCTGGGCTCTCGCGTTGCCCGGCCCGGTGGCGAGCGTGGAGCTCGCGGTGCGCGACCACCTGAGCAGCGCCTCGTCGCCGGTGCACTATGTGGAGAACACCCTGCTCACCGGTCTGTTCGGGCTGCTCTGCTGGGAGGCCGTGTTCGCCCCGCTGCCCGGCGCCTTCTTCCACCCCTTCCACGGTGGACCGGCGGATCTCCACCGCGAGGACTTCGTCGCCCGGCGCCGGGCGCTGTTCGACACCTGCCTGGGCCGGCTCGACGATGGCAGCTACCGCGAGGCGATACGGCACACCTGGGGCGAGAAACAGGGGATCGTCTCGCCCTTCGTGCACTGGGGCGTGCTCACCGAGGCGCTGCTCGAGCAGGCGCTCGCCGCTATCCCGACGCCGGACCTGCGGGCCTGCTTCGAGCGGCTGCTGGCCGATCTCAAGGCCAACCGCGCCGGCCTGCCGGACCTGATCCAGTTCCTTCCCGAAGCCGATGCCGCCGGTCGCCGCTACCGGCTGATCGAGGTGAAGGGCCCCGGCGACCGCCTGCAGGACAACCAGCGCCGCTGGCTGGCCTTCTTCCACGCTCGCGGCATCCCCGCCGTGGTGTGCCATGTTCGCTGGCAGGACACGGAATGAGCGAAGGCGAGTACCGTGTCGCGGTCAGGGCGCTGTGCGATTTCACCGCCCGGGAGGGCGACCTCGATCATCGCTTCACCCCTGCGCCCAGCGCTCGGGAGGGGATCGCCGGCCACGCCCTGGTGGCCGGGCGCCGCGGTGAAGGGTATGAGGCCGAGCTGCCCCTCTCGGGCCGCTTCGAGGGCCTGGTCGTCGGCGGCCGGGCCGACGGCTATGACCCGGCAGCCAACCGCCTGGAGGAGGTCAAGACCCATCGCGGCGACCTGTCGCGCATGGCCGCCAACCAGCGCGCCCTGCACTGGGCCCAGGTGAGGGTCTACGGCGCCCTGCTGTGTGCCGAGCGGGGCCTGGAGGGCGTCACCCTGGCGCTGGTCTACCTGGAGATCACCACCGGCCGCGAGACGCTGCTGACCGAGCGGGCCTCGGCGGCCGAACTCACGACCTTCTTCGAGGCCCAGTGCCGGCGCTTCCTGGCCTGGGCCGGGCAGGAGGCCGAGCATCGCCTGCGTCGCGATGCGGCCCTGCGCGAGCTCGCCTTTCCCCATGCCGCCTTCCGGCCGGGACAGCGTGAGCTGGCGGAGGGCGTCTACAAGGCGGCGGCCACCGGACGCTGCCTGCTGACCCAGGCGCCCACCGGCATCGGCAAGACCCTCGGCACCCTCTTCCCGATGCTTGCCGCCATGCCGCGCCGGGGGCTGGATCGCCTGGCCTTCCTGACCATGAAGACCCCGGGGCGGCGGCTGGCGCTGGACACCCTGGCGGTGCTGGGTACCGGAGTGACCCCGGCGGCGGGCGAGGCGCCGTCCGAGTGCAGGCAGCCGCCGCTACGGGTGCTGGAACTCGTCGCCCGGGACAAGGCCTGCGAGCACCCGGACAAGGCGTGCCATGGCGAGGCCTGCCCGCTGGCGGCGGGCTTCTATGACCGGCTGCCGGCGGCACGCCAGGCGGCGGTGGCGCGGGGCTGGCTCGACCGCGAGTCGCTGCGCGAGGTGGCCCTGGCGCATCGGGTGTGCCCCTACTACCTGGGCCAGGAGCTGGCCCGCTGGTGCGACGTGGCCGTGGGCGACGTCAACCACTGGTTCGATCACCACGCCATGCTGCACGGGCTGGCCCGGGCCAACGACTGGCGGCTCGGCCTGCTGGTGGACGAGGCCCACAACCTGGTGGAGCGGGCCCGGGGCATGTACAGCGCCGAACTCGACCAGGGGCGGCTCAACCGGCTGCGCCGCTCGGCGCCGCCGGCCCTGGCCGGGCCCCTGGGCCGGCTCGCCCGGCAGTGGCAGCAGCTGGTGCGCGACTCGGGCCCGGCAGAGGAGGGCGATGGGCAACGGCCGGATTATTGCCTTCTGGACGGTGTGCCCAAGGGCATGTCGGGGGCGCTGCAGCGGGCCGTCGCCGCCATCACCGACTACCTGGGGGAGCATCCCGAGGGCGGCAGCGCCGAGCTGCAGGAGCTGCTCTTCGAGGCGCTGGCCTTCTGCCACCTGGCCGAGCAGTTCGGCGAGCATTCGCTGTGTGACCTGACGCGGCGGGGGCGCGGCCGGGCGGTGCTGGGGCTGCGCAACCTGGTGCCGGCGGACTTCCTGGCCCCGCGGTTCGCCGCGGCCCACTGTGCGGTGCTGTTCTCGGCGACCCTCAGCCCCGGCCACTACCATCGCGACCTGCTGGGCCTGCCCGCGGACAGCGTCTGGCAGGCGGTGGCCTCGCCCTTCGCCGCCGAGCAGCTCGAGGTGCGGGTGCGTGGCGACATCTCGACCCGGCTGCGCGACCGCGAACGCTCCACGGCCCCCATCGTCGCCGAGCTGGCCGGGCAGTATCACCGGCGGCCGGGGCACTACCTGGCCTTCTTCAGCAGTTTCGCCTACCTGGAGATGGTGCTGGCGCGCTTTCGTGAGCGGCATCCCGACGTCCCCGTCTGGGCCCAGACCCGCGGGATGCAGGAGGCCGAGCGCGACGCCTTCCTGGGGCGCTTCCTACCGGCCGGCCGCGGCATCGGTTTCGCGGTGCTGGGCGGTGCCTTCGCCGAGGGCATCGACCTGCCCGGCGACCGGCTGATCGGCGCCTTCATCGCCACCCTGGGGCTGCCGCCCGCGGACCCCTTCAACGAGGTGCTCAAGGCACGCCTCGAGACCCGCTTCGGGCAAGGCGACGACTACGCCTACCGGATCCCGGGGCTGATCAAGGTGGTACAGGCGGCCGGCCGGGTGATCCGTGGCCCCGAGGATCGCGGCACGGTGGTGCTGATGGACGACCGCTTCGCCCGTCGCGAGGTGCGCACGCGGTTGCCGGAATGGTGGCGCCTCGGTTGAGGGCGCGTCACGGTGTGCGGTCGCGATGGTGCGGAATCTCCTCCATGCGCGTGGCGATGTCCTCGTCAGCCTCGTAGAGGGCCTCGAGCTCGCGCGCCGCTTCCTGGATGGTCTGGATCAGCTTCTTTTCGTTGCCGAACACCTCGAGCTGTCGCCTCAGCGCCTGCTCGTCGTGGGGACGGAAGGTGTCGATGGTGTGCTGGGCCTGGTCTCGGGAGATGCCCAGGCCAATCAGGGCCTCGCGGGTCAGCTCGAGGCTGGCGGGCAGCAGTTCGCGCACGAGGTTGGTGACCCCGGCGCGCATCAGCAGGTGGGCGTGGTAGCGGTTGCGGGCGCGGGCATAGAGCCTGAGGTGCGGGAAGCGGCGCTTGACCTGCTCGACGATGCGCATGGAAGCCTCGGGGTCGCCCACCGCCACCACCAGCACCCTGGCGCGACCGGCGCCGGCGGCCTCGAGCAGGTCGGTTCGGGAGGCATCGCCGAAATAGACCTTGTTGCCGTAGCGGCGTACGAACTCCACCTGGTCGGCATTGAAGTCGAGGACGGTGTAGGGAATCTTCAGCCCCTGCAGGGCACGGCCCATGATCTGGCCGAAGCGACCGAAGCCGGCGATCAGGATCTCCGGCGATTCATCGCTGGGGCGGTCGTAGGCCGGTTTCGCGCGCTGCGTGCCGAACAGCCTGCGCAGGCCATGGACATGCAACTGGAACAGCAGCGGGGTCGTCGCCATGGAGAGCGAGACCACCAGGATCAGCAGGCTGACCAGGGCCTGGTCGAGCAGCGCGGCGGCCGCCGCGGCGGAGAGCAGCACGAAGCCGAACTCGCCGCCCTGGGAGAGCAGCACGGCGAGGTTGCTGGCCGCCTTCCAACTGCTGCGGTAGAGCCGGGCGGCGAGCATGACGGAGAGCCCCTTGAGCAGCACCAGGCCGAGGGTAAGGCCGAGGATCGCCAGCGGCATCTCGGCCAGCAGGCCGATCTCGGCCATCATTCCCACCGCCATGAAGAACAGCCCGAGCAGCAGCCCGCGGAAGGGTTCGATGTCGGCCTCGATGTTGTGGCGATATTCCGAGTCGGCCAGCAGCACGCCGGCGATGAAGGCGCCCAGCGCCATGGAGAGCCCGGCCAGTTCCATCAGCAGGGCGGCGCCGATTACCACCAGCAGGGCGGTGCCGGCGAACACCTCGCGGCTGCGGGTGGCGGCGGCATAGTGAAACAGCGGCCGCAGCAGGTAGCGACCCCCTATGATCAGCCCGGCGAAGGCGCCGGCGGCGAGGGCCACCTCGCGCAGCAGGGGGGCAGCGCCGTCGGCCATCAGCGCATCGGCGGCGAGGATCGGGATGGCCGCCAGCACCGGGATCGCCGCGAGGTCCTGGAACAGCAGCAGGGCGAAGGCGTGGCGGCCGTGGCGGGTCTGCAGTTCCTTGTGCTCACCGAGCAGGTGCAGCACCAGCGGCGTGGAGCAGAGCCCCAGGCTGAAGCCCACCACCAGGGCCGCGGCCGGCGACAGCCCCAGCGACCAGGCGGCCAGGGCGAGCAGGGCAGTGGTCACCGCCACCTGCAGGCTGCCGAAGCCGAACACCGCCTTGCGCATTACCCTGAGGCGCGCGGGCTTGAGCTCGAGACCGATCACGAACAGCAGGAACACGATACCCACCTGGGCGAACTGCAGTACCCCCTCGGCGTCCGGCACCAGGGCCAGCAGCGAGGGGCCGATGACCACCCCCGCGGCCAGGTAGCCGAGCACCTCGCCCAGCCCCAGGCGCTTGAATACCGGCACGATCAGTACGGCCGCGGCGAGGAAGATCAGGGCGTTGACGAGCAGTCCGGTGGCCAAGGGCGACTCCTTGCGGATGGCGAGGGGAGCCCCCATTCTACCGAGCGAGGGCCTGCCATTCACAAGCAAGGTGTGGGCCAACACCGAGAGGAGGGTGCCATGCGACTCAATGCCGACTTTTCCCGACGGGCGGTGGTGACCCCCGAGGCCTACCGTTGGGTGGCCTCGCCCACGCCCGGCGTGGAGCGAATGATGCTGGATCGAATCGGTGAGGAGGTGGCCCGCGCCACTTCGCTGGTGCGCTATGCACCGAACAGCACCTTCCCCTCCCATGAGCACGGCGGCGGCGAGGAGATCCTGGTGCTGGAGGGCGAGTTTGCCGACGAGCACGACCGCTATCCGGCGGGCAGCTACCTGCGCAATCCGATCGGCACCGCCCATGCGCCGCGGGTCGGGGCCGAGGGGGCACTCCTCTTCGTCAAGCTGCACCAATTCTCGCCGGACGACACCGAGCGCAAGGTCATCGATACCCGCTCGGCCGATTGGCAGCAGGGGCAGGAGGAGGGGCTCGAGGTAATGCCCCTCCACGATTTCGAGGGCGAGCAGGTGGCCCTGGAGCGCTGGGCGCCGAATGTCCGGCTCGCCCCCCGCGACTACCGGGGCGGGGCGGAGTTGCTGGTACTGGAGGGTTCCTTCCACGACGAGCACGGCGACTACCCGGCCGGCAGCTGGCTGCGCCTGCCGCCGGGGGGCCGCCACACGCCCTCCCCCGGGGCGGGAGGGGCGCGGGTCTACGTCAAGATGGGGCACCTGCCCCCCGGCTGAACGCGGCTCGGCTTGGCGGTCACCAATTCCGATTGTGCCGGGTCATGGGGATATGCTACCCATGACCGGACAACCCATTGAACAGCAAAGGAGCATGCATATGGGCATCGAAGTGGGCGGCCTGCTGGGCCTGATCTGGTTGATCATCGTCATCTGGGCCATCGTCAAGGTCGCCAAGAGTTCGGCGGGAGGGGTCGCCAAGCTGCTGTGGATCCTGATCCTGCTGTTCTTCCCCGTGCTGGGCCTGATCATCTGGCTGTTGCTCGGACCCAAGGGGTAGCGATTCCTCAGGCGTCATCCTTCCTCATCGGCGGGGGCCTCGCGGTCCAGCAGGGCCGCGAGCGCTTCGCGATGCGCGTCCAGCGCATGAGCGTGCCCGGGCATGTTCGCCCAGGGGTCCGCCTTCTGGGCGAGGCGGCGAAACAGGTTGCGCATCGTCCAGTCACGCGGGCTCGCCCCGCGCTCGATTTCCGACCATGACAGGGGCGTGGCGACCGGGGCACCCGGCCGGGCGCGTACGGCATAGGGTGCCACCGCGGTGGCCCCGTAGCTGTTGCGCAGCACATCCAGGAAGACCCGCCCACGACGCTTCTTCTTGCGCTGGGCCAGGGTGTAGCGATCCTCGCAGCGGCGGATCAGCAGCAGGGCCGCATCATGGGCGAAGCGTCTGACCGTGTCGAAATCCAGGCTCCCGTCCAGCGGCACTACCACATGGAAGCCCCTGGAGCCCGTCGTCTGCACCCAGGCCGTCAACGACAGCTCCGTCATCAGGACGCGCAGGTCCAGCGCGGCACGTCGCACGACGGCGAAGTCCTCGGTGTGCTCCGGCGGGTCCAGGTCGAAGATCATCCGGTCGGGGTGTTCCAGGTCATCGGCCGGTGACAGGTAGAGGTGGGGCGTGATCATGGCCTGGTCCGCCAGGTAGACCAGGGCCGCGCGGCCGGTGATCAGCGGCGCCATGAAGCTGCCGCCCTCGCGCTTGGGGAAGCGCACCGTCTCGAGCCAGTCGGGGAAGTGGTCCGAGGCGTCCTTCTGGTAGAAACCCTTGCCGTCCAGGCCATCGGGGAAGCGCTGCAGGCTCACCGCATGGCGCTCTAGATGCGGCAGCATGGTGGGGCCGACCCGGGCGTAGTAGTCGATCAGGTCCCCCTTGGTCAGGCCAGCCTCGGGGAAGAACAGCTTGTCGCGGTTCGAGGTGTCGATGCGATGGCCGTCAATGTCCATTTCCGTCCTGGTCCTCCTCGGCCGCGATCTGCTCCAGGGTGCGCCCCGACCGGACGGACTCGGGCTCGGTAGAGGTGGGGTTGCGCCGGGCATCCGCCGCCTCGTCATCGATCTTCACCAGCAGCCAGTCCTTGCCCTGCTCGAGCCGCGTGCGGATCAGCGCATAGCCGCCGCGTAGCTTCTCGCCCTCCAACCAGACGGTGGCGTGGCCGTCGGCGAGCTGCTCGGCGACCGAGGGCGGAGCGTTGTCTTCCTTCAGGTTACGGTAGTGGCCCCGGTCCCAGATCAGCACGGTGCCGGCCCCGTACTCGCCTGCGGGGATCACGCCCTCGAAGTCGGCATAGGCCAGCGGGTGGTCCTCGGTGGGGATGGCCAGGCGCTTGACCCGGGGGTCGGTGGAGGGGCCCTTGGGAACCGCCCAGGACTTCAGCACGCCGTCGACCTCGAGACGGAAGTCGTAGTGCCGGGTGGAGGCATCGTGCAGCTGGATGACGAAGATCGGCCCGTCGTTCTGCTCGCGGCGGGCTTCGTCGGCGATGGGTTCCGGGGTACGGCGGGCCTCGCGTTTCTGCCGGTAGCGTTCGAGGGTGTCGCGGGACTGGGCCATGGGGTCGACTCCCGACCGAGATATCGAGACTAGTCTAGCGTCTTCTCGGCGGTGTCGCGGGGCTCGCCCCGATCGCACTTCACGCATTCGAGCCGCATGCCGAGCCGCGAACGGCGCCCCGCCTCGCTGGTGACCCAGGGACGCTCGACCCAGGGCGGCCGATGGCGCACATGCTGGTGGTGGCCGCAGGCGAGCTCGGCCACCCAGTGGCCCTCCTCGTCGCGGTGGTAGCCGGTGATGGGCTGCCGCATGGCGAAAGATCAGTGACAGAGGCCGTCGTCGCTCATTTCTCGGGGGGGCGGTAGTGCCCCGGCACCCTCACCCGCTCGCCGTTGGGGAGCTGACGAACGTGGGCGGGTACATAGACTCGCTTGATGATGCTCCTGTCGTTGCTCTCGCTCATGGGTGAACCCTCCCTGTCATCCGGCGGACTAAGATCACTACGTTAGCGCCACGCGCGGATGGGAATCAATCCCGCTCAGGATGCCGCTGCCCCTGAGCAAGGCGGGCTATGCTACAGGAAGCATTGTTCGAGGAGTCGCGAGATGGCCAAACGGGGCCGCATGCCGAGCCCTCAGGGGCTGAGTCGACGCCGGTTGCTGCGTCTCGCCGGGGTGGCCGCCGTCGCGTCACACTGGGGCTGGGCGGGCAGCATCACGGCATCAGCCGGCGGGGCGCAGGCTAGCGCACCCACCTGCGTGGCCAGGCCGCGCCAGACGGAGGGCCCCTACTTCGTGGATGCCCGGCTCGAGCGCAGCGACCTTCGTACGGACCCCACCGATGGTACCCGCAAGCCGGGTGTGCCGGTGGTGCTGGCGTTTCACGTCTCCCGGCTCGATGGCGAAGCCTGCACGCCGCTGCCCGGTGCGGTGGTGGATCTCTGGCAGTGCGACGCCTTGGGCGTCTACTCGGGAGTGCAGGATTTCGCGGGGCGCTTCGATACTCGTGAACAGCGCTTCCTGCGCGGCTACCAGGTGACGGATAGCCGTGGCATGGCCCGGTTCACCACCCTCTACCCCGGCTGGTATTCGGGGCGGGCCGTGCATATCCACTTCAAGATCCGCGCCGACCCCGAGGCCGGCCGTGGCCTGGACTTCACCTCGCAGCTGTACTTCGACGACGCCCTGACCGATCGGGTGCATCAGCAGGCCCCCTATGCCGAGAGGGGGCCACGCAATGTGCGCAATGCCCGGGACGGCATCTACCGGCGCAGTGGCGGAGACGAGCTGGTGCTGGAGCTGACCGAAAGCGGGGCGGGCTACACGGGGGCCTTCCGTATAGCCCTGAAGATGAGCTGAGAGCGCCGGCGGTCGTGTCATCCGGGCTGCCCCCAACATGATCATGCCGCCGCCCAAGGCCAGCTCCGCATGGGCGATCGATCCATCGTCGTTGGCATGAACCGCGTGGCGCGCGAATCCCGCCGTTCGGCACAGCCAATCGATGGCAACGAAAAACCCCACCCGTTTCCGGGTGGGGCAGGCGAGACATCGATCCGCTCACCAGTCATGAGCAATCCCGCCTCAGCGTGCCAGTGACCGGGCAGCGAGTGCCCCGGCGCGCGGTGTCAGCTCGACGGCCGCGGGCTGGCGATGGGCGCTTCGCCGGCCGGGCCGGCGGCCCCCAGGTCGGTGGCGATGGCCTCGCCCTGTTCCTGCCAGAGTTGCCGTTCCTCCTCGCTGGCGCGGGGGGAGAACAGGCCGGTCTGCGCATAGAGCAGGCCGATCACCGGGGACAGCCAGCAGGCGAAGGCCAGCGGAATGTACAGCAGGTTCTCGACATTGCCCTCGACGATACCGAGTCCCAGGGCGCTGATCACGAAGGCCCCGCCGGCGTTCCACGGGATCAGCGGCGAGATGAGCGTTCCGCCTTCCTCGATGGCGCGGGACAGGTTGAGGGTCGAATAGCCCATGCCGCGGTAGGTGGGGGCGTACATGCGGCCGGGCAGGGCGATGGAGAGGTAGGGGTCGCCGGCGACCAGGTTGGTGGACACCGAGGTCAGCACCGCCGCGGTCTGCACTCCCTTGAAGCTACGCACCTTGGTCATGATCGCGCGGATGATCGCCTCCAGGCAGCCGGTCTTCTCCAGCGCACCGCCGAAGCCCAGCGCGATGAGCACCAGCGAGATGGTCCACATCATCGACTGGATGCCGCCGCGGTTGAGCAGGCTGTCGATGGCGGCGACGCCGGTATCGATCGAATAGCCGCTGTTGGCATAGGTCAGCACATCGTGCACGCCGACCCCCTGCACGAGCATGGCGGTGACCGCCCCGGCCAGGGCGCCGGCGAACAGCGACGGGATGGGCGGCATGCGCTTGACCGCGAGCGCGATCACCAGCACCGCCGGCAGCAGCAGCCAGGCCGAGATGGTGAAGTTCGCCTGCAGCGCGGCGGTGATGGCATCGATCCGCTCGAAGGAGGCGCCATCGTCGTCGATCAGGGTGAAGCCCGCCACCAGGTAGATGACGAAGGCGATCAGCATCGCCGGGATCGTCGTCGGCATCATGTTCTTGATATGCGAGAAGACGTCCGTGCCGGTGACCGCCGGGGCGAGGTTCGTGGTATCCGACAGCGGCGAGATCTTGTCGCCGAAGAAGGCGCCCGACACCACCGCGCCGGCGGTCCAGTACATCGGGATGTCGAAGCCCGCGCCGATGCCCATCAGCGCCAGGCCGACCGTGCCGACCGTGCCCCAGGAGGTGCCCAGCGCCAGCGAGACGACCGAGCAGAGCAGCATGGCCGCCGCCAGGAAGATGGCCGGCGAGAG